>JABFXP010000168.1 GCA_013361685.1 Catenulispora sp.
ACCGCCGACCCGCCGATGGCCACGCCCGCGACGTGCGCCGCGGCCGCGCGGAACGCGTAGCGCCGGGCCGGCCGGCCGCGCTGCCCGTCGGCCACCGCCTCGGCCTCCACCACCCAGCCGTGGCGCAGCAGCGAGTCCATGATGACCTCGGTGGTGGCCCGGGACAGCTGTGCGTCCCGCGCCACTTCGGCCAGGGTCGGGGTGGCACGTTCTCGCAGGGCGCGCAGCACCGCCGCTTCGTTGAGGCTCCGCAGGAAGCTGCCGTCGCCGCTGGTCCGTCGCATGGCGGTCATTCTAGGCCGGGCGGGTCCGGCTGCGCGATCATTTATCACGGAGTCCAGCATTAAAGATGTCCGCTATGCGGGGACATTCGATCACGGATCGGTGTCGGAACGGTGGATTTTTCGCGTCTGGTGCGCGCCGGTGCTCGATTAACCCTGGTCTCAAGCAAAAACGCGGACTAGTGTCCCGGCTCACGGAACGCTGCTCGGGTCAGCTGTTTCGACATCAGAGTCCTGACAAGTTGGGAGACGTGGATGTTCCGGAAGGTGTTGGTCCTCACCGGTGCGGGGGCGCTCGCCCTGGCCGCGACCGGCTGTTCGTCCTCGAAGTCCGGGTCCTCCTCGGCCGGGAAGACCGAGTCCGGCCCGGTCACCCTGAGCTACGGGATCTGGGACGCGAAGCAGAAGCCGGCCATGCAGCAGATGGCCGACGCCTTCCACGCCGCCCACCCGGACATCACCATCGACATCCAGGTGACGCCGAACGCCGACTACTGGACGAAGCTGCAGACCGCCGCCGCCTCCGGCACCGCCCCGGACGTGTTCTGGATGAACGGCCCCCGCGTCGGCCTGTACGCCGGACAGAAGCAGCTGCTGTCCCTGTCGGACAAGCCCGGCTTCGACAACACCCCGTTCCCGAAGGCCCTGAACGACGTCTACACCCTCGACGGCAAGCAGTACGCCATGCCGAAGGACTTCGACACCGTCGGGCTCTGGTACAACAAGAAGCTTTTCGACGCCGCCGGAGTGAAATACCCGGACGCCACCTGGACCTGGCAGAACGTCATCGACGCGGCCCAGAAGCTGAACGACCCGGGCAAGGGCGTGTGGGGCATCGCCTCGCCGGACTGGACCCAGGAGAACCTGTTCAACACCATGCTCCAGGCCGGTGGTTCGGCCATCAGCGCGGACAAGAAGAAGTCCGGGTTCGACGACCCCAAGTCCCTCGCCGGGCTCCAGTACGCCCTGGACTTCGTCACCAAGTACAAGGTCTCCCCGACCGCGCAGCAGATGACCGACACCCAGCCGGACCAGCTGTTCGCTTCGGGCAAGGTGGCGATGTTCACCGACGGCGACTACGACCTGCCGGAGTACAAGGGCGCCGCCGGGCTGGACGCCGACGTGGCGCCGCTGCCGGCCGGCCCGGACGGCAAGAAGGCCACCGTCATCAACGGGCTGGGCAACGTCATCTACGCCAAGACCAAGCATCCCGAGGCCGCCTGGGAGTGGGTGAAGTACCTGGGCTCCAAGGAGGCCAACGAGATCCAGGCCAAGACCGGCACGGTGATCCCGGCCTACAACGGGCTCTCGGCCGAGTGGGTGGCCTCGGCGCCGCAGTACCACCTGCAGGTCTTCATCGACCAGCTGAACGACGCGGTGCCGTATCCGGTCTCGAAGAACACCGCGGCCTGGAGCAAGCCGATGCAGGACACGCTGGACCAGATCTGGGGCGGCAAGCTCGACCTGCAGACCGGCGCCAAGCAGATCGCGGACCAGATGAACGCCGCGCTGGCCAAGGAGTAGCCGGTGCCCGCCATCGAATCCCGCCCCGTCGCCGCCGAAGCGGCGGCGACGGGGTCCGCCTCCGGCCGGACCGGCGGCCCCGCCGGAGCGCCCCGCCGTCCGCTCGCCCCGAGGCCCCGGTTCTCCCGGGCGCACCTGAGAGAGTGGGCCTGGGGCTACGCGATGATCGCGCCCTTGTTCGTCGGCCTCGTGCTCTTCTATCTGTGGCCGATCGTGCAGTCCGCCTACTTCAGCTTCACCGAGTGGGGTGCCTTCGGCGGCCAGGAATGGGTCGGCTTCAAGAACTACAGCGCGTTCATGTCCGATCCGCAGCTGCCGCGCGCGGCCTGGAACACGGTCAAGTACGCGCTCATCATCCTGGCCGGAATCCCGATCTCCATCGTGTTCGCCGCGCTGCTGAACCAGGTGCACGGCAAGTACGCCACCCTGTACCGGATCCTGTACTTCCTGCCGGTGGTCAGCATGCCGGCCGCGGTCGCGATGGTCTGGCGCTGGCTCTACAACGGCGACTACGGGCTCATCAACTATCTGCTGTCGCTGGTCGGGATACACGGCCCGCACTGGGTGTCCGACGGCCGGTACACGGTCTACGCGCTCGGCGTGGTCGGCATCTGGAGCTCGCTCGGCTACAACATGATCATTTTCGCCGCCGGGCTGAAGAACATCCCGCGCCAGTACTACGAGGCCTCGTCACTGGACGGCGCCGGCCGCGTGCGGCAGTTCTTCTCCGTCACGCTGCCGCTGCTGAGCCCCAGCATCTTCTTCGTCTCGGTGCTGTCGGTGATCGGCGGCCTGCAGATGTTCGACCTGGTGCTGATGATGCTCGGCAAGACCAACCCGGCGCTGGCCGACAGCAAGACGATCGCGTACCTCTTCTATGAGGACGCCTTCATCACCAACAACCAGGGATTGGCCGCGGCCATCGCCGTGGTGCTCACGCTGGTGCTGCTCGCGCTGACCGCGCTCCAGTTCCGGCTGCAGAAGAGGTGGGTCCACTATGGGTGACGCAGGCTCGGGCAGCACACTGATCCGGCAGAGACTGTGGCCGGTGCACGTGATCCTGGCCGTGGGCGCGGCGGCGATGGTGACGCCCTTCCTGTGGCAGCTGATCACTTCGCTGCAGAGCACCAGCGAGTCGACCAGCGTGCCGCCGCACTTCCTGCCCTCGTGGAAGTGGGGCAACTACAGCCAGGTCTTCCACGACACCCCGTTCGCGGACCAGTTCTGGAACTCGGTCGTCCAGACCGTCGTCCGGGTGCTGGCGCAGGTGCTGTTCTGCTCGATGGCCGCCTACGCCTTCGCCCGCCTGAAGTTCCCGGGCCGCAACGCGCTGTTCCTGCTCATGCTCGCGGTCCTGATGGTGCCCAGCCAGGTGTACCTGCTGCCGCAGTACCAGCTGGTGCAGAACCTGGGGCTGCTGAACACGCTCAGCGGCGTGGTGCTGCCCGGTCTGTTCAGCGCGTTCGGGACGTTCATGCTGCGGCAGTTCTTCCTGTCGCTGCCGAACGAGGTCGAGGAGGCCGCGCGGCTGGACGGGGCCGGCACCTTCCGGATCTTCTGGTCGGTGATGCTGCCGCTGGCCAAGCCCGGCCTGATCTCGATGGGCGTGCTGACCGTGCTGTGGTCCTGGAACGACCTGCTGTGGCCGCTGGTGGTCGTCAACAACGACACCAAGATGCCGCTGACCGTGGGCCTGGCCACGCTCCAGGGCGAGCACCTGACCGAGTATCCGCTGCTGATGGCCGGCTCGCTGCTGGCCAGCCTGCCGATGATCCTGCTGTTCCTGGCCGCACAGCGCCGGATCACCGAGGGCATCGCCCTGACCGGCACAAAGTAAGAGTCCTTAGAGAGGTACATCTCCTGTGAGCAACCTGCGCATCGGTGTGGTCGGCCTGGGCCTGCGCACCTCGCTGGCCGTGGCCGCGCACCAGCCGGACCGGGGGTTCGAGGTCGCCGCCCTGTGCGACACCGATCCCGCCGCGCTGGCCCGCGCCGTCGAGCGGATCGGCGACCCGGGCATCGACCCGGTCGCCGACACCACGCGGGATCACCGCGAGCTGTTGGAGCGCTCCGACCTGGACGCGATCGTCGTCATGACCCCCGACGACACCCACGAGGCGATAGCCGTCGACTGCCTGCGGGCGGGCAAGGCCGTCTACCTCGAGAAGCCGATCGCCATCACCATCGAGAGCTCCGACGCCATCCTGCGCGCGGCGTACGAGACCGGCACCCGGCTCTACGTCGGCCACAACATGCGGCACATGGGCGTGGTGCGGCGGATGCGCGAGATCATCGCCCGCGGCGACATCGGCGAGCCGAAGACGGTGTGGGTCCGCCACTTCGTGTCCTACGGCGGCGACTACTACTTCAAGGACTGGCACGCCGAGCGGGACCGCACCACCGGTCTGCTGCTGCAGAAGGGCGCGCACGACCTGGACGTCGTGCACTGGCTGGCCGGCGGCTTCACCAAGCGGGTCAGCGCCTTCGGGGACCTGATGGTCTACGGCGACCTGCCGCGGCGCCGGGAGGGGACGCCGCGGCCGGACGGCTGGCTCAAGGAGTTCGACTGGCCGCCGACCGCGCGGCGCGACCTCAACCACCGGATCGAGGTCGAGGACGTCTCGGTGATGAACATGCAGCTGGACAACGGCGTCATCGCCGCCTACCAGCAGTGCCACTTCGCGCCGGACTACTTCCGCAACTACACGGTGATCGGCACCGAGGGCCGGCTCGAGAACTTCGGCGACAGCCCCGGGGACGTGGTGAAGGTCTGGAACTCCGGGCCGACCGGCTATCGCCGGGACGCCGACATCGTCTACCGGGTCCCCGACGCGGCCGGCAGCCACGGCGGCGCGGACGGGGCGATCATGGCCGAGTTCGCCCGCTTCGTCCGCGAGGGCGGGGCGACCGACACCTCGCCGGTGGCGGCGCGGATGAGCGTGGCCGCCGGGTACATGGCCACGCTGTCGCTGCGCGACGGCGGCACGCCGCGGGACGTGCCGGCACTGGACCCGGAGCTGGTCGCGTACTTCGACCGGGGGCAGGTGCGTTGAGGACGTCCGCACCGGACCGGGCCCGGCGGCCCGGTCCCGCCCGCCGGCCGGAAGCGGGGCGCCGCGCTACAGCAGCGCCCTGACCGCCTCGGCGACCGCGGCGATCCCGCGGTCGCCGAGCACGATCGAATAGTGGTTGGTGCCGGGGACGTACCGCACGTCCACCCCGGCCGCGCCGAGCCCGGCGGCGGCCACGACCTCGGGGGAGTACAGCCCCGCCGGCTCGTTGAGCAGGCCGCGCTCGGCGTGCAGGAACACCGCGGGCACCGGCAGCGCGTGGATCGCGCCGATCACGTCCGGGTTCTGCAACTCGTCGGCCGCGTCGTCGCGGACCGCGTCCAGCACGCATGCCGACCGCAGCTCCGGCTCGGTGCCGATGATGTCGCGGTCCTGATAGGCCTCCACCGCGGGGGAGTAGACCTCCTTCAGCGAGGGATGACTGCGCCAGGGTGCGAGGAACTCCTCCCGGCCGGCGTAGACGGTGCGCAGCTTGGCCATCGCCGGGCCCAGGAGGTTGTCCAGCAGCACGTCCAGATCGGTGTCCGCGGGCAGCGGGAAGCCCAGGCCGCCGTCGACCAGCACCGCGCCGCCGAACCGGTCCGGATGCCGCACCGCGGCCACCGCGGCCACCCAGCCGCCCATCGAATGGCCGAGCAGCGTCGCGCGCTGGATCCCGAGGTGGTCCAGGGTCCGCACCAGGTCGTCGGCGTGCGCCGCGATGCTGTAGGGGCCGCCGACCTCGCGGGAGCGTCCGCGGCCGCGCAGGTCGGGTGCGATCAGGTCCACCCCGGGCAGCGCCTCGGCCATCGGCCCCCAGGCCAGGCCGTTGGCGGTGATGCCGTGCGCGGCGATCACGGCCGGCGCGGCGGCGGAGTCCGCGGCCCAGCGGGTCACCGCGTACGACCCCGCACCCAGCGGAAATTCGATCTCCACGCTTCGTCGCATCCCGCCAGGCTGGTCGCTGGAGACCGGCTTGGCAATGGGTCGCGGGGCCATATCGGCGCGGTCCGGAGTGGAGCGGGAAGGTGCTAGACTGAGCCTGC
>JABFXP010000063.1 GCA_013361685.1 Catenulispora sp.
GCACCGAGCGGCCAGGTCGCGGAGACCTTCTCGGTCGCCGGGGCGCCCGCGGGTGCTCCGGTGTACCTGGTCGGCTCGCTTCCGGCTCTCGGCAATTGGAGCCCGGCCGCGGCGATCCCGCTGGTCCAGAACAGCAGCACCTGGTCGGGCACGGTGAACCTCCCGGCCGGCACCGCCTTCCAGTACAAGTACCTCACCAAGGACGCCAGCGGGAACGTCACCTGGGAGCTGGATCCGAACCACAGCGCGAGCACCGGATCGGCCGGGGCCACCCTGAACGACACCTGGCACGGTGCCAGCTCCGCGGTCAGCGCCTCGTTCAACGCCACCGTGACCACCTGGTACGGCCAGAACGTCTACGTCGTCGGCTCGGTGCCGGCCTTGGGCAGCTGGAATGTGGCGAACGCCGTCCCGTTGTCCTCCGCGAACTACCCGGTGTGGCGCGCGACCGTGACGCTGCCGCCGAACACCGCGTTCGAGTACAAGTACATCAAGAAGGACCCTGACGGTTCGATCGAGTGGGAGTCCGGAAGCAACCGCACCGCCTCCAGCGGTACCGGCGCCACGCTGACTCTGAACGACACTTGGAAGTAGACGTCAATGAGCCCTTACACGTTTAAGCTGTGAGACTGGACGGTCCTGAGGCGCGAACCCTGATTACTCCGACTTAAAGCTTAAGTGTTTAAGATCGCGAAGCCGGGTTTCGCTGTAACTTTCAAGGCCCTCAGCTCACGGATGGATGCCGGACCTGTGCGTTTTCGAAACATGTTTCGGAGCGCACTTGTCCGGCGTTCTCACGATGCCTACGTTTCGGCGCGACAACCCCTTCTCACCATCAGGAGCGGTTTATGCGGCTTTCGTTCTCATCGTTCAGATCGCCCCGCACCCGTGCCGCCTCGGCGGTGTTCGCGGTCGCCGCGATCACCGGGGGCGCCGGGGCCTTGGTGGCGCTGCCGGGATCCGCCCAGGCGGCCGGCACCACGCAGTGCCAGGTCGCCTACTCGGTGACCAACGACTGGGGCAGCGGCTTCACCACGAACGTCACCATCACGAACCTCGGCACGCCGTGGACCAGCTGGACGCTGGGCTACTCATACGCCGGGAACCAGACGCTGTCGTCCGGGTGGAACGGGACGTGGACCCAGTCCGGCAAGAACGTGTCGGTCACCAGCATGCCGTGGAACGGCAGCGTGGGCACCAACGGCACGGTGACACCGGCGGCGAACTTCACCTACAGCGGCGCGAACGCCGCGCCGACCGCCTTCACCGTCAACGGCGTCCTGTGCGGCGGGCCCAGCTCACCGCCTCCGACCTCGCCCAGCACACCGCCGTCGTCCCCGCCGAGCAGTCCGCCCAGCAGCCCCCCGAGCAGCCCGCCGCCGACCACATCGGCCCCGGCGCTGCACGTGTCCGGCAACCACCTGGTCACCGCCGCCGGAACCCCCTACCGCCTGCTGGGCGTCAACCGCTCCAGCGGCGAGTTCGCCTGCGTCCAGGGCAAGGGCATGTGGGACGGCCCGGCGGACCAGGCCACCGTCGATGCGATGAAGACCTGGAACATCCACGCCGTCCGCATCCCGCTGAACGAGGAATGCTGGCTGGGCAACAGCGACGTCCCCGCGGGCGGCACGGTCGGCGCCGCGTACCAGCAGGCGGTCAAGGACTACACGAACCTGCTGGTCGCCAACGGCATCAACGTGATCCTGGACCTGCACTGGACCTACGGCCAGTACACCGGCTCCGGCGGAGGCTGCACGGACACCATCGCCACCTGTCAGAAGCCGATGCCCGACGCCCAGTACTCGCCGACGTTCTGGTCGCAGGTCGCCACCGCCTTCAAGGGCGACGACGCGGTGGTGTTCGACCTGTTCAACGAGCCCTACCCGGACGCCGCCAACGGCTGGGCCGACGCCACCGAGGCCTGGACCTGCCTGCGGGACGGCGGCACCTGCACCGGCATCACCTACCCGGTGGCCGGCATGCAGTCGCTGGTCAACGCGGTGCGCGCGACCGGAGCCACCAACGTCATCATGACCGGCGGCCTGACCTGGACCAACGACCTGAGCCAGTGGCTGGCCTACGAGCCGAAGGACCCGACCGGCAACCTGATGGCCTCCTGGCACTCGTACAACTTCAACGGCTGCGTCACCACCTCCTGCTGGACCACGAACGTCGGCGCCGTCGCCGCGAAGGTCCCGGTCCAGGCCGGCGAGATCGGCCAGAACAACTGCAACCACGACTACATCGACCAGGTGATGGCCTGGGCCGACACGAACGGCGTCGGCTACTCGGCCTGGACCTGGAACCCGTGGGGCGGCTGCGCCAGCGGCGGCAACATCCTGATCACCGACTGGAACGGCACGCCGACCTCCACGTACGGCCAGGGGTACCACGACCACTTGATCGCGCAGCATCCATAGCGGGCTGATGTTCTCGGGCTCACCCCGGCGGCCGGCGTGCCACCGGGGTGAGCGCGTGGCCCACGGCCGTCGGGACGCGCCTTTCCCGGGTGCGTGCCGCCATGCCAGACCCCTACGATCGCAGACCATGACCTCGACGACGGCGATCCCGCACAACGCCTACGCCCTGCTGGACGCGATCGACTCCCTCGACCGGCCGGCCCGGATGCGCATGGTGGCCCGGACCGCTCGCGGTCTGGCCGGGACGCCGCAGCTGGCGCCGCTGCTGGCCGAGCTGGCCGAGGGCGGGACGTTCGAGCGCGGTCTGCTGCTGACGATGGCCCGCATCACCGGCTCCGACGCGGTGCTGCGGTCGATGCTGGCCGACCCGGACTTCGGCCTGCGGGTCGCGGCGCTGGACGCAGTGATCGCCTCCCCCGCGTTCGACACCGCGGTTCTGGCCACGCTCCAGGACGCGCCGGCGGCCTGGCAGCGCGCTGTGGTCCGGGGCATACGGCGGGCTCGACGCACCGATCTCGCCGACCTGCTGCTCCTGGGCACCGACGCCCCGCCACGCCTCCCCGAAGCCCTCCTCGCCAGGCTCCTGCCGATCTGCTCCG
This sequence comes from Catenulispora sp., assembly GCA_013361685.1. Lineage (GTDB taxonomy): Bacteria > Actinomycetota > Actinomycetes > Streptomycetales > Catenulisporaceae > Catenulispora. Next base: position 3,020 of record JABFXP010000063.1, read on the forward strand.
AACCAGTCATAGAGCGGCTGCTGCCCGCGTACGCGCACCTGCCCGTCGACTGGAAACGGCTGGGCACCACCCACCCTCTCGCCGTCCTGGACTTCGTCGGCCGTCAGCTCGACGAACTGGCGGACGGCCCGCAGCTCAGCTGGTGGTACAAGTGCGCGGACGGCGTCATCGCCGCGTCCGCCACCCGGCCCGAACAGACGCTGGACCTGCTGGAGCGATACCCCGTCTGGCGCCGCGCCGCCTTCCCCCGCCGCCTGTTCAAACATCTCGGCGCGCTGGCCGACCACGACGCCTCCCGCACCCTGCGCCTGCTGGTGGATGCCGCGATCGGCGCGGGATCCTCCGGCGACAGCCCTCTGATAGTGACGGACACGGCCACCACACGCTCCTGGACGCGCGGCCCCCGGATGTCGCGCCGCGTCCGCCGCCTGCTGCTGCTCGAAGCGCCGGCTGAAGCGCTGCGCTGGGGCACCCTGTACGCCGACGACGACAAACAGATCGCGGTGCTTCTCAAGACCCTCCCGCCGGCGCAGCGCGACGCGTTCTTCGACGCCGTCACCGCCGGACGGGACCTGGGCGGCGCGCTGCTCGCCGTCGAGCTCCTGGACGTCCTGCCGCACCGACGCCGGCATCGCGAAGCCCTGCGGATGCTGGCCTTGCCAGTCATGGACCGCGAGCTGAACCGGAAGCTGTGGGTCACCGCGCGGCTGCCGTGGGCCGAGGGCCGGGACGTGCTCATGGAGCAGACCCGGGCGGCCGACGCCGCGCTGCGGGCCTTCGCCTACCCCCTTGCCATCGCTTGCGCGGCCGCCGAACGCGACCCGGCGGTGTTCGCCCGCTTCCTGGACGAGGACCTGACCCGGATCCGCAACGAGCAGGATCCGGTGCGGCAGGCGGTGCTCCAAGCCCTCGCCGACGCCTCCCCCGCATTGTTCGGCCCGCGCGCCGTCGCCGCGCTGACGCGGCTGGGCACCGACGCCGTCGAAGTGCGGGACGTCTCCACCGGGTCGCTGACGGCGCTGCGGCAACTGGCCCGCCGGATCCTCGTCCACCACGCCGCCTCGGGGCACGACGCGCTGCTGCAATGGTGCCTGCACGTGCTGGAGCAGGTCGAAGGCACGAACGACGCGGTGGACCGGGAGCGGCTGGACACGCTGCGCCACGGCCAGGAACGGGCGGTCGTCGACGTGCTCACGCCGTGGGTGCGGCGCGGCCTGGACCGGGCCCAGCATCGGCGGCTGCTGAGTCTGGCCACGGCGCTGGGCCGCCGCGCGTACGGGCTGCCGGATGTGCAGGCGTGGCTGGCCGAGACGATCTGGAACAGCCCGTCCGCAGTCGCCCGGGCGGCGATCGAGCTGTGGCTCGCCGACCCCGCACACCGGGACGAGCGCGTCGGGGCGTTGGTTGACTGGGATCCGAGCGTGGCCAAGCTGCCACAGGTCGCCGACGTCATCGCCCGGCGCCGCACCGATCTGCTCGACCGATACCTGACCGGCCTGGCCCCGGGCGGGCGGTTCATGAGCGAGAACGTGAGGTGGTTCCCGCAGTTCGCGATCACGGCGCCGGCCAACTGGCTGCCGCGACAGCGGGTGCAGTACGCCAAGCTGCTGGCGCGGCTCGCGGCCGACGCGGGCGCGACCGTCTCAACCCGGACCGACGCGATCCGCCGGTCAGCGCGCCTGGGCGTCCCCGGGCAGGCCACGGTCCAGCGCTTCCTGGCCTCGGGCGACGTCCAGCTCTGTGAAGCCGCGCTCGCCGCCTCGGCATGGCTGCCGGATCCAGTCTCAGCGATCCCGACGCTGCTGGAGCACACCGACGGAGACCGGGCCCGCGTCGCCGTCTACGCCCTGACGCGGGCGGCTCGTTACGCGCGGCCTTCCGAGCTCGAACAAAGCCTTCGCAGCGTCCTGACCAGCCCCACCGCCAAGGTCACCAGCCGTAAGGAAGCGCTGCGCATCGCCGCCCAGATCGGCGTGCCGGACCTGGTGGGGCTGCTGGTGCAGACCTGGGACAGCGAGGGCCAGCACCGCCACGTCCGCATGGCGGCGGTCACCCGCCTGGTGGCGCAGCTCGACGACCCCCGGGTCTGGCCGGTGCTCACCGCGGCCACCGCAGCGGACCGCGACGTGGCGCTGGAGCTACTGCGCTTCGCGGCGCTGGAGATCCCGGTCCGGCACCGCGCCGGCTACGGCGAGCTCGTCACCCGGCTGTGCTCGCACCCCGACGGGCCCGTGCGCAACACAGCAAGGCAGCAGGTCACGGCCTGGTACCCGTGGGCACCGCAGGCCGCTACCGCGATCGAGTCAGCCCTACTGGACACCGCCTCCAACGACAGACCGCCGGTCCCCTCCGTCTCAGCACTGCTCGCCGCAGGCTGGCCGTCCGACCGCTACCTGGACCTGATACGCAGGCTGATGGACGTGGCAGCGGCCGAAACCGACGCCGTCGACCCCGCCACCGCCTTCCGCGACCGACCCGGCCGCCGACGCCTGGAACACCTGGTCACCAACCTGCCCTGGGAGCTGCGCGCCGCCCTAGAGACCTGGCGGCCCATCGTGACCGCGACCGCGAAACTACTGGCCGCGGATCCCACCTGGCTCCACGAGGCCGCCCGCATGCAGACGAAGGCACTGGACCTCATCGCCGCACCCGACGTGCTCACCACCGAGACCCGCGCCCTGGCCGACCTCACCGACGGCCGACCACTGGCCGCCCAGGCCGCATCCGAAACCCTCGCCTCCCGCACCACCGGCCAGCGCGCCGACCCACTCGCCCCGGCCTCCCTACACGCCGCCGCCTCGACACTCGCCACCGACCCGCGCACCTCCGCCGGGATCCTGGCCGTGGCCCTGGCGGCGGCCGCCGGTCCGGG
>JABFXP010000871.1 GCA_013361685.1 Catenulispora sp.
TCCGGAGCCGGTTCCGGCTGGCCGGCCGGAGCGCCGGGCGCGATGGGAGCGGCCGGTTCGCCCGTCGAGGGCGGGGCCGGCGGCGCCCAGCCCGCCCCGGACGCGCCGGCGCCGTCCTTCCCCGCGCGCCGCGACCGCCACACGCCGCTCTACGGCCGCGGCAAGCGGATCCTGCCCTGGAAGCACAAGTCGCGGCTGGCCGCCCCGCAGCGCCGCCGCCGCAAGATCGTGGTGCGCTCTCTGTGGGGCTGCGTGCTGCTGGTGTGCGGCACCGTCGGCTGGTCCATCGCCGGCGCGCTGACCTCGCCGGGCACCGACACGGTGCAGGCGCGGCTCGCCGAGTGGGGCCGCGACCACGGCCTGGGCGGCGTGGTGTCGACGCTGGAGAAGTGGCAGTACGACCTGGACCCGCCGAAGAAGGGCGGGGCCGTCGACGCCCGCCAGTTCAGCGACCTCGGCCCGACCGCGGCGCCGGGCGCGGCGGCCACCTCCAAGCCGGGCAAGACCGGCTCGACGCCCGGCAAGTCCGGCGCGCCGGGCCAGGCACCGGCCACGATCGCCATGCAGGCCCGGATGCCGGCCCCGGCCGGGCTGACGCTGGAGCCCGGCGAGGGCGTGTTCCAGGTGGCGGTGCAGACCGCCGACGGGCAGCCGGTGGTGCAGGTGGCGCGGATCCGGCCGGACGCGGAGTACACCGACGTCGCCGCGGACGTGGCGTGGATCGACCAGAAGCACTCCCGCTACGTGCTGCACCCCGGACACGAAGGCGACCTGAACAAGACCATCACCGCCGTGCCGAACCAGATCGACGGCGACGCCCGGCCCGGCCTGATCGCCCTGTTCAACGGCGGCTTCAAGATCAGCGAGTCGCACGGCGGCTACTTCGACCACGGCGTCACCGCGGCGCCGCTGGTCGACGGCGCCGCCAGCGAGGTGATCTTCAAGGACGGCCGGATGGCGGTCGGCATGTGGGGCCGCGACTACTCGATGCAGAAGAACCCGGACATCGTCTCGGTCCGCCAGAACCTGCGCCTGATGGTCGACGGCGGCCAGGTGGTGCCGTACATCAACGAGTCCTCCAACTGGGGCCGCTCGGACCACGGCTCGGCGGCGGTGTGGCGCTCCGGCGTCGGCGTCACCGCGGCCGGCGACATCGTCTGGGTCGGCGGCAACAAACTCACCGCCCCCTCCCTGGCGCGCCTGCTGAAGGACGCCGGCGCGGTCCGCGGCATGCAGCTGGACATCAACCTGCGCTGGGCCGACTTCCAGTACTTCCCGGCCCGCGACGGCAACCCCGACAACAGCAAGCTGTACGAGGACTTCCTGCAGGGCGCGAACAAGTTCTTCGTGAACTCCACGAAGGACTTCATGGCCGTGTACGTGCGCTGATACGGCGCAGCAGGACCAGCAGCGCGGCGCACTGGAGCGCCGCGCTGCCGCACATCGCGGCCCACACCCCGGCCAGCCCGAACGGCCCGGCCAGCGCGTGCGCCAGCACCACCAGCGCCCCGGTGCCGCCGACGGTGACCAGCAGCAGCCGGTTCCGCCCGCGCCCGGCCGCCATGACCCCGGACAGGCTGATGACGGCGGAGATCGGCACCAGGTACAGCGCCAGCCACCGCAGATACTCCACCCCGACCGCCGCGACCTCGGGCCGACCGGTGAACGCCGCCATGATCCACGGAGCCGCACCGGCGTACACGAGAGCTGCGACGCCACCGATGCTCACACCGACCACGACGGTGGCCCGGCCGATGACCGCAGACTGCCCGGGCGCCGACCGCGCGGTGTGGATGGTGGCGGCCTGCCGCACCGCGTAGAAGGCCATGGAGGCGAAATACATCGCCTTGGTGCCGATCCCGTACGCGGCGACGGCGGCGACCCCGAACGTGGCCACGACGGCCGCCAGGGCCGTGGCACCGGCCATGCGGACGACGAAGTCGGCACCCAGGGGTGCGCCCGCGCGGGCCACGTCCAGGGCTTCGGCGAGGGCGGTGCGCAGACTCGGGCGGGCTGTGCGACGCGCTGCCTGCCCCGCTGCCTGACCCTGCGCGCGACGCGCTGCCTTGACCAGGACCGCGGTGCCCACCGGCGAACGACCGGCCGCCGTGCCGCCTATCGCACCACTGGCTGCCGCCTCCTCCACCACGCTGCCGTCACCGTCACCACCCTCATCGCACCCTGAATCGCCCCCCAAGCTCCGATTCCGCACCATGGCCAACCCCACCGCCAGCATCAGCGCCCGCCCGCTCACCGTGGCGATCGCCGCACCTCGGACGCCGAGCCCGAGCCCGTATATCAGGGTCGGATCGAGCACCAGGATCAGCGCGTTGGCACCCATCGCCAGCCGCATCGGCGTCCGCGTGTCCCCGAGCCCCTTGAAGACCGAGTCGACCATCAACTGCGCGAACGACACCGCCAGCCCCGGTATCGAGATCGCCAGGAAGCCCAGCGCCGCCCGCCTCGCCTCGCCTTCCCCGAAGAACAGGCCCACGACCGGTCCCCGCACCGCCAGCCCGACCCCGACCACCGCCAGCGTCGTCGCCCCGGCCAGCACCACTCCGCCGCGCAGGGCCGCCCGCCGCCCGGCTTCGGTGCTTCGGCCCGCGATCAGGACCGTGGTCCCGGCGCAGGACACCAGGATCAGGCCGAGGACCAGGTTCTCCAGGTTCGTGGCCAGCGCCACCGCGGCCGTGGCCGCCGCCCCGAGCCGCGCGACCCACGCCACGTCGATGATCCCGGCGATCACCCCCGCGAGCAGTTCCACGTAAACCGGCCACGCCAGCGCCGCTATCGCCCGCCGATGGTGTCGTGTGCTCCCGCTGCCCATGCCCGCCCCAGTAGCTCGATTCGTTGTACCTCGATTCGAGGTAACTCGATAAGAGGTAGCATGAGCCGAGCCGCCCCGGCAACCGCGAAACAGGGATCGCGAGCAGAAGGGACCCCCGTTGCTGCCCCTGACGATCCTCGGCTTCCTCGCCGAGGAACCCCTCCACGGCTACCAGCTCAAGGACCGCATCACCGGCCTGACCGGCCACGTCAAACCGGTCAGCGACGGCGCGCTCTACCCGGCCATCACCCGTCTGGAGGACAAGGGCCTCATCGCCCGCCACCCCGAACCCGGCACCGGCGCGGCGCCCCGCCACGTCCTGACCCTCACCCCGGCCGGCCGCGAAGAACTCACCCGCCGCCTGCGTGAACCCGCCCACACCGACATCACCGACCGCAACCGCTACTTCACCCTCCTGGCCTTCCTGCACCTCCTGGAAGACCCGGAAGCCCAAGCCGCGGTCCTGCGCCGCCGCCTGGACTTCCTCAACGCCCCCAACGCCGGTTTCTTCTTCGACGAAGACGGCAAGTCCGTGAAATCCGAAGACGCCCCGACCCTCTTCCGCCGCGGCATGACCCAGATCGCCCGCGCCACGTCCAAGGCCGAGCGCGAATGGCTCACCGCGGCCATCGCCGAACTCGAAGCCGCCGCCTGATCGCGCCGCCTCATCCCACTGCCTGATCCCGCCGCCGAAGCGGCTTCGGCCCGAGATGCTGTCCAGGTCGCGCCGGTGGATCCTGATGCCAGCGCCGAACCGGCCCGGCCGTGTCGGCGCTCCACCGGCCCACCACCCGATCCCGACCGCCCCCCATCCGGCCCATGCGATCAAATCAGCATCAACCGCCCCGTCTGGAACCCGACCGCCCACGCCCCACGGTGGAACCCCTGCGCGCGTCTCACGATTTGGAACACATCTCGGGATCGCCCGTCCCGCACTGTGAGATAGTCCACTCCCCACCCGCCCCACCATGTTGTAACCTCTGTTTACACCTGATCGAGATCGCGCAAGGGCCAACGACGTCCCGCCGTGCCATAGACACGACGGAAGGACAGCCCATGGCTCTGCCGGCCATACCGCCCGGTCGTCCCGCCCCTGCCTCCCCGGCCGACACTGCCGCGGCCCCCGCCGGCCCCGCGCCGCTGTTCTCGGCGCTGCCCCCGGCCCAGGGCCTCTACGATCCGCGCGCCGAGAAGGACTCCTGCGGTGTCGCCTTCGTCGCGACGCTGACCGGGATCCCCTCGCACGCCATCGTCGTCCAGGCGTTGCAGGCGCTGGTCAACATGGAGCACCGCGGCGCCTCCGGCGCCGAGCCCTCCACCGGGGACGGCGCCGGCATCCTGGTGCAGGTCCCGGACACGTTCCTGCGCGCGGTGACAGGTTTCGACCTGCCCCCGGCCGGGCACTACGCCGTGGGTTCGGCGTTCCTGCCGGTCAACGACGACCAGGCGCGGGCCGCCGAGGCCCGCATCGAGGCCATCGCCGCCGAAGAGGACCTGGCGATCCTGGGCTGGCGCGACCTTCCGACCGACCCCGAGGGGCTCGGCAAGGGCGCGCTGTCCGTCATGCCCCGGTTCCGGCAGCTGTTCGTCACCGGAACCCACGGGCAGTCCGGCATCGAGCTGGACCGGCTGGCCTTCGCGCTGCGCAAGCGCGCCGAGCGCGACCTGGCCGTGTACTTCCCCTCGCTGTCCTGCCGCACCCTGGTCTACAAGGGCATGCTCACCACCGGGCAGCTGGAGACGTTCTTCCCGGACCTGCTGGACGAGCGGTTCGCCAGCGCCATCGGCCTGGTCCACTCCCGGTTCAGCACCAACACCTTCCCGGCCTGGCCACTGGCCCACCCCTACCGCTTCGTCGCGCACAACGGCGAGATCAACACCGTGGTCGGCAACCGCAACTGGATGCGCGCCCGCGAGTCGCAGCTGAGCACCGAGCTGATCAAGGGCGACCTGAACCGGCTGTTCCCGATCTGCACCCCCGGCGCCTCGGACTCGGCCTCCTTCGACGAGGTCCTGGAGCTGCTGCACCTGTCCGGCCGCAGCCTGCCGCACGCCGTGCTGATGATGATCCCCGAGGCGTGGGAGAACCACGGCGAGATGGACGCCGCCCGGCGGGCCTTCTACCAGTTCCACTCCACCTTCATGGAGCCCTGGGACGGCCCGGCCGACATGGTGTTCTCCGACGGCACGCTGATCGGCGCGGTCCTGGACCGCAACGGCCTGCGCCCCTCCCGCTACTGGGTCACCGACGACGGCCTGGTGGTGCTGGCCTCGGAGTTCGGCGTCCTGGACATCGACCCGGCCACCGTGGTCCGCAAGGGCCGGCTGCAGCCCGGCCGGATGTTCCTGGTCGACACCGCCGCCGGCCGCATCGTCGAGGACGAGGAGATCAAGGCCTCGCTCGCCGCCGAACAGCCCTACGCCGAGTGGCTGCACGCCGGCCTGATCAAGCTCGGCAAGCTCCCCGAACGCGAGCACATCGTCCACACCCGCGCCTCGGTCACCCGCCGCCAGCAGACCTTCGGCTACACCGAGGAGGAACTGCGGGTCCTGCTGGCCCCGATGGCCCGCACCGGCGGCGAGCCCCTGGGCTCCATGGGCTCGGACTCCCCGGTCGCCGTGCTGTCGGACAAGCCGCGCCTGGTCTTCGACTACTTCACTCAGCTGTTCGCGCAGGTCACCAACCCGCCGCTGGACGCCATCCGCGAGGAGCTGGTCACCAGCCTGTCCAGCACCATCGGCCCCGAGGGCAACCTGCTGGAGCCCACCGCCGCCAGCTGCCGCCAGGTCGAGGTGGCCTTCCCGGTCATCGACAACGACGAACTCGCCAAGCTCATCCACATCAACGCCGACGGCGACCTGCCGGGCCTGCGCGCCGTCACCGTCTCGGGCCTGTACCGGGTCTCCGGCGGCGGCGCCGCGCTGCGCGCCCGCCTGGAGGAGATCCGCGAGGAGGTCGCCAAGGCCATCGCCGGCGGCGCCCGCATCATCGTGCTCTCCGACCGGCACTCCGACGCCGAGCACGCCCCGATCCCCTCGCTGCTGCTCACCGCCGCGGTGCACCACCACCTGATCCGCGAGAAGACCCGCACCCACGTCGGCCTGGTCGTCGAGGCCGGCGACGTCCGCGAGGTGCACCACGTCGCGCTGCTGATCGGCTACGGCGCCGCCGTCGTCAACCCCTACCTGGCGATGGAGACCGTCGAGGAGATGGCCGGCAGCGGCCACCTGGGCCTGATCGAACCCGAACAGGCCATCAAGAACCTGATCAAGGCGCTGGGCAAGGGCGTGCTGAAGGTGATGTCCAAGATGGGCATCTCCACCGTCGCCTCCTACCGCGGCGCCCAGATCTTCGAGGCCATCGGCCTGGCCCAGGACGTCGTCGACGAGTACTTCACCGGCACCACCAGCAAGCTCGGCGGCGTCGGCCTGGAGACCCTGGCCGAGGAGACCGCCCGCCGGCACTGCCGCGCCTACCCCAAGCAGGCCGGCACCTCCCGGCTGGCGCACCGCCGGCTGGAGATCGGCGGGGAGTACCAGTGGCGCCGCGAGGGCGAGCCGCACCTGTTCGACCCCGACACCGTCTTCCGCCTGCAGCACTCCACGCGGGAGAAGCGCTACGACATCTTCAAGCAGTACACCTCCCGCATCGACGAGCAGTCCGAGCGGCTGATGACGCTGCGCGGCCTGTTCCGCATCAAGGACGGGCAGCGGCCCCCGATCCCCATCGAGGAGGTCGAGCCGGTCTCGGAGATCGTCAAGCGCTTCTCCACCGGCGCCATGTCCTACGGCTCCATCTCCGCCGAAGCCCACGAGACCCTCGCCATCGCCATGAACCGGCTCGGCGCCAAGTCCAACACCGGCGAGGGCGGCGAGGACGTGGAGCGGCTGCGCGACCCCGAGCGCCGCAGCGCCATCAAGCAGGTCGCCTCCGGCCGCTTCGGCGTCACCGCCGAATACCTGGCCCAGGCCCAGGACATCCAGATCAAGATGGCCCAGGGCGCCAAGCCCGGCGAAGGCGGCCAGCTGCCCGGCCACAAGGTCTACCCCTGGGTCGCCAAGACCCGGCACTCCACCCCCGGCGTGGGCCTGATCTCCCCGCCGCCGCACCACGACATCTACTCCATCGAAGACCTCGCCCAGCTGATCCACGACCTGAAGAACGCCAACCGCGACGCCCGCGTGCACGTCAAGCTGGTCGCCGAGGTCGGCGTCGGCACCGTGGCCGCCGGGGTGTCCAAGGCGCACGCCGACGTGGTCCTGATCTCCGGGCACGACGGCGGCACCGGCGCCAGCCCGCTGACCTCGCTCAAGCACGCCGGCGCGCCGTGGGAGCTGGGCCTGGCCGAGACCCAGCAGACGCTGCTGCTCAACGGGCTGCGCGACCGCATCGTGGTGCAGACCGACGGCCAGCTCAAGACCGGCCGCGACGTGGTCATCGCCGCGCTGCTCGGCGCCGAGGAGTACGGCTTCGCCACCGCGCCGCTGGTGGTGTCCGGCTGCGTCATGATGCGGGTGTGCCACCTGGACACCTGCCCGGTCGGCGTGGCCACCCAGAACCCGGAGCTGCGCTCCCGGTTCACCGGGCGGCCGGAGTTCGTCGTCACCTTCTTCGAATACCTCGCCGAGGAGGTGCGCGAGCACCTGGCCGCGCTGGGCTTCCGCACCCTGGAGGAGGCCATCGGCCACGCCGAACTGCTCGACACCGCCGCGGCCGTGGCCCACTGGAAGGCCTCCGGCCTGGACCTGCGCCCGCTGCTGCACATCCCCGAACTGCCGGCCGGCACCGCGCTGCGCCGCACCCGCGAGCAGGACCACGGCCTGGACAAGGCCCTGGACCACCAGCTCATCGAGGTGGCGCAGCCGGCGATCCGCGACGGCGAGCCGGTGCGCGCCCAGTTCGCGATCCGCAACGTCAACCGCACCGTCGGCACGATGCTCTCGCACGAGGTCGTCAAGCAGCACCGCGGCGAGGGACTGCCGGCCGAGACCATCGACTTCACCTTCGTGGGCTCGGCGGGCAACTCCTTCGGCGCCTTCCTCGCCCCCGGCATCACCCTGCGGCTGGAAGGCGACGCCAACGACTACGTCGGCAAGGGCCTGTCCGGCGGCCGCATCATCGTGCGCCCGCACCGCGACGCGATGAGCATCAACGACGCCGCCGCGGTCAACGTCATCGCCGGCAACGTCATCGGCTACGGCGCCACCAGCGGCCGCATCCACCTGCGCGGCACCGTCGGCGAGCGGTTCTGCGTGCGCAACTCCGGCGCCACCGCCGTCGTGGAGGGCGTGGGCGACCACGCCCTGGAGTACATGACCGGCGGCACCGTGGTCATCCTCGGCGACCACGGCCGGAACCTGGCCGCCGGCATGAGCGGCGGCACCGCCTACGTCCTGGACCTCAAGGTCGCCCGGGTCAACGCCGAGATGGTCAACGTCGAGGCGCTGGACGCCGAGGACCGCGCCCTGCTGCACGCCCTGGTCCAGGAACACCTGGAGGAGACCGGCTCCACCGTCGCCGAGGCGCTGCTCGCCGACTGGGCCGGCAGCGGCGTCGGCCGCTTCGCCAAGATCATGCCGGTCGACTACAAGCGGGTGCTCACCGCCCGCGCCGCGGCCCAGGCCGCGGGCCTTTCCGAAGAGCAGACCCTCGACAAGATCATGGAGGCCACCCGTGGCTGACCCCCGTGGTTTCCTGACGACCCCGCAACAGCTCCCCGAGCGCCGTCCGGTCGCCGAACGCGTCCAGGACTGGAAGGAGGTGTACAAGCCCGGCGCGCTGCTGCCGATCATCAACAAGCAGGCCGGGCGGTGCATGGACTGCGGGATCCCGTTCTGCCACAACGGCTGCCCGCTGGGGAACATCATCCCGGAGTGGAACGACCTGGTGTGGAAGGGCGACTGGGAGGGTGCCGCCGACCGGCTGCACGCCACCAACAACTTCCCGGAGTTCACCGGGCGGCTGTGCCCGGCGCCGTGTGAGACCGCCTGCGTGCTGGGCATCAACCAGCCGCCGGTCACCATCAAGAACGTCGAGGTCGCGATCATCGACCGGGCCTGGGAGGACGGCACCGTCACCCCGCTGCCGCCGGAGCGGCTCTCCGGCCGCACCGTCGCGGTGATCGGCTCCGGGCCGGCCGGCCTGGCCGCCGCCCAGCAGCTCACCCGGGCCGGGCACACCGTCGCCGTCTACGAGCGCGCCGACCGCATCGGCGGCCTGCTGCGCTACGGCATCCCCGAGTTCAAGATGGAGAAGCGGCACCTGAACCGGCGCGTGGAGCAGATGCGCGCCGAGGGCACCAAGTTCCGGCCCGGCATGCACATCGGCGTCGACCTCACCGGGGACGCGCTGCTGGCCCGCTACGACGCCATCGTGCTGGCCGTCGGCTCCACCAAGGCCCGCGAGCTGGACGTGCCCGGCCGCGACCTGGCCGGCATCCACCAGGCCATGGACTACCTGCCGTACGCGAACAAGACCTGCGAGGGCGACTACCTCACCGCGCCGATCGACGCGTTCGGCAAGCACGTGGTGGTCATCGGCGGCGGCGACACCGGCGCGGACTGCCTGGGCACCGCGACCCGGCAGGGCGCGGCCTCGGTCACGCAGCTGGAGATCATGCCGCGGCCCACCGAGGAACGCCCCGGTTCCCAGCCCTGGCCCACCTACCCGATGATCTTCCGCGTCTCCTCGGCGCACGAGGAGAACGGCGAGCGGGTCTACGCGGTGTCCACCACCGAGTTCACCGGCGACGACAACGGCCGGGTCAAGGCCCTGCATCTGGTCGAGGTCCGGTTCGAGGGCGGCCGGCCGGTGCCGGTGCCCGGCACCGAGCGCGAACTGCCGGCCGACCTGGTGCTGCTGGCCATGGGCTTCGTCGGCCCCGAGCGCGGCAACGGCCTGATCGACCAGCTCGGGCTGGCGCTCGACGAGCGCGGCAACATCGTCCGCGACGCCGAGTACGCCACCAACGTGCCGGGCGTGTTCGTGGCCGGGGACGCCGGGCGCGGGCAGTCGCTGATCGTGTGGGCGATCGCCGAGGGCCGCTCGGCGGCCAGTTCGGTGGACGCGTTCCTGAGCGGCTCCACCACGCTGCCCAAGCCGATCCCGCCGACGGCGCGACCGGTGACGGTGTGAGCGGCGGCGCGGCCGCCCCGGCGGGGGTTCCCCGCGGGGCGGCCGCGCTCATCGCCGGGTCGCTCAGAGCCGGGTCTGGTCCGGGCTCACCGGGACGCCAGCGCGATCATGCCGATGATCCACAGCACGAGGGTGATGATCCCGAGCACGAATCCGGCCTGCGCCACGCCGCGGTTGGTGGCCTCGCCGCGCGCCACCCGGGTCAGGCCGATCCGGCCGAAGATGATGGCCAGGATGCTGCACGGGCCGATCAGGAACCCGATGATCCCCAGCACGAGGGCGGCCACGCCCATGCCGTTGCGGGGCTGCATCGGGGGAGCGCCGTAACCGCCGTAATCGTATCCGGAGCCGGTCGGATACGACGGGGGCGGCGGGTACTGCGGGGTGCCGGAACCCGGGTACGGCGGCGGCGAGCCGCTGTCCGCAGGCGCGGGCTGCGGCGCGGTGTCGCCGTTCGGCTGGTCGCCGCCCCCGGATCGGGGCCGGTCAGCGGCCGGATAGGGCCCGCCGGCGTTCGGCAGCGGGGGCGCCGGCTCCGGGGGCGGTGCGGACTCCGGGGACCCGCCGGGCTCCGGACGTTCCGGGGGAGGAGTTGTCGTCATGGACGCCAATTGTCTCCATTACAGCCGGTTCATTCCTCGCAGACACACGGTGAACGGCGGCGGAAAGTTGTGTTCTCCGCCGTGGGAAGTTGTCAGACCGGAAAAAGCTACTAACGAGTAGGACATAAGGTAGTAGGCATGCGCCGCGCGAAAATCGTTTGTACCCTGGGCCCCTCCGCCGGAACCCTAGAGCAGATCACCGCTTTGGTCGAAGCCGGCATGAATGTGGCCCGTCTCAATCTCTCCCACGGCTCCTATGAGGACCACGAGGAGCGATATCGCAACGTCCGCCAGGTCGCCGCGAGCAGCGGACAGGCCATCGGCGTGCTGGTGGACCTGCAGGGCCCGAAGATCCGCCTGGGCACCTTCGCGAACGGCAAGGAGTTCCTGGCCAACGGCGCCGAGTTCACCATCACCACCAACGACGTCCAGGGCGACGCCACCATCTGCGGCACCACCTACAAGGGGCTGCCCGGCGACTGCAAGCCCGGCGACCGGATCCTGGTCGACGACGGCAAGCTGACGCTGGAAGTGGTGAAGGTCGACGCCACCGACGTGGTGACCCGCGTCGTCGAGGGCGGCCCGATCTCCAACAGCAAGGGCCTGAACCTGCCCGGCGTGGCGGTGTCGGTGCCGGCGCTGTCGGAGAAGGACGAGATGGACCTGCGCTGGGCGCTCGGCGCCCCGGCCGAGGGCTACGGCAACCCCGGCGTGCTGGCCGACATGATCGCCCTGTCCTTCGTCCGCGACGCCGCCGACATCGACCGCGTCCACGAGATCATGGACGAGGTCGGCCGCCGCGTCCCGGTGATCGCCAAGGTCGAGAAGCCGCAGGCGGTGGCCAACCTGGACGCCATCGTCGACGCCTTCGACGCCATCATGGTGGCCCGCGGCGACCTGGGCGTGGAACTGCCGCTGGAGCAGGTCCCGATGGTCCAGAAGCGCTGCATCACCCTGTCGCGCCGCAACGCCAAGCCGGTGATCGTCGCCACCCAGATGCTGGACTCGATGATCACCAACTCCCGCCCCACCCGCGCCGAGGTCTCCGACGTCGCCAACGCGGTCCTGGACGGCACCGACGCCCTGATGCTCTCCGGCGAGACCTCGGTCGGCGCCTACGCGGTCCAGACCGTGGAGACCATGGCCCGCATCATCGTCGCCGCCGAGGAGGAGACCCTCGCCGCCGGCCTGAAGCCGGCCCTGAGCAAGCCCCGCACCAAGGGCGGCGCCGTGGCCCGCGCGGCAGCCGAACTCGGCGAGAACCTCTACGCCAAGTACCTGGTGGCCTTCACCGAAAGCGGCGACACCGCCCGCCGCCTGTCCCGCTACCGCCCCCCGACCCCGGTCCTGGCCTTCACCCCGCACGCCGAGACCCGCAACCAACTCGCCCTGAGCTGGGGCGTCCGCACCTTCTGCAGCCCCGAGGTGGAACACACCGACGAGATGGTCCGCCAGGTCGACACCGAACTGCTGAACCTGGAGATCTGCAAGCCCGGCGACACCGTCGTCATCATCGCCGGCTCCCCGCCCGGCATCCCCGGTTCGACCAACGCGGTGCGGGTGCACCGTGTCGGCGACGCCATCGGCGGCGCCGCGCCGGCCTACCGGGCGGCGCAGGAACGGCAGCAGCAACAGCAGCAGTAGTAGGGCACTGACTGCGCCCGTCGCACCGGCTGTCCTGGCTGCGGCGGGAGCGAGATTCGCGCGGCGGCGCCGTCCCGGGATTCGGGGGACGGCGCCGTTTTCGCGGGTCAGAACTTGGGGCCGACGTGGAGTTCCATCAGGGCGACGGAGGCTCGGCGGGCTACGGAGACGACGCGGGTGTTGGAGTAGCGCCACTCGACACCGACCATATCGAGGGCCCAGCAGTAGAGGCCGCGGATGTCGGCTGAGGCGTTGGTGAACACGTAGCGCGGGTATTCGAGCCGGCGGCCGGCCGAAGTCGTGGTGAAGTTGACGGAGCGGCAGCCGTCGGAGTGGATCAGCCCGCGGATGAACTCCCAGGGGTAGGCCTCCACGACGGCGCTCTGCCAGCCGGCCAGCTCGATCTTGCGCTCGTGCTTCTTGCCGGGGCCGTGCTGGGGGAACAAGCAGGTCCAGTGCCGGGAGTAGGACTTGACCTCCGTGCAGCCGGTGCGCCGGCGGCGGCCGGTGGCGGCGCCGGGCAGCGCGGCGCGCATGGCGCGCTCGGTGTCGTCCATGATCATCGGGTATTCGTCGCAACAGGCGATCGAGAGCGTGTGCTGTCCGGTCTTGGAAATGATGTGGCCATCTCCGAGGTACTGGCCGAGCAGGTACGAATAGGCCCGGCTCCCGGGGTCGGTGCCCAGGCAGATCGGGCACGCGGCGTGGGGGAGCGCGGGGTACGACTGAGGAAACCTCTGACGGTCCTGGAACTTCCAGTAGCCGACCGTTCCGCTGGGAACGCCCAGTTTCCGGGCGACTTCACCGTTGGGGACTCCAGCGCGGCACATCGCGATAGTGCGCGCCTTGATGTCGGGGTTGTGCATGCTGTCAAAAATGCCCGCCATTGAAGCATGTGCGGGAGAAATCGAACGCCCGTTCACTGGAAATAGTGAACGGGCGTCTTTCTTGTGCGGAGAGCGGGACTCGAACCCGCATGTCCTTTCGGACGGAAGCTTTTGAGGCTTCTGTGTCTACCGATTCCACCATCCCCGCCTGAGGAGAAACTATCTATAGCTTGACACGCGAAGGTGTCCGGACAGTTTCGCCACGCTTGAATGATACCGGACCCCGGCCCCACCCCCGCAACCACCTTCCCCGCAGGTAGGCTCGTACCAGAAGCAACCGTCCGGCACCGCCGCCCAGTGAGGACCCCATGACCACCGAGTCGACTCCCGCCCGCCGAGTGATCATCGCCGAGGACGAGGCGTTGATCCGCCTGGACTTGAAGGAGATGCTCCAGGAGGAGGGTTACGAGGTGGTGGCCGAGGCCTCCGACGGCGAGGCGGCGGTGCGGCTGGCCGAGGAGTTCCGGCCGGATCTGTGCATCTTCGACGTCAAGATGCCGGTGCTGGACGGGATCACGGCCGCCGAGCGGGTGATCGAGGCGCGGATCGCGCCGGTGCTGATCCTCACCGCCTTCTCGCAGCGGGAGCTGGTGGAGCGGGCGGCCGAGGCCGGGGTGATGAACTACCTGGTCAAGCCGTTCACCAAGGACAAGCTGGTGCCCGCGATCGAGATCGCGGTGTCGCGGCACACCCAGCTGAACGCGCTGGAGGGGGAGGTCGCCGACCTCGCCTCGCGGCTGGAGACCCGCAAGCTCGTGGACCGCGCCAAGGGGATCCTGCAGACCGCGCACAAGATGACCGAGCCGGAGGCGTTCCGGTGGATCCAGAAGACGTCGATGGACCGGCGGATGACCATGAAGGAAGTCGCCGAGGTCGTCATCACCGGCACCAGCGCGGTCGGCGCGCCGGCGGATGGCGCGACGTCGGCGAAGGCCGAATGACGACTCGCGCGTAGCACGCAGTTCACACGGCGCCCGGCTGTCGGGCGCCGACTTCTGGGCACGAGGATGGGCGTCGGCATCGCGACGCCCATGTGACGCGCGCCGTCGCAAAGCCGAACCCGAGCCCGAATCTTGGGCCGGACCCTCGAGGCCGACCCGACCCCAAGAACCGGGCCCCGAGCCGAGCCTGCGCTCAAGCCGCGCCCAAGCCGCGGGTGCGCTCAAGCCCCGCCGAGCTTGCGCCCGAGCCGAGCCCCGACCCCGACCCCCAAGCCCGAGCCCGAGAACCCAGCTCCTGAGCCGAGCTTGCGCTCGAGCCGCGCCGAGCTAGCGCCCGAGCTGCGCCCAACCCGAGCCCGACCCGGTGCCCGCCCGCCCCCAAAAACCCACCCCCGCCTTCCCCTCACCCGACCCCACCCCAACCGACGAATGTCCCCACCACCCCACCCCGCCCACGGTGGCGTCCCCCAGCTCGCAGGTAGCGAATCGGCCACAGTCGCCGACCCCCCACCTCACCCGCCGCGACCTCCCGGCCGCCACCCCGCCGCCCACCCCACACCCACCCCCGCCGCCCGTACCACGCCCCGCCCCGCCCCGGCGTAACGAAGCGGCCCCCAAACGATCTCATTCCATGGTCATCCCCTGTGACGGCCGTCACTGTTCCGCCATACGCCGCCCCCGCCCGCGGCACGCTGCGGCGCGACCCCTCCCTCCCCGTTTTCCGTAACAAGCGCAGCCGATCCCCGCTGATTACCGACCCCGCGATGACCCGGAACGCCCCGCCCGTGAAGATCAACGGACCCCGAATCCGTGTGTTGTCGGCAACCGGGCCACTGGCGGCCCTTTGGCTCTGGTCGCAACCGTTCCCGGCTTGGTAACGAGAACATCACGCGATCTCCGACCCCCTCCCCAGGCCCGGCGTTCGGCACTAGCCTTCGCATCACCCAAGTGGTGACCGCGTGAATTCGGACACGCACCCGAGCCCATCGGCTCTCGAGCGCGTCCGGTCGATCAGGGAGGATCTGGAAGTGCGGACCATAAACCGAGTGCGGGCCGGCGCTGTTGTCGTCGCCGGCGTGCTCGCGCTTTCGGCGTGTGCCGGCAGCTCTTCGAAGGCCGGCGGCAGCAGCGGCGGGTCCTCGTCGACCTCGAGCGCCGCGGGCAGCAGCAGCGCGTCGTCCTCGAGCTCCTCGTCGGGCTCGAACAGTGGCAAGCCGACCCTGGAGATCGGCGTCCAGGGTCCGCTGTCCGGTGACAACCAGGCCCTGGGCCTGAACATCGAGTGGGGCGTCAAGCTGGCCATCAAGCAGGCCAACGACAAGGGCGACCTGCCGTTCCAGCTGGCCATCAAGGAGGCCGACGACCAGGGCGACCAGTCCAAGGGCGCGGACGCGGCGAACCTGCTGATCCAGGACCAGAAGGTGATCGGCTCGGTGGGCCCGGCCTTCTCCGGCCCGACCGCCGCCTCCGGCAAGCTGTACTCCGACGCCGGCCTGGTGGCCGTCAGCCCCTCGGCGACCCGGCCGTCGCTGACGTCCTCGGGCTACAAGACCTTCTACCGCGTCGTGGCCAACGACAGCGTCCAGGGCCCGGCCGCCGCCGACTACATGGCCAAGGTGCTCAAGGCCACCAAGGCCTTCGTCGTCGACGACAAGTCGCAGTACGGCACCGGCCTGTCCACCGCGATCGTGGCGCAGCTGAAGAAGGACGGCGTCCAGGTCGAGACCGACAGCGCGCCGGCCAAGACCCAGGACTACTCGCAGATCGCCTCCAAGGTCGCCTCCTCCGGCGCCCAGGCCATGTACTACGCGGGCTACTACAGCGACGCCGGCGTGTTCGCCAAGGCGCTGAAGTCCGCCGGCTACACCGGCAAGATGATCTCCGGTGACGGTTCCAAGGACCCGAACTTCATCACCACCGCCGGTGCCGACGCCGCCGAGGGCTGGCAGTTCTCCTGCCCCTGCCTGGACGCCGGCAAGGACCCCAAGTACGCGGACTTCGCCAGCGGCTACAAGGCGCTGGCCAACGCCGACCCGGGCACCTACTCCATCGAGGGCTACGACGCGGCGAACGTCATCATCAGCGTCCTGAAGGGCCTGGGCACCGCCACCCCGACCCGCCAGCAGGTGGCCGACGGCGTGGCCAAGGTGGACTACCAGGGCCTGTCCAAGGAGATCAAGTTCACGCCCACCGGTGACATCGCGGGCAGCTCGATCTACGCCTACGAGATCAAGAGCGGCGTGATCTCGCTGATCGGCGACATCTCGAAGATGCCGGGTATCGGCAGCTGACCGCACCGGCCATGATCTGGTCCGCGCGGCCCGGCACCCGCCGCGCCGCGCGGACCGGCTTCACCGCCGCTTCCCGACCCACCCGGCGCCCATCCCACCTGGGCGGGCGCCGCCGGACTCGAAACCCGAGAGCCGTGGCCCCAGGCGACGACCCGCTACTTCCGGGCCACGGCTTCGCCGTGACATCGGGCCACCCCCGCACCCCGCAGCCTCCTGCACAGGAAGCCCTTTATGTACATCACCCAACACTTCTGGGAGCTACTGTTCCAAGGGATCAGGCTCGGCTCCCTGTACGCCCTGATCGCCATCGGCTACACCATGGTCTACGGCGTCCTCCAGCTGATCAACTTCGCGCACAGCGAGGTGTTCATGTCCGGCGCCCTGGGCGGCGTGTTCATGCTCACCGCGCTGGTCGGTAACAAGGGCAAGGTCCCGAGCGGCTTCGCAGCGTTCGAATACACCGCCCTGGCGCTGGTGGCCGGCGCCGCCGTGGGCGCCCTGGTCGCCTACTCGCTGGAACGCGTCGCCTATCGACCACTGCGCATCAGACACGCGCCGAAACTGGTGTACCTGATCACCGCGATCGGCGCGTCCATCTTCCTGTACAACGTGGCCGGCAAGCTGTTCGGGCGCAACAACCTGCAGGTCCCGGAGTCCTTCCACTCCGGAAAGGTTTTCGTCCTGCCCGGTTCCGGCGCCGCCGGCCCGCGCACCGTGAAGTCGCTGGACCTGCTGATCATCCTGGCCGCGGTGGCCATGATGATCGCCCTGGACCTGGTGATCAACCGCACCAAGCTGGGCGCCGGCATCCGCGCGGTGGCGCAGGACACCGAGACCGCCCAGCTGATGGGGGTGGACGTGAACAAGGTGATCTCGCGGACCTTCCTGATCGGCGGCCTGCTCGGCGGCATCGGCGGCGTGCTCTACGGCATGTTCCACGCCGTCACCTACACGATGGGCTTCGTCCCGGGCATCAAGGCGTTCACCGCCGCGGTGCTCGGCGGCATCGGCAACGTGCGCGGCGCCATGCTCGGCGGGCTGCTGCTGGGCATCGTGGAGAGCTTCGGCCAGGCACAGTTCCACCTGCAGTGGGTGGACGTGGTGGCGTTCGTGGTGCTGGTCGGCGTGCTGCTGATCCGGCCCACCGGCATCCTGGGCGAGCGGACGGGGAGGACGGCGTGACGACCTCGATCCTGGAGCTGTCCGAACAGGTCCGCAAACTCCGCAAGCACTCGGCCTGGTACAAGAACCCGATCTACGGCCGCCTGGCCGTCATCGAGGCGCTGGTGCTGGTGCTGAGCATCCTCACCAACGAGACGCAGGGCTCGCCGCGGGACTACACCCTGCTGTTCAAGGACAGCTGGTTCTGCGTCCGGGGCGTGCAGTTCCTGGTCGGCGGCCTGATCATCTGGGTGCTCGCCGAGATCTGGCGGGCCCGCGGCCTGACCAAGATCGCCGCCCAGGCCGCGCAGCCGGTGCGGAACCTGCGCGGCAACCCGGTCCTGACCAACCCCTGGACCAAGCGGGCCGTGCTGCTGCTGGTCACCGTGATCGCGGTGCTGCTGCCCCTGATGGGCATGTTCACCCTGCCGTACTTCCAGTCGGTGCTGGCCGGCCAGGTCGGCGTCTACGTGCTGGCCGCCCTCGGCCTGAACGTCGTGGTCGGCTGGGCCGGACTGCTGGACCTGGGCTACATCGCGTTCTTCGCGATCGGCGCCTACACCACCGCCATCCTGTCCGGGAAACTCCCGGTCGGCGACGACGGCAACCCCGAACTGCACCCGCCGATCCACCTGAACCTGTTCTTCGCCTTCCCGGCCGCGGTCGTGCTGACCATGATCGCCGGACTCATCCTCGGCGCCCCGACGCTGCGGCTGCGCGGCGACTACCTGGCGATCGTGACCCTGGGCTTCCACGAGATCGTGCTCAACGTCGCCAACAACGACCCCAAGGGCCTGACCAACGGCTCCCTGGGCGCCACCGGCATCTCCACGTTCCGGTTCAACCTGTTCGGGGTGCACTACGACTGGCGCACCAACGACTCCAAACCGTACTGGTACCTGGCGATCGGCATCATCATCCTGGTGGTCTTCGCCTTCCGCCGGCTGGAACACTCCAAGGTCGGCCGGTCCTGGACCGCGATCCGCGAGGACGAGGTCGCCGCCGCCGCCTCCGGCGTGCCGACGGTGAAGTACAAGCTGATGGCCTTCGCGATCGGCGCCTCCACCTCCGGCTTCGCCGGCGTGCTGGCCACCGCGAAGATCACCGCGATCACCCCGCAGAACTTCCCGCTGACCCTGTCCATCTTCGTGCTCGCCTACGTCATCTTCGGCGGCATGGGCTCGCTGACCGGCGTGATCGTCGGCGCCTCGCTGATGACGTTCCTGCCGGCGTTCCTGCAGGGCCCGCCCTCGTGGTTCAACGACGGCCGCCCGGTGGTGGACCCCAAGGACGTCCCGATGTGGATCGGCGCGGTCCTGCTGGTGATGATGATCTTCCGGCCGCAGGGCCTGATCCCGTCCAAGCGCCGCGCGCAGGAACTGAGCCAGGCCGAGCACGGCGTCGGCGAGGCCGACGCCATGACCGGCGTGGCCGAAGGAGTGGGTGGCCAGTGAGCACCAGCACCGAGACAGCCGCCGCGCAGACCGCGGCCGGCACCGAACCGGTCCTGCGGGCCGCCCAGGTCACCCTCCGCTTCGGCGGCCTGACCAGCCTGGGCGACGTCAGCCTGGAACTGCGCCGCGGCGAGATCCTGGCGGTCATCGGCCCCAACGGCGCCGGCAAGACCTCGCTGTTCAACTGCCTGACCGGCGTGTACCTCCCGCAGGAGGGCACCATCGAGTTCCAGGCCGAACCCGGCGGCGCCTGGCTGTCCCTGCGCGGCCGCAAACCGCACCTGGTCAACCGCGCCGGCGTCTCCCGCACCTTCCAGAACATCCGCCTGTTCAACGCCCTGACGGTGCTGGAGAACGTGCAGATCGCCGCCGAGACCCGGGTCTCCTCCGGCCCGGTCGGCGTCATGCTCGGCCTGCCCCGCAACAACAAGGCGGCGCGCGCGGCCCGGCACCGCTCCCGCGAGATGCTGGAGTTCGTGGGCCTGCGCGGCAAGGAGAACCTGATCGCCTCGGGCCTGTCCTACGGCGACCAGCGCCGCCTGGAGATCGCCCGGGCCCTGGCCTCGGACCCGAAGGTGCTGCTGCTGGACGAGCCGGCAGCCGGCACCAACCCGTCGGAGAAGCTGGGCCTGGCGCAGCTGATCCAGCGCATCAACACCGAGCTCGGCATCAGCATCCTGCTGATCGAGCACGACATGCGCCTGGTGATGTCGGTGGCGAGCCGGATCACCGTGCTGAACTTCGGCAAGGTGATCGCTTCCGGCTCGCCCGCCGAGGTGCAGCAGAACCCCGCGGTGGTCGAGGCGTATCTCGGCAGCGAGGCGGCGGCGGAGGCAACGGAGGCGGGCGAGGAGAGCCCGGCGGCGTTCGAAGCCATTCCCGAGGTTCCGGCGGCTTCCGACGTGGTGCCCGCCGCGCGGGCGGC
>JABFXP010000792.1 GCA_013361685.1 Catenulispora sp.
GCGTCAGCGCACACCTACGCACCCGTCATAGGCGCCTCTTCTTGCCAGTACTCGGCAGCGGCGGCTCAGCACCGTGTCTCGGGGCGAACGGCCACGGCGGCCGGCTCGCGGATCACCCCCGCCCCTCGCCCCGATACAGCTCGATCTCGCCGTCCAGTTCCAGTGCCAGCACCGTCACCTGCGGGTCGGTGGCGCTCGGCGCGTCGATCGCCAGCACGCCCGGCACGGGGCCGAAGCCGCCGTAGCGGCGGTGGGTCAGCTCCTCACCGGTGCCGAGCGTCGTGATCCGCTTGATCTTGCTGGCGAGGCCTGCGATCGTCACGCTTTCGCGCGGCGGGTCGTAGCAGAACACGTACAGCGTCCGGCGGTCCTCGGACAGGGTGGTCGGCGCGAAGACATGACCGGCGGGGATGCCGCGAGTGGTGCCGAAGACCGCCGGTTCATTGCGGTCGATCCACGCACCGAGCGCCTTCAGCCGGGACTCCTGCTCGGGAACGATGGTGCCGTCCGCGCGCGGGCCGACGTCCAGCAGCAGGTTGCCGCCGCCGGAGATGGTCTCGACGAAGGTGCGGATCAGGATGCTGAGTGGCTTGTGGTCCTTGTCGCGACCTTGGTAGCCCCACGACTCGTTGATCGTGTAGCACAGTTCCCACGGGCCCTCCGGCGGAGTGACGGGTGCGCCCTGCTCGGGGGTCGCGTAATCGCCGTGGCCGAGAAGGCGGGAGTTGAATACGAGGTCGGACTTCATCCCCAGCAGTTGGTCGCGGAGCTCCGACATACGCCACAGCTCCTCCGGGCGTTCCCAGTCGCCGTCGAACCAGAGCAGGTCCGGAGCGTAGCCCTCGACCAGTTCCCTCAGCTGGCCACGGTGGAACTTCAGGAAACGCTCCCACGCCTCCGGATCCTCGGTGATCGGGCCGCCGTGGCGCTGCTCGCTGGTGTGGAACGGATAGTCGGGGTGGGACCAGTCCAGGTGGGAGAAGTAGAGGCCCACCTTGATGTCGTGCGCACGCAGCGCGTCCGCGTACGGCCCCACCAGATCGCGCGCGGCCGGGGTGCGCTTCACGACGTTCAGCTCGCTGTGCGCCGTGTCCCACAGCGCGACGCCGTCGTGGTGCTTCGTGGTGAGTACCGCGTAGCGCGCCCGCGCGGCCTTGAACAGTCGCGCCCAGGCGTCGGGGTCGTAGGAGCTGGCGGTGAAGCCCTCGAGCTGCTTCATGTAGTTCTCGTAGGTGATCTCGCCGTTGTAGAACGACCAGGACTCCGGGACGCCCTTGACGGCGTAGATGCCCCAGTGGAGGAAGATGCCGAGCTTGGCGTCGGTGAACCAGGGTTGCATGGTCATGGTTCACCAAGCTAGAGGTGAACTTGCTGACTGTTGATGGGTCTGGATCACTTGGACTGGTAATTTTTCACCGTGCCGCGCACCGAGTCCGAGATGGAGATGAAAATGGGCGATCCGCCGGTGATCGCCAACGCCGGAGTCGGCGTGCACGGCATCAACACCGCGCGGGACGTCTTCCGCCTCCCCGATCTGTGGCAGCTTCACCTCTACAGCTACAACGCCGCCTTCGCCGCCGACGGCGTCTGGTACGACCTGCGCCCCGGGGTGGTGAGCCTGGTGCCGCCGGACACGACCGTCGAGTTCCGGTACCGGGGCCGGTCGGAGCACCTGTACGTCCACTTCGAGCTGGCCGGGCGCCGCGACCCGTTCGTCGGGGACGCCGGCGCGGCGCTGCCGGTGCTGCGGGAGCTGCTGCTCGACGCGGTCGCGTCGTTCCCGACGGCGCCGGAGCGCTCGGCCGCCGCGGTCTGGGCGGCCCTGTGGCGGGTATCGGACCTCGCGGACGCGATCGACGCACCCCGGAACCCGGTCGTGGCGGCGGTGGTGCGACGCATCGAGGCCCGCCTCGCCGAACCGCTGGTCGTGGCGGAGCTGGCGCGGGTGGCGGGCGTCTCGCACAACCAGCTCACGCGGCTGTTCCACGAGCACGTCGGCGACACGGTCGTCGGTTACATCGCGAGCCGGCGCATGGCGCGTGCGCTGCACCTGTTGCAGGCCTCGACGTTGTCCGTGACCGCGATCGCGGCGTCGGTCGGCATCCCGGACCTGCAGGCGTTCAACAAGGCCTGCCGCAAGGCGTTCGGGGCGTCGCCGCGCGCGCTGCGGGGACGCTGAAGCCTCGGGTGATGGCCGACAGAGTAGTGTTTGAGGCCGCTTACACGGTGAGGTGATGGATGTCCGGGACGACTGGCAAGCCTTCGCCCCTCGGGGCGACACCACGCTATGACGGATACGCGGACTGGTACGAGTCGTTCAACGCCCCGTACGCCGAGGCCAACCGAGACCTGATCGTCCGTCTGCTGGGCCGGGGGTCGGGACCGTGTCTGGACCTGGGATGCGGGACCGGGCTCCACTTCGCCGCCCTGCGCGAGGCGGGTCACGTTCCGGTCGGCGTCGACGTGTCGGCCGACCAGCTGGCTTTCGCCCGCACCCGGGGCACCTGCGTCCGGGCGAACGGCGCGACGCTGCCCTTCGCGGACGCGGCCTTCCCCGCGGTGACGATGCTGTGGATCTCCACCGACGTCGACGACTTCCAGGCCGTGGTCCGCGAGGCGGCCCGGGTGCTGGTCCCGGGTGGGTCGCTGGTCTTCGCCGGCGTGCATCCCTGCTTCATGGGCCCGCACATCGAGCACCGCGACGACGGCAGCCGTATCGTGCACCCGACCTACCGGATCGCCGACTGGCACGAGCCGCAGCCCTGGTGGACCGGCCGGGTCGGACTGCGCAACCGGGTCGGCATGCGCCATGTGCCGCTCGCAGACCTCCTGCAGGCGTTCATCGACGCGGGACTGGTTCTGGAGACGATCGTGGAGCCGGAGCCGCAGCATCCGGTCCCGCCCAGTCTTGCGCTACGCCTGCGCCGCCCGGAGTCGCCGCGTCACTGATACTCGCGCCGGTACCGCTCGATGTGCTCCAGGACCTCGGCGAGTTCCTCCTGCGAACGGCTCCCGAACCGGGCATAGCCCCATTCCAAGTAGACGTCGGCGACCTCGGGCCCTTCCCAGTCCGACGCGGCGACCACCTGCGGCCATGTCGCCCCGGCCCGCAGCGCGTCCCGGATCTGGTACCCGAAGAACGCGGCGTTCGCGTCCTCGACGGCCGAGTGCAGGCGCAACGCGTGGAGATGGTCCTCGACCGTGTCCGCATCCCGTACAGCGACGTCGCGTTGCTCGACCAGCTCCGCGAGGTCTCGCGTCCATCGCCGCCTGATCTCCGCGTCCATCTCAGCCTCCTGATTCCCCTGATCCCAGCCGATCGCAGAGCCCTACCAACCGGCGTTGGCGTAGTCCTTCAGGAAGCACCCGTACAGATCCTCCCCCTGCTCCCCGCGCACGATCGGGTCGTACACCCGCGCCGCGCCGTCGACGAGGTCCAGCGGCGCGTGGAAACCCTCGTCGGCCAGCCGCACGCGGTCCGGGTGCGGCCGCTCGTCGGTGATCCAGCCGGTGTCGACGCTGTTCATGAGGATGCCGTCGTTCTGGAACATCTCCTGCGCGCTGGTCCGCGTCAGCATGTTCAGCGCGGCTTTGGCCATGTTCGTGTGCGGGTGGCCGGGGCCCTTGTAGCCGCGGCTGAAGACGCCTTCCATGGCCGAGACGTTGACGATGTGCTTGCGGCGCGCCGGGGACGCCTTCATCGTCGCGCGCAGCCGGCTGATGAGGACGAACGGCGCCGTGGAGTTGCACAGCTGCACCTCGAGCAGCTCGATCGGGTCCACGTCCTCGACGGTCTGCACCCACGAGTTGGAGTCGGCCAGGTCCGGGACCAGGCCGCCGGCGTCGATGGCGGTGCCGGCCGCGATCCGGGCCGGTGCGGCCGAGCCCGCGGTGAGGGCCAGGGCGACCAGGTCGGAGGGGGTGGCGTCGGCGACGGCCGGGCCGCCGGGACGGGAGCGGGCGCCGAGTCGTCCCAGGTCCGCCGCGATCGCCTCCGGTGAGCGGGACTGCCCCGGCAGCGCGACCAGTCCGGAGCCGGTGAACCGGCCGAACGACACCAGTTCCGGCAGCGGGCCGGCCGGCAGCGGCTCGGCCTCGGCGCGGATCAGCGGCTGGTAGGCGGCCGCCGAGCGCCGCACGGTCTGCGCGGCGTTGTTGACGATGACGTCCAGCGGCCCGTCGGCGGCCACCGCGTCGGCGAGCGCCACCACCTGGGCCAGGTCCCGCAGGTCGATGCCGACGATCTTCAGCCGGTGCAGCCACTGCGCGCTGTCCGGCATGGCGGCGAAGCGGCGGGCGGCGTCGTGCGGGAAGCGCGTGGTGATGGTCAGGTGCGCGCCGTCGCGCAGCAGCCGCAGCGCGATGTACATGCCGATCTTGGCGCGGCCGCCGGTGAGCAGCGCGCGCTTGCCGGTCAGGTCGGCGCGGGCTTCGCGCCGCTTCCAGTTCTCGGCGGCGCAGTCGGGGCACAGCTGGTGGTAGAAGGCGTGCACCTCGCGGTAGCGGACCTTGCAGATGTAGCAGCCGCGGTCGCGTTTCAGGACGCCGGCCACGGCGTTGCCGGACTCGGCGGTCACCGAGCTCAGCGGCAGGCCCTGGGTCTCGTCGTCGAGCCGGTTCGGGGCGCCGGTCGCGGTGGCGGCGGTGACGGCGCGGTCGGCGGCCAGCGCCCGGGCCTGGCGCTCGGTCCGGCGGCGGGTCTTGACGCTCTTGTAGACCCCGGCGGTGGCGCGGCGGACGGCGACCGCGTCGGGGTGCTCGACCGGCAGCTGCTGGACCTCGGTGAGGATGTCGAGCAGCAGGGCCAGGCGCTCCGGGGCGATGCCGGGACCGTGGGAGTCGGGGCCGTCGGAACCGTTGTCGGCACCCGGGGCGTCAGAGGCATCCCGAGCACGGCCGGGAGCGCCGTCGGCGGCGAGGTCGGGGGCGAGGTCGGCGGCGGGCTCGATCACCCGCCCAAATCTACCCGCCCCGCCGGGATGCCCAGCCCCCGCCCGATCAGCCCGCGGCCTGCTTGACCAGCGCGGCGATCCGCTTCTCGAGGGCGGCCGTCATCTTCGTCACAGCGAACGCCACCGGCCACATCGCGCCGTCGTCCAGAGCCGCGACGTCGTTGAAGCCGAGCGTCGAGTACCGCGTCTTGAACTTCCCCGACGGCTGGAAGAAGCACAGCACCTTGCCGTCCTTGGCATAGGCCGGCTGGCCGTACCAGAGCCGCGGCGCCAGGTCGGGGGCGTTCTTCCGGACGATCGCGTGCACCTTCTCGGCCAGCTCCCGGTCCGCCTCGTCGAACTCGGCGATCTTCGCGAGCACCTCCGCGTCGCCTTCTTCCGGCGTCTGCTTGGCCCGCGCCCGGGATTCCTTGGCGCGCTCCTTCATCGCGGCGCGCTCTTCCTCGCTGAACACTTTCGTCTTCGCCATGACCTCATCGTATGGACGCCCCGCCGACCCGGCTTCTTGAAAACGAACGAGCGCCCCGGCCGTGTGACCCGGGCGCTCGTCGCGCATCGCTGCTTGCGTTACCCGCTCTACTTGACCGTGTAGCTGTACGGGATGCCGGTCAGTTCGTCGGCGGTTCCGTACACCGCGTTGTAGGTGTCGACGTAGACGACGCCGTTCACCTTGTCACCGTGGTTGCCGGCCGGCGTGAAGGTGACGGTCAGCGTGCCGGTCTGGCCGGGCTGGATCGTCACCGCCTTCAGCGCCGGCGCCGAGGGGTCGACGCCGTTCAGCCACAGGTCGCCGGTCGAGGCGACGGCGCCCCGGTCGAAGGCCTGCGTGGTGACGCTGACGGCCTCGGTCGCGCTGCCGCTGACCGCGCCGTTGGTCGGGCCGATCACCGTCGGGTCCTGGGCCCAGACGCCCGGCGTGATCTGCGCCGCGTCGACGGTGACCGAGGCGGTCAGGCCGTGCGAGACGCCGTAGATCTCCGGCATGCCGGACGGGCTGGAGGCCGAGAAGTCGGCCGGGATGGTCGAGGACTGGGTCGAGCGCATCTCGGTGGTGTGCGTCGGCACCTGGAACGACGGCTGCGGCCCGGTGGTCTCGAACGGCAGCGGCACCGTCGCGCCCAGCGGCTGGAACGCCGGCAGGTCGTAGTCCGCGGACTTGGTCAGGCGCGGGTCGGCGAACACGGTCAGCGGGGCCGCGCCGGTGTTCTTCACCGTCACGGTCGCGGTCACCGGGGTGCCCGCGGCGACCTTGCCCTTGGGCAGGCCGGTGGCGTGCGCGTCGACCTTGTCGTAGCCCAGCTTGCCGGTGAACTTGTCGGCGAGGTCGCCGGCCAGGATCGCCGGGGACATGTCGTCGACGACCAGCAGCCAGCGTCCGGCCTGGGGCGCGTCCACGTAGCCGGTCAGCGACGGCACCAGCGAGCCGTTGCCCTGGGCGTCCGTCACGACGTCGGTGGCCAGCGAGATCACCTGGTGCTCCGGGGACTCCAGGAACGCCGAGACCTCGTGGGTGCCGGAGAACGTGAGGTCCATGGACAGGTTCTTCTTGCCCTTCGGCACGTCGAAGTAGTACGACGCGGTCTGCGACGGGCTGTTCGCGCGGCCGTTGCCGCCGGTCAGCACACCGCTGAAGGCGCCGCCGTCGTTGCCGGTGGAGATCAGCGTCCGCTTGGTCACCGGCATGGTGGCGACCTGGTGGAACGCGGTGTCGAACTCCAGCGCCGCCGAGACGTCGCCGGGGTTGGCCGCGAGCGTCTGCTTCACCGTGAACTTCTGCGACTGCCCGGGCTTCAGCGTCGCGGTCGCCGGGCTCACCGAGCCGACGTCCTTGAACTTGGTGGCCAGGAAGTCGAAGTTGACGTCGCCCTTGAAGCCAGCTGCGTTGGCGTTCGCGTAGAAGTACGCGGTCCAGGTGCCGGCCGCGGGGTGCGCCTGGTCGACTCGGGCGTAGTTGGTGCTGCCCTGCGGGCTGCTCCAGTTCTCGAACTCGCCGTTCGGGCCGACCAGCACCAGGCGCAGCAGCGTGCTGGTGCCGCCGCAGGCGCAGGTGGCCGAGCCGGTCAGGTGGTCGGCGCCGGCCGGGACGGTGAACGTGGTGCTGTACCAGTGCCGCTTCAGGCCGGGCGTGCCGAGGGTGTAGCCCTCGTAGAACCACGGCGTGTTCGGGTCGGTGAAGTCCACGGCCTTGGTGCCGTGCACGTCGCCGACGGTGGTCTGCAGCTGCCGCACGTGCGCCGACACGGTCTGGCTGTTCGGGCCGGTGTTGGTCAGCGTGACGGTCCCGGACTGGGTCGAGCCGCCCTGGCCGGACAGCGCGATCTGGGTGTCGCCGGAGGCGGTGGCGGCCAGCAGGCCGTCGCCCTGGCCGGCCGGGGAGCCGTTGTCGTCCTTGACCGCCATGGCCATCCGCACCGCGCGGTAGGTGTCCATCTCACCGGCGCCCTGCTGGTCGGCCGGCAGGCCCAGGTCGCGCGCCGAGGAGGTGAGGATCTGCTTCACCAGCTCCGGGGTGGGCCGCACCCCGTTGTGGGTGTTCTTGTAGGCCTCGATGACCAGCGCGGCTCCGCCGGCCACCAGGGGCGCGGACATGCTGGTGCCGCCGAAGTCCTCGATGGAGGTCGGCTGCTCGTTGTAGTCCACGCAGGCGCTGAACCGGGGCAGCGGGCTGCACACCGCCCAGCCGCCCTGGCCGGGCGCGGTCAGGTCCGGGACCCGGCCCAGCACGTTGGTGCCGGCCGAGGACAGGGTCGCGGTGTTGCCCGAGGCCCAGCCGGTCGCGAAGTTCCGCACGCCGGCGGTGCCGGTCTGCGCCTGGTCGCGCAGGGCCGTGGTGGCCGCGACGCCGATCACGTGCGGGTCCACCGAGGGCTGGCCCTGGGTGCCGGTGACGCCGGCGTCGCCGGTGGAGGTGACGACCGTGACGCCGGCGGCCACCGCCGCGTCGTCGGCCAGGCTGGCCACGTCCAGGCCCTGGGTGGGCTGCGCGTTGCTGCCCAGCGACTCGTTGATGACGTCGACGTTGGCGACGTTCACCGCGTAGTCGACGGCCTGCACGACGGTGGAGTCGAAGACCAGGTCGGCCGCGCCGAACACGTTCAGCCCGACGAGCGAGGCGCCGGGCGCCACGCCGCGGACGGTGATGGTGCAGCCGGCGGGCAGGGCGTGGCCGGGCATGACGAACTTGGACAGGTCGTAGACCTGGCGGCCCTGGGAGGCGATGGAGCTGGCGTCGCCGAAGGCCTCGCCGCCGCTCTCGTTCCCGTTCGGGTCGGTGCCGGAGAAGTCCTGGTAGTCGGTGAACACCGGGGTGCCGTCGGCCCGGATGAAGTCCGGGTTGTCGACGTCCAGCCCGTCGGCGATCCAGGCGACCTTGACGCCCTTGCCGTCGACCAGGTTCTGGGCCTGCG
Source organism: Catenulispora sp. (assembly GCA_013361685.1). Taxonomy (GTDB): domain Bacteria; phylum Actinomycetota; class Actinomycetes; order Streptomycetales; family Catenulisporaceae; genus Catenulispora. The sequence goes on from JABFXP010000792.1 coordinate 8,360, forward strand.
GCCGCTTGGTGTCGGTGAACGCGGTGTTGGTGGTCTGCAGCGCTTCGGGCTCCAGCAGCGGCTTGCTCGGGTCGCTCGGGCAGGTGCCCGGGATGACCTTGTCGGCCGGGGTCTGGCCGTCGGCGCCTGTCGATGCGTCGGCGGCGTCCTTGATGGCGGCCTTCTGCTTGTCGGTGAGCCGGCTGACCACGTGCTGCTGGTCGGTGACGACCGCGGCGACCGTCGGGTCCTGCCGCAGGTGCTCGGCCTCGGCGTCGGTCATCTTCGCCGAGAAGCCGTTGATCACCGAGAACTTCTTGATGTCCTGGGCGCCGGTCGCCTGGGCGCTGCCCACCAGCGGCGCCTGGTCCTGGTCGGCGGAGGCCTTGCGCTGGGCCTTGGCGGTCTTCGCGCTGAGCTCCGGGTGCTGGTTCTTCAGCAGGACGATCACGGGATGCTTGACGCCGGTCGACAGCGCGGCCAGCTGCTGGGCCGCCGTCGGACGAGCGGGTGCGGTGCCGGCCTGGGCCATGGCGGTGGTGCCGGCCCCCAGACCCAACGCCGTGACCGCCACCACCGCTATGCGGTGTCTGCGGGCAAATTGCATTGCTTGCCTTTCTCCCCGGCGCGCAGCCCCATCGCCGCGCGCCCCCTTTTCACGCCATTGGTTGTGCATTCGCGGCATGCGAAGATCGATGCTCGTCACCGTGGGGGATATCAGGAACCTCAGAAAGACGTAGACGCTCTACGTTGAGCAAGCTCTGGACCTGCGTTCACCTTGTGCTAAGGGTGCGGGATGGCGTCTACGGAGTAAGGGGCGAGCAAGGGTTGCGAGGGTAGAAATGCCGACAGGGCGGGGATCGGTGGATCCTCGCCCCGTCAGGGTTCTGCGGTTATCAGTCGGTTCAGCGTCGGTTCGGTTCAGCGCCGGTTCAGTGTTGGTTCAGGTTGGTTCAGCGCTGATTTCGAAGGCGTTTTAGAAGAAGCCGTCGTCTCCGCCGTCGCCGCCGTCCCCGTAATCGCCGCCGTAATCGCCGCCGCCGTAATCGCCGCCGTAGTCGCCGTAGCGCTGGTCTTCGTCGGCGCGCTCCTCGTAGCCGCGCTCGAAGGCGCGCTCCTCGTTACGGGAGTTGTCGTCGTCGTCATCGAGCATCTCGTTGATCAGCATGCCGCCGACCAGACCGGCGGCGCCCGCGCCGATCAGCGCGCCGGTGCTGTGGCCCTGGCGCGGCGGCTGTTGCGGGTAGCCCGACTGCGGATAGCCCTGCTGCGGATAGCCGGCCTGCGGGTAGCCCTGCTGGGGGTAACCCTGCTGCTGCATCGGCTGGTAGAACGGCGGCTGGGTGGTCTGGATGCGCTGCGCACAGAACTGGCACACCTCGATCGGGCGCGGCACGCCCCACTGCGGCTGCCACATCACGTTGGCCGCCGCCTGGCCGTGCGCCGGGTCGAAGAAGCAGATCACGGTCTTTCCTCACGTCGACAAGAGTTCCGCGACGTAGAACGGGCCGGGCGCGGGAACTGGTTCCCGCGCCCGGATCGTGGTGTGCCCTCGGGTGCTACGAGGTGCAGCGGGTCCCTTCGGCCGGGAGCGTGCCGGCGGTGAGGTACGCCTCCATCGCGGACTGCGCGCAGGCGTTGCCGCTGCCGAACGCCGCGTGGCCGGTGCCGACCCGGGTCAGCAGCCGGGCGTCGGCGAAGCCCTTGGCCAGGTTGACGGCGTTCTGGTACGGCGTGGCCGGGTCGTCGGTGGTCCCCACGACCAGGATCGGGTCCGCGCCCTCGGCCTTGATCTGGTGCGGCTTCTCCTGCGTCTGGAACGGCCAGTCGGCGCACATCGGCTGCGCGAGGTCGTCCTTGGTGAGGTCGGCGTTCAGGATCGGCGCGCCGTTCTTGAGCTCGTCGTAGGCCTTCTGGACGGCGTCCGGGCTGGGCGCCGGGGTGACGAAGTCGGCGCACCGCACGGCGATCAGGCCGTCCTGCTCGGTGCTGTAGTGCCCGCTGTCGTCCCGGCCGTTGTACTGGTCGGCGCCGGCCAGCAGGATCGTGCCGTCGTGCTTCTGCATGCCCAGGGTCAGCGCCTGCCGCAGGTACTGCCACCAGGTGGAGCCGACGTCGCCGTACAGCCCGATGATGACGCCGGTCCATCCCAGGCCCTCGTCGAGCTTGCGACCGGACCTGGTCGGCAGCGGATTGTCGCGCAGACCTTCGACGAAGGCGCCGATCTGCTTCGCGGCGGCCGGGCCGTCGCCGGTCAGGGGGCACTCCGCGGCGTGGTTGGTGACGCAGTCGGCCGCGAACTTCTCCAACGACTTCTCGAACCCGATCTGCTGCTGCACGTCGGACTCGAGCTGGTCGGCGTTCGGGTCGACCGCGCCGTCCAGGACCAGCCGGCCCACCTTGTCCGGGAACTGCTCGGCGTAGACCGAACCGATGTAGGTGCCGTAGGAGATGCCGAGGTAGTTGAGCTTCTTGTCGCCGAGGACCTGCCGCATGACGTCCATGTCCTTGGCGACGTACTTGGAGCCGACGAACGGCAGCAGGTCACCGGAGTTCTTGTTGCAGGCCGCGGCCAGCGCCTTGCTGTCCTTCTCGGTCTTGGCCTTGCGCGCCGCCGGATCCTTCGGCGCGTCCTCCTCGTACAGGGCGTCCTGCGTCTTGTCGTCCAGGCAGTGGATCGGCTCGCTGCGGCCCAGGCCGCGCGGGTCGAAGCCGATGATGTCGAAGGTGGCGTGCAGGGCCCCGTCGAACTGCTGCTTGGCCTCCTCCACGAAGTCCACGCCGGAGGCCCCGGGACCACCGGGGTTGGTCAGCAGCGACCCCTGCTTGCCGCCGGGATTGGCGGCCGGCCACTTCACCATGGCGACCTTGACGAACTTGCCGGCCGGCTGGCTGTAGTCCAGGGGCACGTCGATGGTGCCGCACTGGAAGGCGCTGAGGTCCGCCTTGGGGTCGTCGGCAGGCTCGGTGGTGCAGGCTCCCCAGCTGATCTGCTGGGCGTAGAAGCCGTCCACGGCGGTGTACTTCCCGCTCGGCAACGGGGTCGCGGCGCCGGTGGTGCCGCCGCCGGAAGGGCCGCCGCCGCTGCCCACCACGCCGGTCGACGTGCACCCAGCCGCCAGACCACCGCAGAGCAACGCCGCGACCACGGATATGGATGCCTTCCGGCGCGCCCCGTATGTCTTCATGTGGTCATGTGTATCACCCCGGCTCGCACCTAGAATCACGATGTGGATGCCTTTCTCAAACTCTTAGGTGACCGTGGCCAGGGAACATTGGCGACGGTGAAGAAGGACGGGCGGCCCCAGTTGTCGCCGGTGTCGTACGCCTATGACAAGGCCGAACGGGTGATCCGCGTCTCGATCACCGCCGACCGCGCCAAGGCCCGGAACCTGCGGCGGGACCCCCGCGCGACGTTCATGGTGCAGCCGGAGGCCTACCGGTACGGGGTGTTCGACGGGGACGCGGAGCTGACGGAGATCGCGGCCGCGGTGGACGACGCGGTGGTGGACGAGTTGGTAGAGGTGTACCGGGCGATCGCCGGGGAGCATCCGGACTGGGACGAGTACCGGCGGGCGATGGTCGCGGATCGGCGGGTCGTGCTGCGGATCCGGGTGACGCACGCGTACGGCATGGGAGCTGAGTGAGGGTTGCGTGCTTCCTGAGCCGGTGACAGCGGATCCGCCGCCGCTGCCCGGGCGGACGCTGATGACGCAGTCCTGGCTGGACGCCGCGTTCCTGCACTGGGCCGTGGAGCCGGCGGCGGTGGCGCCGCTGCTGCCGGCCGGCGTGGTGCCGGACGTGTTCGACGGCGTGACCTACGTGGGGCTGATCGCGTTCCGGATGCACCGGATCGGATGGGGGCCGCTGCCGGGGATGCCGTATCTCGGGAGTTTTCCGGAGACGAACGTGCGTCTGTACTCGGTGGACGCGGCAGGGCGCCGAGGAGTGGTGTTCCGCTCCCTGGAGGCTTCACGGCTGCTGCCGGTCGCCACCGCACGCCTCTTCTTCCGGCTGCCGTACCGGTGGGCGCAGATGTCGGTGCACCGGTTCGGCGACGACTACTGGTACACCTCCCGCCGCCGCGAGCCGCGCCAGGGCCCGAACCCACCGCGAAGCCGGCTCGGCGTCCGCGTGACGTCGGCCCTGGAGGCACCGAGCCCGCTCGAGCATTTCCTGACCGCCCGCTGGCGCCTGCACTTCAGCCTCGCCGCCCGGACGGTCCACATGCCCAACTCCCACCCCCGCTGGCCCCTGCTCCGCGCCGAACTCCTGGCATGCGACGAGACGCTGGTCGCCGCGGCCGGCCTGCCGGGCGTCACCTCCCGCCCGCCGGACAGCGTCCTGTTCTCCCCCGGCGTCGACGTCCGCTTTTCCGGGCCCGCTACCGCCTGACCACGTACCGCACGAACACCAGATCGCCGATCGCCCGCGTCTCGGCCAGGACCATCCGCCGCCCGGCGTTCTGGGGGAAGTCCGCCGCTCGCACGAACCGCGGCGCCGAATCGTCCCCCACGAAGAACGGCGCGATGGCGAGATGGATCTCATCGGCGAGGTCCTCGGCCAGGAAGCGGGTGTGCAGCGACCCGCCGCCCTCGACCATCAGCCGCTCGACCCCCCGTCGCCGCAGATCCGCGAGGATCATCCCGAAGTCGACGAGCTCACCGGCCGCCACGACCTCGGTGTCCGCGGCCCCTCGCAACCGCTCGGTCTGTGCCGCCACGGCCGCATCAGCGCAGTAGACGAGCTTGGCCCCGCCGGTCGTGAAGAACCGCGCACCGGCGTCGAGCGCCCCGGTCCCGGTGACGGTGACTTTGATCGGGAACTCGGCCCGCCCCTGCCGCACCCGCTCAGCCCGCCGCTCCGCGCGGTTCACCAGCAGCCGCGGATCGTCCCGCCGGATCGTCTCGGCCCCGACCATGATCGCGTCCGACGCGGCCCGCAGCGCGTCCACGCGGTCGAAGTCGGCGGCGTCGGAGAGCATGAGGCGGTCGGGGGTGTTGTCGTCGAGGTGGCCGTCGAGGGACATCGCCGCGCTGAGGACGACGTGGGGCCGCATCGGGTGCGGCTCGGCAGGCGCCTCGGGAGGCGACGGGACCACGGCGATGGTCGGCGGGCGGTGAGGGCCGGGTGGTTCGGGACGCATGGCGCCCATCGTCGCAGGGCGGAAGGCTGAGCTGGCGCATTCCCCCTTCGGTGTTCGCCGAGAGAGTACGCGATCTTTGTGGCGGAACTCCCGGTTTTGCGGCGGGCGTTGACGGGTCATGACGGTCAAACAGCGAGTCAAGCGCGCTTTGAGGGGTCGCCGAGCGCGGAAGCGTGACAGGGAGCCGGGCGGGCCCGGCTGGCCGCCCGGACCGGACGGCGGCGTGCGGGAGCCGCGCCGGCCGAAGGGATCGCCGCCGCAGGACTCGATCCAACTGACGGAGCCACGGTAGAACTGACGCATGCGCCCTCCTGGACCGGCCGAGAGTGAGAAGCAGGTCCGGAAAGCGTTCCTGGCGGGGGCGCGCGCCGACTTCGGGGTCGGTGATCCGGCCGTCGACGACCCCGCGCGCGGGGCGGCGTGGGGGCCGGATCGCACGCTGCGCGCCGACTTCCTCAAGAAGCTGATCGAGGAGGCCGGTGAGCGGCGGGCACCGCTGCGGGTGGTCGGTGCGCGCATCACCGGGCCGCTGGAGTTGGAGTACCTGGAACTGGGGTACTCGCTCAGCTTCTCCCGCTGCTACTTCGACGACGAGATCGATCTGCACGACACCCGGCTGCGCCGGCTGAACCTGCGCGACTCGCGGCTGGCCGGTCTGAACGGCTCGCAGATGCACGTCGACGGCGCGATCGTGTTGCACGGGACCCGCGTCGACGGCCAGGTCCGGCTGGACAGCGCGGTGATCGGCGGCGGGTTGCTCGTGGCGGAGGCGGTGCTGCGCAATCCCGGGAAGGTGGCTCTGCGCGCCGATCGGGCCCGCATCACCGGCGATCTGTCGTTGCGGGAGACGACGGTCGAGGGCAGGACCGTCCTGCGCGACGCCCGCGTGGACGGCGTCCTGAACCTGGGACTCGCCCGGCTGCTCAATCCCGGCGACGAGGCGCTGGATGCCGCCCGGATCCGGGTCGGCAGCGACCTTCAGGGCGACGGTCTCTACGCCGAGGGCATGGCCCGCTTCTCCGGCGCCGAGACCGCGGGCCTGTTCCGGATGGCCGCGGCGAAACTCCACCACCCCGACGGCATCGCCCTCGAGCTCTACCAGGCCAAGATCGGCGCCGATCTCCAGTGCTACCAAGGCTTCGAAGCCGACGGCCAGGTCCGCATCACCGGCGCCCGCATCGCCGGGCACGCCCGCTTCGACGGCGCGATCCTGCGCAGTGCCACCGCCGAAGCGCTCGACGCGCGCTACGCAGATATAGGCGGCGCGGCTCGCTGCCGTGACATGCGGGTGCAAGGCCCGATCCGGTTCGGCAGCGCGCGGGTCGCCTACGATCTCGACTTCCGCAACACGGTGCTGGCGGCATCAGGGCCCGTACCCTCTGCCGCGACGCCCACCGCGTCCGTCCCCAACATCCTCTTCCTCGGCCACCTCCGCGCCGCCGAACTGACCCTGCTGTTCGCCGCCCCGCCCGAAGGCGGCATCCACATCAGGAACGCCCGGGTCGGCGTCCTCAACGACGACCCCGCGACCTGGCCGCCCCGCATCTCCCTCGACGGCTTCGTCTACGACCGCATCGCCGAACCCGGCGCCGTGGCGGGACGCATCGGCTGGCTCCGGCGGGAGGGGGCCGGCTACCGCCCCGGTCCGTACGAACAGCTCGCCGTCGTCTACCGCCGCCTGGGCCTGGACGGGGAAGCCCGGCGGGTGCTGCTCGCCAAACAGCGCGCCCGACGCAGAACCCTGTCGATCGCCGCCCGGCCCTGGGGCCTGATCCAGGACGCCGCCGTCGGCTACGGCTATCGGCCCGAACGCGCGCTCGGCTGGCTGGCCGCGCTGCTGATCACCGGGATGATCGTGTTCGGCCTGCACCACCCCGTGCCCTCGAACTCTGACAAAGGCCCGCCCTTCAATGCCCTGATCTACTCGCTGGACCTGCTGCTGCCTGTCATCAACTTCGGGCAGGGCCGCGCGTATGTCGCCACCGGCGGCTATCAATGGGTCGCGTACCTGCTCACGGCGGCCGGCTGGATCCTGGCCACCACCATCGCGGCCGGTGTCGCGCGGGCGGTCAACCGCGCGTGAGCCCGCCGGCGCCGGCTTTCCCCGCCGGCCAAAGCCGTGGCTCAGAACCCTGATGCACTGGCATGGTGGATCCCATGCACTCACAGCCGATGCCGAGTCCGGCCCCCGTTCCCGGCGGCCCGCACCACGCGGTCGCCGGCGTCCAGACCATCGTCGGCGGCACGCCGCCGACCTCGGGGCCCGGCGCCGAAGCCACCCGCTCACTCACCGAGACCCTGACCGCCCACCTGGGGGCGGACACCGTCCTGCTGCCCGTGACCAGCACCACGTGGCCACCGTTCGAGCACGTCAACGTGCAGGTCGCGGTGGACCGGTGGCTGGCCGGCAACGGCGCGCCGTTCGAGCTCTCCGGACTGACCGGCTTCCGGCACCGCAGCTTCGGCCTGTCCGACCTCTTCCACCCCGAGACCTGTATGAACATGGGCCTGGGCGGCGTCCCGATGACCGACCAACCGTCCGGGCCCGGCGAGCAGACACTCGCCTGCGTGCAGTGCGGCCTCTACCTCATCGAGGGCATCGCGGCGCCGGACGACGGCGACCAGACCGCCGGCCCCCGCCCGCCGATGGCCATGCTGCTGCGCGGACTGGACCAGCGCGGGCCGCAGAACGACGTGCTGCTGGAGATCGCCTGCGCCGACCGCACAGCCGCACGCGCCGCGGTGGCCGAGATCCGGCGCCTGGCCGTGGAGTTGAGCGTCTATCGCGGCCACGTCCTGGAGTTCGGCAACGACATGTTCGCCCACCACCAGACCCTGATGAGCTTCCGCGACCGTCCGGTGATGCGGCGCGAGGAGCTGATCCTGCCGCCGGGGATGCTGGAGGGCATCGAGGAGCAGATCCTCGGCGTCAACCGCCACCGCGCCGCCCTGCTCGCCCACGGCCAGCACCTCAAGCGCGGCGTGCTGCTGTTCGGCCCGCCCGGCACCGGCAAGACGCACACCGTCAGGTATCTGATGAGCCGCCTGCCGGAGACCACGGTGCTGATCCTGACCGGCAACATGCTGATCATGATCAAGCAGGCCTGCGAGGTGGCCCGCGCGCTGGAACCGTCCTTGCTCGTGGTCGAGGACGTGGACCTGATCGCGCAGGACCGCTCGATGGGCCCGCACACCAACCCCCTGCTGTTCCAGATGCTCAACGAGATGGACGGCCTCGACGGCGACGCCGACGTGACCTTCGTGCTCACCACCAACCGCGTGGACGCGCTGGAACCGGCACTGGCGATGCGCCCGGGCCGGGTGGACCACGCGGTGGAGGTGCCGCTTCCGGACGCCGACGGCCGCCGCCGTCTGCTGGAGCTCTACCGCGGCGGTCTGGACCTGGATCTGAGCGGCTCCGAGGCACTGATCGAGCGGATGGCGGGGGTCACCGCGTCGTTCGTCAAGGAGCTGATTCGGCGCGCGGCACTGATCGCGATGACGGAGCAGGAGGGGAAGGACGAGGAAGACAGCGGCGCACCGCTCCACGTCAGCACCGCCCACCTGGACCAAGCACTGGAGATCCTCGCCGGAGCCCGTCACCAGCTCACCCGCCGGCTCCTCGGCGCGCCGGATCAGCTTCAAAGCTAGAGGCTCCGGCCCGCCAGTGCACCTTAGTGCGGCTTAGTGCGCCTTCAGGAACGCATCGATGTCCGCGATGGACTTCGGCCCGTTCGCCCCGTACAGCAACGCGGTCCCGTGGTCGGCACCCGGGTAGATCAGGGTACGCACAAGATTCGGCAAGACAGCCTGGAAGGTCTTGGCGGCGTCTGCTGAGCCCCAGCCGTCCTTTTCAGCGGTGAGCACAAGCGCCGGGCAAGTAAGACGCTTGACATACGACGCCACGTCCACCCCCGACGCCATCCCCGACTCCGCGGACAATGTCACCACCGCGGTAACCGGCGGGGTGATGCTCGTGGCGGCGATCAGCGAGACCTTGGCCCCCTTCGACGCGCCGAGCAGGAAGATCGGCCCGTCCTGCTGCGCCCGCAGCGCCTTCACAACATCGCCGAGCGCCGCCGCCGGGTCCCCGATGCCGTAGTCCCACATCGCGACGCGGTAGCCCTCGGCGACGAGGTGGTCGGCGTAGGCCTGCCACGCGGCTTGGCTCTCGTCGCTCTGGTTGCTCAGGACGACGGTGCGGGGGCCCGCGCCCCAGACGGTGTAGCCGGTGGCGAGTTGGGCCGTGATGAAGGTCGTCACTTTGTCCTTGAAGCCTTGGTCCGCCAACAGATCCCAGCCGTGGCCGGAACTGGCCGGAAGCACGTCGAGAGTCTTGATGACCGCCGGAGTGGCGAGGGCGTCAAAGAGCTTGCGCTCGTCGTCAGCGGATATATAGCGGTCGCCGTCCGCCACGGCCATCAACGTCGGCACGTGGATCGTCGAAGCCTTAGACGGCAGATCGCCCAGTTCGTCAGCGGACAGTGCCACCACCGCTGACGCACCGGACTCCACTTCGTCGGCCGTGCTTTCCGCCGCCGCGAGCGCCGTGGACGCGCCCGCAGAGGCGCCGACGGCGACGACGGCTGTGGCGCCGTCGGAGCGCAGCCTTCCCAGGGCGGAGACGACGGCTTGGACGCCGGTGTCGCCGAAGCCCGGAGCCGAGGCGTCTGCGGAGCCGGAGCCGGTCGCGGAGCCGGGCATGCCGATCAGCATCACGTGCAGGCCTTTGGCGGCGAGTTCGGTCGCGTAGGACATCCAGCCGCACATGCCGCTGCGTCCGGCTTCGGGCACGAGCAGCACGCCCTTCGGGCCGGTGCCCAGTTCCAGGCCGGCGAAGGCGGCACCGTCGCTGGTGGAGAGGTTCAGGGCTCGCGCGCCGGCGGGCTGGCCCGCACATGTCGGCGTCGGCGTCGGCGTCGCTCCGTCGGAGGGGCGGGCCGACCCCGAAGACGACGTCAGAGTACTGGCACTCCCACTCGCCGCCGGCCGCGAACCACCCGCCGAACTCGCGGAACAGCCCCCGACCGCCAGCGCCAGCAGCCCCGCCACCACAACCTGAGATCGCCGTCTACGCCCCAATGCCATCCTTCGACGATGCCCGGCGCGACAACCACTCGCGATACTTTCTATCCTGGCGGAAAGCCTTGCGGAGGTCGGATGCTGCGTTTCCGTTTCGAGCCCGGCGACTTCGCCCGCGTGCGCTTCCTCCCCCGGCCCGCACCACTGGTCGAACTGAAGCTGGCGCTGATGATGACCCGCCGCCGCGACTCCACCATGCTGTTCGGCCGCTGGCGCCGCGACATCGACCACCGCCTGCCCCCAACAACCCGCCCCCTGTGGGACCTCCTCCAGGCCACAAGCGGACCAGCCTTCCTCGACCCCATCTCCCAGGACCTCGACGAAGGCCTGGACCTGGTCCGCGGCACCCCACCGGCCACAGTGCGCGCCCAACTGGAATGGCTGCACCGACCCCCGACCCCCTGGCTCCGAGCCCTCGTCAACAGCGAGACCGCCGCCTGGGACCTCCTGGACCGCGGCCTCCGCGACGCCTTCCACTCCGTCCTGGACCCGGCCTGGCCCGCCGTCCGCGAACTCCACGCAGCCGAGTTCACCCGCTTCGCACTCCACAGCGCCGAACACGGCACCGAAGCAGCCCTGACCGCCCTATCCCCCACCTCCACCTGGAACAACACCACCTGGACCATCCCAGCAACCCGCACCCGCGAAATCCCCCTCGCCGGCCAGGGCCTGACCCTCCTGCCCACCTTCCACTGGACCCACGAACCCCTGGTCGGCACCTGGCCCAACCAACCAACCCTGCTCGTCTACCCAGCCGGCCCAGGCTTCCCCCTCCCCCACACCCGCCCCGAAGGCGACCCCCTGGCCGACATCCTCGGCACCTCCCGCGCCCGCATCCTCCGCCTCCTAGCCCTCCCCCACACCACCACCGAACTAGCCGCCCACACCGGCCTCAGCCTGGGAACAGCCTCCACCCACTCAGCAGCCCTCCGCCGCGCCGGCCTGATAACCACCCACCGCGCCGGCCGCAGCGTCCAACACACCCGCACCGACCTGGGACGACTCCTCACCGAAGCAGGCGCAGAGGAAGCACCCCAGCACCAACATCAAGTAATGATCCGATTACCACCAGCCACCCCGCCAAAAGATCGCCCCCCGGCACGCCCACACCCATAACCGAGTGGCAAACCACCCCCCGGCATCCGCTATTGTTGGTGCGTCGCACCGAGACCGATCCCGATCGGCCCCGCGAACGACACAATTGGCGGGTTGCCCGAGCGGCCAATGGGAGCGGACTGTAAATCCGTCGCGAAAGCTACGAAGGTTCGAATCCTTCACCCGCCAC
>JABFXP010000137.1 GCA_013361685.1 Catenulispora sp.
GCCACCGTCGAGCTGACGCCGGCGGCGCGCCTGGTCGGCACCGTTCGGGCCTGGTCCACCGACTCCCCGCTGGCCGACGCCCGGGTGATGCTGATGGACGGCGCCGGCAACGTGATCGCCACGGCCGACAGCGATCCCGAGGGCGCCTACGCCTTCGCCGACCTCGCCGCCGGCGATTACACGCTGATCGCCAGCGGCTATCCGCCCGTCGCGAGCGCGGTGCGGGTGGACGGGCGCGCGGACAGTCGGCATGACGTGCAGCTGGGGCATCCCGATCGCTGAGGGTCGCCGAAGCACATCCGAGCCCTGCTAGATCGACTGGGTCAACAGTCCCAGTCGATCGCCCCAGGGGCCTTTCCTGTCGGGTTACCCGGTAGTAGCGTGCGCCGCGCCACTGTTCCCGAGAGGAGACCAGCATGCACATTCGTGCCCGTACGATGGCTGCCGCCGTGACCGCGCTGGCGGTCGGGGCGGCCTTGGGCGTGTCGGCGGTGTCGGCCACGGCCGCGCCGGCCGGGGCGCGCGCGGCGGTTGCGGCGGCGAGCGTGCCCGCCTCCGGTGCGCCGGACTACTGCCTGGGCCAGTGCAACGACATCCTGCCGCCCGGGGAGAACGGCAGTGCGACGTTGGCGCAGATCCTGTGGTTCAAGACCAGCGGGAGCCGGCCCGGCAACACCGATGACCAGCTGGGCAAGTACGCGAGTCTGGTCGACGGCTATTCCGGGCTGACCAACGGCACGCTGGGCAGCTTCTTCAACGACTCGTCGTTCGGGGTGCCGGCCGGCCAGGTCAGCAGCACCCTGAATCCCGGTGGCCGCTCGGACGTCACGATCACCCGGGACAAGCAAGGCATCCCGCACATCTACGGCACGACGCGCTCGGGGGCCGAGTACGGGGCCGGATACGCCGCGGGGCAGGACCGGCTGTGGATGATGGACGTCTTCCGGCACGTGGGCCGCGGGCAGCTGTCCGGGTTCGCCGGCGGCGCGGCCGGGAACCGGCAGCTGGAGCAGCAGTTCTACCTCAACGGCGCCTACACCGAGGCGGATCTGCAGGCGCAGGTCGACCGGGTGAAGGCCAGCGGGACGCGCGGCGCGCAGGCCTTCCAGGACATGTCCGACTATCTCAATGGCCTGAACAAGTACATCTCTGATGTGAAGGCTGGAGACAACTTCCCGGGCGAGTACGACCTCACCGGCAACGCGAACATCTTCACCGGGGACGGGATCCAGCCGTTCCAGCCCACCGACCTGGTGGCCATCGGCTCGGTGGTGGGCGCGCTGTTCGGCGCCGGGGGCGGCAACCAGGTGGCCTCCGCGCTGGTGAAGGAGGCGGCCGAGGCCAAGTACGGCGTCGCCGCCGGGGACCAGATGTGGCAGTCCTTCCGGGAGGAGAACGACCCCGAGGCGGACCTGACGCTGCACTCCGGGCAGAGCTTCCCGTTCAACGGCAGCCCGGCGAACGCGACCGGCACGGCGATGCCCGACGCCGGGTCGGTGACGCCGCAGCAGATCGTGTTCGACCCGACCGGGTCGGCGACCGGCTCGGCCGCGGCGGCGACCACCGCGACGCCCGAAGCCGCCGCCAAGACCGCGCGCTCCCAGGCCGCCGTCACCGCCCACCCGGCGTTGAAGACGCAGGCGAACTCGATGTCCGACGGCGTCCTGCCGGCCAACCTGTTCGCGCAGAAGCGCGGCATGTCCAACGCGCTGGTGGTCTCCGGCCAATACACTGACACCGGCAACCCGGTCGCCGTCTTCGGGCCGCAGACCGGCTATTTCGCCCCGCAGCTGCTCATGCTGGAGGAGATCCAGGCCCCGGGCATCAGCGCCCGCGGCGCGGCCTTCGCCGGTCTGAACTTCTACGTCGAGCTCGGCCGCGGCGCCGACTACTCCTGGAGCGCCACCTCGGCCGGTCAGGACATCATCGACACGTTCGCCGTGCAGCTGTGCAACACCGACGGCTCCCCCGCCACCAAGGACTCCAACGCCTATCTCTACAACGGCGTCTGCACGCCGATGCAGCAGATCGAGCGGGACGACTCCTGGAGCCCGACGACGGCCGACAGCACGCCGGCCGGCTCGTACAAGCTCATCGCGTTCCGCACCAACTTCGGGATCGTGCAGGCGCGCGCCACCGTCGGCGGCAAACCGGTCGCCTACACGCAGTTGCGCTCGACCTACCTGCACGAGGTCGACACCATCATCGGCTTCCAGATGTTCAACGACCCGAGCGTGGTGACCGGCCCGGCCGGGTTCCAGCAGGCGGCGTCGAACATCACCTACACGTTCAACTGGTTCTACGTCGACAACCAGCACACCGCCTACTACAACTCGGGCCTGAACCCGACGCGGCCGGCCACCGACGACCCGAACCTGCCGATCACCGCCGACGCCGCGCACCAGTGGCTGAACTGGGATCCGAGCACGAACACGGTGGCGAACACGCCGTTCGCCGCGCACCCGAACTCGATCGACCAGGACTACTACGAGTCCTGGAACAACAAGATCGCCAAGGACTACACCGTCTCCGGGTTCGGCGACGGGTCGATCTATCGCAGCAACCTGCTCAACTCCCGGATCAAGAACCTGATCACCAGCGGCCAGAAGGTCTCGCGGGCCTCGCTGGCCAAGGCGATGGAGGACGCGGCGGTCACCGACCTGCGCGGAGAGACCGTGCTGCCGGAGCTGCTGCAGGTGATCGGCACGCCGACCGATCCGACGCAGGCGGCGGCGGTGAACGAGCTGCGGACCTGGCTGAACGACGGCGCCAAGCGCAGGGAGACCTCGGCCGGCAGCCACAAGTACGGGGACTCCGACGCGATCCGGATCATGGACGCGTGGTGGCCGCTGCTGGTGAAGGCCGAGTTCGGCCCGGGCATGGGCGACGGGCTGTACGCGGCGATGACCGGCGCGCTCAGCGTCGACGACTCCCCGTACGGCGGCTCGGAAGCCGGCGTGTCGCATAAGGGCTCGTCGTTCCAGTCCGGCTGGTACTCCTACGTCGACAAGGACCTGCGGGCCGTGCTCGGCCAGCCGGTGCAGGGCGGGCTGTCGCAGCCGTACTGCGGCGGCGGCGCGCTGGCGCAGTGCCGGCAGGCGCTGCTGACCGCGCTGTCCGGCGCGGTGGCGACGCCGGCGACGACGGTGTACCCGGCCGACTCGGTCTGCTCGGCCGGCGACCAGTGGTGCGCCGACTCCATCCAGCAGCACCCGCTGGGCGGCATCACCGACGCGCAGAGCAACTGGCAGAACCGGCCGACGTTCCAGCAGGTGGTGCAGTACCCCTCGCACCGCGGCGCGAACATCGCGAACCTGGCGGCCGGGCGCACGGCCACGGCCTCCAGCACCGAGTCGGGGCTGCCGGCGGCCCAGGCGGTGGACGGCGACGCCACCAGCCGCTGGGGCAGCGGCTGGTCCGACCACGAGTGGCTGCAGGTGGACCTCGGGTCGGTGCAGCCGGTCGGGCGGGTGATGCTGGACTGGGAGGCCGCGTACGGCAAGGCCTACAGCATCCAGGTGTCCTCCGACGGCAGCACCTGGACCACGGTGTACTCCACGACCGCCGGGCTCGGCGGGCGGGAGGTGGACCGGTTCCCGGTGACCCAGGCCCGGTACGTGCGGATGCAGGGCACCGAACGCGCCACGAAGTGGGGCTACTCTCTGTATGAGATGCAGGTCTACGCCGTCTGACGGAGCAGCCGCATCAGGACCACTCGTCGCCCGGGCCGCCTCGGCGGTCCGGGCGACGCTTCTCCCGCCGACGATCGGTGGTGGTCAGTCGTGACAAGTGGTGGTCAGTCATGATCAGTCATGGTCAGTCGCTGGAAGGTGGAGGGTGATCAGCCGATGCCGCGCATAGCCGTCGACGAACGCCGTGAGCTCCTGATCGACGCGGCGATCCGGGTCATGGTGCGCGACGGCGTGGCCAAGGCCACCACCCGGTCGATCGTCGCCGAGGCCGGGATGGCGCTGGCCGCGTTCCACTACAGCTTCCGCTCCAAGCAGGAGCTGCTGGAGAACGTCATCGAGACGATCACCGGCCACACGCTGGACCCGGCCGTGGAACGGCTGGGCGCCGAGGGCGGCGTCGCGGACAAGGTGCGGGCGGCGCTGGACTCGTACTGGCAGCACCTGATCGCCAATCCCGGGGAGCACCGCGTCACCTACGAGCTGACGCAGTACGCCTTGCGCCACCCGGGCCTGGCGACGGTCGCCAAGCGGCAGTACGAGGCCTACATCGAAGGCGCGTCGCGACTCATCGACTCTCTGGCGCAGAGCTCCGATGTGGCGTGGACGGCGCCGGTCCCGGTCATCGCGCGCTATCTCATCTCGGTGCTGGACGGTCTGACGTTGTTGTGGCTCAACGAGGGCGACGACGCCAGTGCGCGCGCCGCGCTGGAGCTGGCGGGCGACCATCTCATCAGCCTGATTCAGGTCGCGCCGTAGCGCCGGCCGCCGCCGGATCCTCCCGGCTCCGCTTCAACCGCTCCAGCCGCTCCCGCACTTCGCGCGCCGTCTGCGCCGAGCCGTTCAGCTCCTCGAACATCGCCAGCGCCGCCGTCCACAGCTGCTCGGCTTCGGCGACGCGGCCCAGCCCGTGCAGTGCGTTGCCCTGCCCCGCCAGGCTCTCCGCGCATTGCTGGCGGTCGCCGATGGCTTCGGCGAACGCGTGGTGCTCCAGGAAGTGGGCGTGGGCCTGCGCGTAGTCGCCGCGGTGCACGAGCAGTTCGCCGATGTTGCCGCGGATGATGCACTCGGCGCGGGGCTCGCCGACTGCCTGCGCCTCTCGCAGCGCGTGCTGGAACTCGTCCCAGGACAGGTCGGGGTGGCCCAGGCCGAACTGCATCACGCCCAGGTTCAGGTGGCTGAGCATCACCGAGCGCCGGTCGCCGAGGGATTCGTAGATCGCGATGACGTCCTGCCACAGGGGCACCGCTTCGGCCGGGCGGCCCAGACGGTTGAGCATCGTTCCGCGCTCCATCATGGCTCGGCCTTGGTTCACCAGGTCGCCGGTGGCTTCCGCCAGCCGGAGCGCTTCGGTCAGGACCGCTTCGGCCTCTTCGGGCCGGTCGAGTTGCTGGGCCGGGGTGGACATCCCGATCAGCATGAAGGCGAGCGTCTTCGGCTCGCCGTGCGCGCGGGCGACCTCGGCGGCGCGCTGGTGGAATCCGTAGTTGTCCTCGATGCGGACGCGGAGGTTCATGAAGGTGCGCAGGCACACCGCCAGCCGCCAGCAGACGTCCACCAGGCCCGAGGCCGCGGCGACCTGGTGGACCGCGCGCAGGTTCTCGGTCTCGGCGTCGTACCACGCCATCGCGGCGTCGTAGGACTCGAAGACCGCGGGCCGCACCTCGGGGTCGGGCTTCATCTCCGGCAGGTTGAAGGCCTCGATGGCGAGCGCGGCGGCGTGCGCGCTGTGCAGGTACCACCGGGCCAGGCGGTCGAAGGCGGCGGACCGGTCGGGGAAGACGTCGGCGGCGATTTCGACGGCGTAGTCGTGGACCAGGTCGTGGACCTCGTACCGGCCGCGGGTGGTCTCGCGGACCAGGTACTCGTCGAGCAGCCGGTCCAGTTCGCGGTCGGCTTCCTCCCCGGTGGTGCCGGTGACCGCGGCGATCGCGTCGGCGGTGTAGTCCCGTCCCGGGTGCACCCCGATCGCGCCGAACACGGCCTTGGCGCCGTCCGGCAGGGCCTGGAAGGACAGGTCGAAGACCGCGCGCAGGGCGCGGCCGCCGCCTCCGACCGCGTCCAGGCCGCCGGTCTCCCCGGTCTCCAGCCGCCGGGCCAGGCCGGCCAGGGCGCGCTCGGGGTGGGCGCGCAGGCGGGCGGCCAGCAGGGCGACGGCCAGC
>JABFXP010000458.1 GCA_013361685.1 Catenulispora sp.
GCTGAGCGCCGGTCGACACGCGGCTCTACTTCGGCGTCAGCACGACCCACACCTGCCCGGGATGGAACAGCATCGGCTGCCCGTCGAAGGTGAAGCTGGTCGGGCTGTGCTCGTCGGGACGTGACCACGTCCCCGTGTACGAGTTCCCGTCGCGCAGCACCACCGCCTGCCCGCTCCCGACCGTCGGCGAGAACGGCGACAGCTGGTTCGGCACGTCGTGGAACCCCCGCGGCGACGTGGTCTCGGCGACCTTCTGCAGCACGATCGTCGGCGCGCCCAGCGGCCCGCCGTCCGTGGTGGCGGCGGCCTTGCCGTCGATCGCGACCAGGTACTGGCCCTTGGCCTGGTTCCAGGTGAACGTGAACGACGCCGACGGCATCCGCGCGGTGATCGACGCGGTCGGGGTGCCGCCGGGCGGGGCGTCGCCGAAGCGGAAGCCGATGTCCTTGGCCGGAGCCGAGCCCGGAAAGTCGGCCAGCACCTTCGCCGGGTTCAGATACTGGTTGTAGGGCGCCTTGCGGGACTTGTCCCGGGAGTAGGCGCCGCCGTCCTGGTCCGGGCTGGCGTTGAAGACGTCGGCGGCGGCCAGCACCGGCAGGAACTTGGTGAGCGCCCCCGAGTAGGCGAAGTCGACCTTGCCGTATTGTTCCAGGATCGGCAGGTCGCTCTCGCGGGCGCTGCGCACCGGGCCGATCCTGCCGCCGGGCGGCAGGTGGCCGGCGTCGAAGACGGCGAGGAAGCGGGACAGTCCGCCCTCGACTTCGATCGCGTAGACGACGTCGGCGGCGGCCAGGCCGGTCTGCGGCCGGGCGTAGACGATATCGTCGATTTTCACGGCCAGCACCGCCCCGGCCGGTCCCGGCAGCCCGGTCAGCGGCGACGTGCTCGGCGCCGAACTGCTCGGCGCGGGTGTCGGCGTCGGCGTGGGGCTCGGCGTCGGTGACGGCGCGGGTGTGCTCGGCGCGGTCTGCGCCGCCGGTTTCGGCGTGCCGTGGTGGCCGCAGGCCGCGGTCAGCGACAGGGCGCCGGCGCAACACGCCAGGATCGTCGCGTTGCGAACGGTCGCACGTCGCATGGCTCTGATTCCCTCTCCCTTGGGGTTCTTCCAGGACGTATTCGAGGACTCATCATGAAGCGCTATGTGCTCACAGGTACACCAGGTGCGGGTAAAACCACCGTCATCGAGGAGCTGCGCAGGCTCGGCCACGCGGTGGTCGGCGAGGCGGCGACCGAGGTGATCGCCCGCCGGCAGGCGGCGGGGCAGGCCATGCCGTGGCAGGCCCCGGAGTTCGTGGATGCCGTGCTTGAGCTGCAACGACAGTGGGAGTCGGCGACCGGGCCGGGATGCGGCGAGGGACAGCCCGACGTGTGGTTCTTCGATCGCTCACCGGTGTGCACGCTGGCCCTGAGCAGATACCTGGGACGACCCGAGAGCCCGGCCCTCGCCGCCGAGATCGAGCGGATCCGGCGCGCGGGAACCTACGAGCGGACGGTGTTCTTCCTCGCGAACCTGGGATACGTCGTGCCGTCCGCCGCCCGGCGGATCAGCTTCGAGCAGGCGGTCGAGTTCGAGCGGGTGCACCGCGAGGCGTATGAGGAACTGGGTTATCGGCTCTGCGACATCCCCGTCGGAACGCCGGAGGAGCGGGCGAAGATGATTCTGGCGGCTCTGGATTCGGCCGACCAGCCGCGCGGGCTGGGACTCTGCTGAGGATCTTGAGTGAGCGCGGCCCGCCTTCGCAATCTTCGAAGCGCTCTCAGCGGCGCTCGCCGACCCAGTCCACCGCGATCTGCACATGCTTCTTGACCACGAGCAGGTCGGCTTGCGGCGCCGGATCGTCGGCCGGCGAGGCGGTGATGACCGGACCGGGGCCGTTGCGGTGGTCCCGGTCCCAGCTGCTGATCCGTGCGATCAGCTCGTCGGCGAGGGCCTCGGCGGCCGGGCCGAACGCGTGCGCGCCGAGCTCGATGCGGCCGTCGGGCACCGGGTAGGCGGTGAGGTAGGCGAACGCCGACTCGGTGGCGACGGCCGGGGTGCCCGAGCGCAGCGCCGGCTCCAGCGGCTCCGAGCCCGGGCCGCCGGGCGCGCCCGGCACGGCCGGCGCGCCGGGGACCTCGATGGTGAGCTGGCAGTACCCGGGGAAGGCCGTGGCCAGCCACAGCGGCAGGGTGTCCCACGGCTCCCACCGCCAGACCCGCACGTCCGACCAGCGGGCCACGCGCGGCGCGCGCAGCAGGTCCTCGATCCGCGCCGCGGTCGGCAGCGTGTGCAGATCGTCGGCGTCGAGGGAGAGGTCGCCGCCGTTGAGGAACAGCTCCTGGTCGGCGTGCCGGCCCGCGCCCTGCATCTTCACGAAGCCGCACATCCGCGCCGAGCGGCTGACCAGGCGGTCGCCGACCCGGTCGAAGGCGACCGAGCGGGTCAGGCCGCGCAGCCGCAGCGGCACGACCAGGCGGCCGTCCGGCGCCAGCTGTCCGGTCCAGGCCGGCGGCAGGTCCCAGGCCTCGACGGTGACCACGATCCGGTCGTACGGCGCGTGCTCGGGCACGCCGCCCTCGGCGTCGGCGGTCAGCACGCGCACGTCGGCGTAGCCGGCGTCGTCGAGGCAGGCGCGGGCGCGGTCGGCGACGTCCGGGTCGATGTCGACCGTGGTGACCTCGCCGCCGGGCGCGGCGAGCTCGGCCATCAGGGCCGCGTTGTAGCCGCCGGAGCCGATCTCCAGCAGGCGCGCGCCGGGCCGGATGTCGGCCTGCTCCAGCATGATCGCCTGGATGTCCGGCGCGCTCACCGAGCTGGTCGGCACCCCGTGCCGGTCGCGCTTCACGAACACGACCTGGTTGGCGTACGCGACCTCCAGCGGCAGCCCCGGCGCGAAGCGGTGCCGGGGCACGGCGCGGAACGCCGCCGCCATCCGGGGCGTGGCGACCGCGCCCTCGGCGATCAGCTGGTCGGTGAGGGCGGCGCGCAGGCGCGCGGCACGGGGGTCCTCAGGGGTGGCGGCATCGCGGCCGGTGCCGCTGGGAACCGCCGCCACGCGTGCCACCTCTTCCCGGTCCGGACATCGACATCTCCGCCATTGCGCTCACCCTCCCCATCAGTCTTCATCCCCCACGCGGTACAGCGAATAAGCCTTTTCATACCGTGTTCCCTCCTCCGGATGCCCGGGCAGTGCCGGATGCGGCACCCGGCCGCCGGCGACGGTCCTGATCGCGCCCCGGCTCAGCGGCTGGGCGTAGCGCTCGCGCAGCAGCCAGCCGCGCACCGTGGATTCGTGGCCGGGAGCGGTGTGGCAGGGGCCGCGGCAGGTTCGCAGCACGATCCCGACCGGCTCGCCGGTGAGGGCGCCGAGCAGCAGCAGCGCGCCGAAGGCGGTGCCGGCGCCGGCCCGGTCGGTCAGGCACGCCCGGTCGCGGCGGGACATCGCGAGGTCCGCGGCCAGGCCCGGTTCGCCGTCGTCGCCCCGGGCCAGGCAGGTGGCCAGGTGCTCGCCCCGGCAGGCGGTGCGGGCCAGGCGGTCCAGCAGGTCCTCGGCCAGCCGCCGGGCGGCGTCGATGGCGGCCAGCGGATCCGGCACCCCCTCGGCCGCGTGCCAGATGGCCCGTCCGGTCCGGCGGCGGACCTGCCCGGCGTCCTTGGTCCAGAGCCGGGACGGGATCCCGGCGGCGGCTTCGGCGGTCATGGTCAACCCCCTGGTGATGATGCGGACGGACTGGATTCGATCACTGTTTCGACCGTATCGGACGCCTCCGACAAGTCGCTCAAGCCCGGCAAATCCGCATCTTGCAGATCGATCCGCCGGATGGCGGGCAGTGCGAGCACGGCCAGCGTCGACACGAACTGGTACACCGCCCCGAACGCCAGGAACGCCGCCGTCCCGAACACCGACGCCAGCGGCCCGGCCGCCGCCAGCCCGATCGGCCCCAGCGCGAACGCCCCGACCATCTGGTAGGCGGTGATGCGCCCCAGGATCTCCTGCGGGATCCGCCGCTGGATCACCGTGTTCTCCAACGCCCCGCCGATCGCCGCCCCGGCCCCGGTGACCGCGGCGGCCGCGCACACCCACGGCAGTGGCAGGTCACTGGCCAGCAGCGCCGGCGTCAGCACATAACCGAAGGTCGCCACCACCCCCAGCAGCATCGGCCGCCGGGGCCGCCGCCCGAGCAGCGCCAGCCCGCCGAGGACGGACCCGGCGCTGTTCGCGGCCAGCACCAGCCCCCACGCCCCGGCACCGCCGAGCCGCCGCTCGGCCACCAGCGGCCCGAGCACCAGATACGGCGCCCAGACCAGCGCGTTGAACAGGCAGAACTGCACGGTGACCGCCACCAGCCAGGAACGGGACCGGAACTCCTGCCAGCCGTCCCGCAACTCCCGCAAGACCGAGGGCGACTCGCCCGGCTCCGGCTGCGGCACGTGCGCCAGCCGGAGCAGCACCACGACGCTGACCGCGTAGCTGGCGGCGTCGGTAAGCAGCACCGCGGCCGGTCCCGCCGCGCCGGACAGCACCGCCGCGATCAGCCCGCCGAGCGCCGGGCCCGCCACCCCGGTCCCGGAGACCGCGACGCTGAGCAGGGCGTTGGCGTCGCCGAGCCGGTCGGCCGGGAGCAGCCGCGGGATGAGCGCCTGCAACGACGGCGTGAAGACCCCCTCGCCGACGCCGGCCAGCGCCGAGACGGTCATCATCACCGGCAGCGTCGCATGCCCGGTGAGCAGCAGCACCGCGAAGGCGGTCTGCGAGCCGCAGCGCAGCAGGTCGGAGGCGATCATCACCCGGCGTCCGCCGAGCCGGTCCGCGAACACCCCGCCGAGCAGCAGGATCAGGACGATCGGGACGATGCGCGCGGCCATCACGTAGCCGAGGCCGGCCGCCCCGGCGCCGGTGTGCAGGACCGCGAAGGCGGTGGCTACCGGGGCCATGGCCGTGCCGAGCTTGGACGTGAGATAGCCGGAGAAGAACCAGCGGAAGTCCCGATCGGAAAGGGCGGAGAACATTCTTGTCACGCCGGGGAGCCTGACGCGGCTCCCGAAGGACGCTCAACGGTTTTCTGCGCCAAGGTTGAGTCCCTTTGCCTGAACTTTGCCCATGGTCGAGTCAACCGCAGTAAACACAGCCGCTTGCCAGGGGTATTAGACTCCGACGGCAGGAGCTAGGGGAGGGATGAAGAGCAGTGTTTACTGCGGCAAGCGACATCGAATCGGGCCTGGCGTCGGCCATCGTCCCGCCGGTCGAGTACGCGGTCGCCGTGGACCGGTTCCTGGCCTCGGCGGGACTGAGCCCGGCCTCGCAGCGCGTGTATCGGATCGCGTTGACGACCTGGGCCTGGATGCTGGTCGCCCGCGAGTCGCCGGTCGGGGGATCGCGGCGCGGCGCCGCCGCCCCGGTGCTGCCGCTGAGCCTGATCGACAGCGCCGTCGCCGCCGACCGCCTGGCCGCCGGGTTCGCCGCCCGCGAAGCGGCGGTCGGCGCCCGCACGGCCAACCGCGAACTGGCGATCCTGCGCAGCGCGCTGTCATGGTGGCGGGCGCACGGCTGGGTCACCACCGACCCGACGACGGACATCCGCCGCCGTACCGCCCAGCCCGCCATCAGCGCCGAACCGCTCAGCGAAGAACAGGCACGGGCCGTCCTGCGTCTGCGCGCGCCACTGCGCGAACAAGCACTCTGGCACGCGGTCTACGACACCGGCGGCGGGATCGACCGCATCCTGGCCCTGAACGTCTCAGACCTCGACCCCTCCGGCCGCCGCACCCGCCCCGCCACCCCGGGCCCGGCCCTGCACTGGCGGCCCGCCACCGGACACCTGCTGACGCTGCTGGCGGCCGGCCGCGCCTCAGGGCCGCTGTTCCTGACCG
>JABFXP010000076.1 GCA_013361685.1 Catenulispora sp.
GAGTCCAGCGTCTCCGTCATCGCCTTCACCATGCCGCTATAAGCAGCCAGCGCGTCCGTCTTCGCCTTCTCGGTCGCGTCCACCGACGTCGTCGATGGCGACGGCGACGCGGCTGCCGACGAGGTGGTGACCGCCGCCGGCGTCGCCGTCGTCGACGGCGCTTCGTTCAACCCGGCGCCCGCCTTCGAACTCGACCCGCATCCGCTCATCATCACCAGCGCCGCAGCCGTCAGCCCGGTGGCCGCGAGTCTTCTGTGGTCTGCCACGATGTCCCCCCGTGATGGCTCGGCTACCGCTCCGGATACCGACAGAACAGTACCCTGATTTCGTCCGAACGCATCCCCTTACGCAACAGCCCTGCTGAACCTACCTGTAGACCTTGTCATCAAGCGGCAGCGGCATGGCTTCGCAGACGGCCGACCTCGCGGGCCCGCCCTTCACCAAGTAGTCGTTGACGTGCGCGTCCACGCAAGCATTGCCCGTGTCGTACGCGATGTGGTTGCCGCCGTCACGGACGAACACCATGGCCTGGTGCGACTCCCGTGCGGCGTCGAGGGCGCCCTCGATCGGCGTCGCGGGATCGTACTGGTCCTGCACCATCAGCATGTGCGGGAGGTTGTCGGCGCCGGGATAGACCCGATGCTGGGAAGCGTGGGAGTAGAACGCGCACGGCTGCTCGGTCGACTCGGCGCCGACCAGTGGGTAGGCGCTGCCGAGGCGGTCGCCTTCGGCCACCCAGTAGGCCGGGTCGTGGGACCAAGGCGTGTCGCCGCACGTCACAGCCCAGAAGGCGCCGCTGTTCGCCTTGCCCGTCGGGACACGCACCGCCGGGAGCAACTGCGTGGCCTGTGTCGGGTCCGATCGCAGAGCCTTGAGCACGCCGGCCCACTGCGGCCAGTTGTCCGAGTTGTACATCGCCTGCGCCTGCATCAGATCGAGTGAGCTGCCCCGTCCCTGGGCCGCCACGGCGACTCGCAGTGCGTCGAACGACGCGCGCGCCTGCGTGGCTGTCGTGCCGAAGCCGTATAGATCGTCGTGTCGGGCCAGCCATGGCAGGAACTGCACGGCGAATCGCCGGTCGAACCCGAGCGCCCACGCGTCGACGTAGTCCTCCTTGATCGTCTTGCGCCAGTCCATGTTCGAGTCCAGTACGAAGCGATCCGCGCGGGCCTGGAACGTCGCCGCGTACCAAGCGCCGAGCCACGTGCCGTAAGAGAACCCGAGGTAGTTGACCTTCCGTTCGCCGAGCAGCGCGCGGATCAGGTCCATGTCGCGGATCGTCTGGTCGGTGGTGACGTATGGCGCGAGCGGTGCCGCCCCGCAGCTCTGGCCCACCAGCCGGGCGTCGGCCAGCTGCTGCGCGGTGTTCGCGGGGGAGCGGTCGCGCTCGTCCGAGATCGACGTGTACTGCGACCAGTCGATGCCGCAGTCCAGCGTGGTCGACGGTGCGACGCCGCGTGGCGCGAAGCCGATGATGTCGTAGGCGCTCAGCAGCTCCGGCTGGGACTTCGCGGTACGCGTCGCCAAGGCGGAGCCGTCGCTGCCGGGACCGCCCGGATCGACCATCAGGATGCCGCGCCGCGCGGAGCCTCCGGTGCTGGCCACTTTCGTCACGCGCACGCTGATCGTGCCCTTGGACAGGTCGTACCAGTCCATCGGAACAGCGACGTCGGCGCAGTACGTCACCGGGTACTGATGCCAGTCGGGGCCGCCTGGGGCCGGGTTGCTGTACCAGTCGCAGACCTGCCAGCTCACCTGCTGTGTGCCGAAAGCGCCGAGTGCGCTGTAGGGATTGATCTGCGACGCTGCCGAATCGGCCGACGCGGCGGGACCTTCGGCGATGCCGCCGGCACCGATTAAGGCCGCGCATGCCGCGCCGATGAGTACACGGTTTCGGATCATGAGTTCACGATATGAGCCCGGCTTGCGTCGTCGGATCGCCCGGCCGGGGGACGTTGACTCCTGGTTCCCTCCCTCGGGCGAGGGAGGCAGTTGGGCATCAGGGCACGCCGACACCACCGGAGTGGACCGGCGTCGGCATGAGCTGAGATGATTTTCGGGTGATGCTTGGATTCATCGTAGTTGGCGTGACGTTGGCGATCATGGGCCTCGGGGGCCCGTTCTTCATCAAGGCGGCGTATGGTCCAGATCAGGCGAAACTCTTCCTACTGGTGTTCAGCGTCATGGCTCCCGCCATCGTGCTCCTCCTCATAGGCACGAGCTACAGCTCGCTTCACTGGCTGGCGGTCGTGGCGGTAGCGCTGGGAGCGGGCGGCCTCATCTGGATCCGCCGCCTGGTGAACAACGACAGGTAATGACGCTGGGGCAGGCTGCCTAGACGGATCGGCGGGGGAGCGGCGACACTCGTACCCCACCATGATCCACGGAGGTCGCCTCATGCCTGACCACACCGGGAGCCTGTCCGGCACCGTCGCGCTGGTCACCGGTGCCAGCAGCGGCATCGGCCACGCCACCGCGCTCGCCCTCGCCTCGGCCGGTGCGAGCGTCGCGGTGCTGGCGCGCCGGGCCGACCGCCTCGACGAGCTGGCCGCGCGGATCGTGGCCGGTGGTGGTGAGGCGGCGGCGTTTCCCGCCGACGTGGCCGACGCCGCTGCCGTGGCGGCGGCGGTCGAAGGCGTCGTCGAGCGGTTCGGCCGGCTGGACATCGTGGTGAACAACGCGGGGGTGATGCCCGTCGGGCTGTTCGCCGGAGAAGGTGCCGGTGGCGACTGGGACCGGGCGCTCGACGTCAACCTGCGGGGGATGCTGGCGGTGACGCAGGCAGCGATCCCGCACCTGGTTCGGGCGGCGGCGCAGGAGCCGCGGCGGGTGGCGGACATCGTGAACATCAGCTCCACCGCCGGGCGGGTGGCGCGGCCCGGCAGCGCCGTCTACAGCTTGACGAAGTTCGGTATCGGCGCCTTCACCGAGTCGTTGCGGCAGGAGCTCCAGCCCAGCCGGGTCCGCGTGGCGGTGGTCGAGCCCGGCATGACCGACACCGAATTGGCCAACAGTCTGCGCGGGTCGCTGCTGACCGCGATCCAGGCACAGAGCGAGGGCGTCGAGCCGCTGGACCCCGCCGACGTCGGCGACGCGGTCGTCTACGTCGTCACCCGGTCGCGCCGGGTCGCGGTCAACGAGCTGCTGGTCCGCGCGGCTGCCCAGACCTGGTAGGCGTGCCTCCGCGCCGGGCGGATGTCGCGGCTTGACCCGATGCTGCGCGAAAGGCACGGCAGGGCAAGGTCGGTCGCCCTACCCCGCCGCCTCACCGCCGCTCAGCTCAGCCGCGATCGCGGCCAGCGCATCGTGGTCGGCGATCCCCAGCCGCCGGGTCGTGGCGGTGAACGACCGGACCGCCTCGGTCAGCAGCCGGCGCGTGTCGGCGGCGGTGCGGGTGTCCAGTTCCTGGCTGGTGCGGGGCGCGACCACCGTGCCGGTGCGGACGCGGCTGGCGACCAGGCCGGCGGACTCCAGTTCGCGGTAGGCGCGGGCGACGGTGTTGACGGCCAGGCCCAGGTCGCCGGCGAGCTGGCGGATCGGGGGCAGGCGGGTGCCCGGTGGGAGGGCGCCGGAGCCGATCATCGCCGCGACTTGGGCGCGGATCTGTTCGTAGGGCGGGACGGGGCTGGTCTCGTCTAGTTCGACGATCATGCCGGTTCCGGGGCGGACGGTGCGGTCGGTGGAGCTGACGGGGTCGAGCCCTCGCGGCGCGCCGGCGAGGGCCGGTAGGCCAGGATCCAGCCGGCGATCGGGAGTCCGAAGCCCACCATGGTGTTGAAGATGTCCGCGATGCGGTCGTGGTGCAAGATGTCGGCTGCTTCGAGTTGGGAGCCGATGCACGTGCCGGCCAGGACCATGCCGGCGGCGGCGAGAACGTGCATGGAACGGGAGCGTATCGCGTCGTCGGCGGCGAGTTGGTCCGGCTCGGCCATCGGTTGCGGGCGGCGCAGGACGAGGCGTTGGGCGGTCAGGGCGACGAGGCCGACGCCGAGGCCGAGCGCCGCCCATGCCGCGACGGACGTCAGGTCGCCGGAGGGGTGGGCGTGGTGGTCGGCGACGCAGTATCCCGTCGTCAGGACGCAGAGTCCCATCGTGCCCGGGACGGCGAACCGGCCCGCGCGCGGGAGGTAGTCGGCCAGGCGTCGCGGCGTCAGGGAGGCGGAGGCGTGCGGGCCGCGATCCAGATGCGCGACGCGCAGTTCGGCCACCGCCGCGCCGACGAACCAGCCGACGAACACCCATCCCGCGTCGAGGAAGTGGGGTCCCCTGATGGCGACCTGGATCGCGATGCCGGCCGCGAAGCCGCTGGTCCGCCAGCGTCTGGTCGTCGCGCGGTAGACGATGACCTGATTGCCGTTCCCGGCCGTGATCGGCAGCGAATGCAGGCGCGCGAACTGCTCGACCCGGTCTCGCGGCACCTCGCCGACTATGGCCTTCGCCGTCGCCGTGAGCAGCTTGAGCGCCCCGATCGCCAGGAGCAGGTAGGTGAACAGCACGCTGGTCAATGTAGCGAGACATTGCTACATTGTCGATGCCGACAGCGACCGGGGCGCACGTCATCAGGGGGCGGATATGACCGAGTGGGTAAGCGACGACGTGTGGCGTCGGCTCGACCCGCGTGCCGGTGCTCTGAACCGGACTCAGCGCAGACGCCTGACGTGGTCGGCCGCAGCGGGTGCGGTGGTCATCGCCGCGGCGGTCTTGCTGGATCTGTCCGGCCTGATCCACCCCCGCATCACGATGCCGGCCGACCGGGCCGACGGCGGTGCCGCGTATAAGGACACGCAGATCATCGCTCGTCAGATCGTGGTCCACAACGACGGCTGGACCACCGTGCACGTCACCGGCATCGGCCAGGACGGACCGGGCCTGCGCCTCCTCGGTCCCGCCGATCCGGGCGGGCCGAACAAGAACTCGGAGATAGCGGGCGCTCAGCCGCCGTTCGACCTCCACCCCGACCAGACGGTCACGATGGTCGTCATCTACAAGATCACCGACTGTGCGGCCGTTTCCAGCAGCCCGTTCGCCGTACCGGTCCGCGTCGACAGCCTGTGGGGGACCCAGACGGTCAGCATCGCCCTGCCGCCGGTGTACCGAGGACGGAGCTTTACGAGCATCGAATGGCAACGGGACATGGCGAATGACGTATGCGGCATACACCCCGCCTGATTGGTCCGTCCTGAGACCACGCCGTCCCGAGAGCACGCCGTCCTGAGAGCACGCCGTCCTGAGAGCACGCCGTCCCGAGAGCACGCCGCCCCGAGACCACGCCGTCCCGTCCCGGGCTCAAGGCCGCGGCATCAGCATCAACATCCCACTCCGCAACGTCAGCTTCCCTGCCCGGGCGAGCGACACCGCCTCCGGCCCGGCCCAGAACCCCCGCTCCGCCTTCCACTGCGCGGGATCGGGGCCGTGGGAGCGCGCGAGGATCAGGTCGTTCGTCAGCACCTGCTTCGCGATGCGCCAGAGCCCTGACACCGCTGTGTGCATCCGCGGTGCCTTGTCCGGATCGACGCTCGCCGCCCAGCGCCCCGCGTCCAGGGACCCGGTCTCGAAGCCGCGGGAGCGGATCCACTGCACCACCGGCCCGATCTGCGGGCCGTCGACGCGGCCGGTGGTGCTGACCGCGACCGGGAGGTCGGGGTTGATCTCCGGATCCCAGAGCAGCGCCACCTGGCCGCATTCGGCGACGCCGGCGCGGACCGGCGGCGCGCCGTCGGCGGTCCAGCCGTTCCCCTGGAGCACCCGGATTTCGGGGAAGCGTCGGCGCACCGCGGCGAGCAGGTCCTCCTCGTCGTTCGGGGTGAGGAGCAGTTGGATCTGCTTGGTGTAGGGCGGCACG
>JABFXP010000776.1 GCA_013361685.1 Catenulispora sp.
CAGTGCCGGGGAGCCGGAGGACGTGGTCCTGAAGGACCGGGTCATGATGGGTCTGGGCGCGGTCTGGGTCGCGGTCTTCGCCACCGGCGTGATCCTCGTGGGCTCGCGCGGCTGAGCAGGTGTGCGCGGTGTGGCCGGCAGCCTGGGCCGCAGCCGCGTCGGCGGTACCTTCGGTATGACATTAGGGACGTGAGATTCGTGGCCGTGCCACAGCAGAGTTCTACCGGTGCCGGACTGCACCCCGAGCGGCTTTACGGCTGGGGCATGACCAGCCCCTCGGTCGCCGAGGTCGCCGACCCCACCGCGCTGGACCAGCTCTCCGAGCTGGTCACCGGCGCCGGCCCGCGCGGCGTGATCGCCCGCGGCCTGGGCCGCTCCTACGGCGACCCGGCGCAGAACGGCGGCGGGCGGGTGGTGCGCACCACCTCGCTCAACAAGATCCTCAACATCGACATCGAGCGGGGCGTCGTCACCGCCCAGGCCGGCGTCAGCCTGCACCAGCTGATGAGCACGATGCTGCCGCTGGGCTGGTTCGTGCCGGTCACCCCGGGCACCCGCTACGTCACCGTCGGCGGCGCGATCGGCGCCGACATCCACGGCAAGAACCACCACAGCGCCGGCTCCTTCACCCAGCACGTGCTGTCGATGGACCTGCTCGGCGCCGACGGCCAGATCCGCGCCCTCACCCCGGACGGCACCCCGGAACTGTTCTGGGCCACCGCCGGCGGCATGGGCCTGACCGGCATCGTCACCCAGGCCACCATCGCCTTCAAGAAGGTCGAGACGGCCCGGATCAAGGCCGACATCTGGCGCGCCCCCGACCTGGACGGCGTGATGGCCGAACTGGCCGCCACCGACGACAAGTACCCCTACACGGTGGCCTGGATCGACTGCCTGTCCACCGGCAAGAACCTCGGCCGCTCGGTGTTGACCTGCGGCGACTTCGCCAAGCTGGACGAGCTGCCGGCCAAGGTCCGCCGCGAGCCGCGCAAGTTCGCCCCGCTGTCCCTGGGCACGGTCCCGCCGGTGCCGGTGAACGGCCTGCTGAACAAGATGACCGGCCGCGTCTTCAACGAGATGTGGTTCCGCAAGGCGCCGCTGCGCAAGGAAGGCGTCATCCAGGGCGTCGGCGCGTTCTTCCACCCGCTCGACGGGATCATGGAGTGGAACCGCGTCTACGGCCCGGCGGGCTTCCTGCAGTGGCAGTTCGTGGTGCCGTTCGGCGCCGAGGACACCCTGCGGCAGATCGTCGAGCGCATCTCCGCCCACGGCGCCCCCGCCGCGCTGACGGTCCTCAAGCGCTTCGGCGCGGGCAACTCCGGCTACCTGTCGTTCCCCACCCGGGGCTGGACCCTCGCCCTGGACTTCCCCACGAACACCCCGGGCCTGGCCACGCTGCTGGACGGCCTGGACGAGAAGGTGCTCGAGGCCGGCGGCCGGCTGTACCTGGCGAAGGACTCGCGGATGCGGCCCGAGCTGCTGGCCGAGATGTACCCGCGGCTGGAGGCGTTCCGCAAACTGCGCGCCGAGATCGACCCGCACCAGGTGTTCATGTCGGACCAGGCACGCCGCCTGCACCTGTAGAGGGACTGTTCAGCAGAGCTCTACAGAGAGTTTCTCTAGAGTTCTCTATAAGAGCCTCCGCAGCCACGAACGGATAGGAACCACAGATATGAAGGACTCCCTGGGCGCGGCCCAGTCGCTGCTGGTACTCGGCGGCTCCTCGGACATCGCCATGGCCACCGCCCGCAAGATGGCCGCCCTGCGCACCAAGCGCATCTACCTGGCCGGCCGCACCTCCCGCCAGCTGGAGGACAACGCCGCCGAACTGCGCCAGCTCGGCGCCACGGTGGAGGTCGTCCCCTTCGACGCCGCCGCCACCGACGACCACGAGAAGGTCCTGTCGCAGGTGTTCGGCGCCGGCGACGTGGACGTGGTGCTGATGGCCTTCGGCGTCCTGGGCGACCAGGCCGAGGACGAGAAGGACCCGGTCCGCGCCGCCGCGGTGGCGCACGTGAACTACACCGGCGCGGTCTCCAGCGGGATCGTGGTGGCGCAGGCGCTGAAGAAGCAGGGCCACGGGGCGCTCGTGGTGCTGTCGTCAGTTGCCGCCGAGCGGGCGCGCAAGGCGAACTTCATCTACGGGTCCAGCAAGGCCGGCCTCGACGCGTTCGCGCAGGGGCTGGGGGACTCGCTGGTGGGGACGGGCGTGCACGTGATGGTGGTGCGGCCGGGATTCGTCGACACGAAGATGACCAAGGGCATGGAGAAGGCCCCGCTGTCGACGACGCCGGAGGCTGTCGCCGATGCGATTCTCGCCGGGCTGCGGCGCGGGTCGCACACGGTGTGGGCGCCGGGTGCCTTCCGGTATGTGATGTCGGGGTTGCGGCATGTGCCGCGGCCGATTTTCCGGAAGCTGCCGATGTAGGTTTCGGTGGGTTTTGGCGGCGCGTCTGGCCTGGGGTGACCTGGGGTGGGCGCGCCGCTTTGGTTTGGCGCGCCGCTTTGGGTTGGGTGGGGTTGTGGCGGCTGCGCTTGTGCGGTGCTTCGGTGGAGGCGGCGAAATCAGCAGCCGTATAGCAATGCTCTGCTATGGCGGGAAACGCTCGATCCGATCCGGGCGCTGCGGGCTACGTGTTGGCGGAGCCGGTGGTCGCCATCCAGGGGAACGGCTCGCGATCGGGATCGACCCATCCGGTGCGTGCCGCGTCGGAGGCCAGGGTGGTGGAGTTGTAGAAGCGGGTGAGCAGGCGCTTGTCCAGCAGCTCCGGATTGGCGTCGGCGAAGTGGTCGAAATCGTCGGCGGGGTCGGCGTCGGTGTGGTGGCCGACCAGGACGACCCATGCGCGGCTCATCGTCGCGTGGTACTTCTGCGGGGCGCCGGCGTAGCGGGCGGTGGCCTGGATTCCGTCGCTGATCAGGGGGATCGCCGCGGCGGTGCCGACGGAGCGGATTGCGAGCCAGGTCAGGTGGACGTGTTGGCGGTGGCCGAAGCGGTCGGAGGCTTTCATGGCCTCGGTGAGCAGATCCTCGAATGCCATGGGCTGAGCGTACGCGTGGTGGGCTTTGGGATCTGCGGAATTATTGCTGATCGGTGGTGAACGATCGTTGATCAGCGGTCGGCGATCGGCGATCGGCGGTTGGCTGTCGGGTGTCGGGTGCCGGGTGTCGGGTGAAGTTTGTCGCCGAGCGGTCAGCGATTAAGGCCGAGGCGGCCGCCCTCCCACAGCCCGGCCGCCCCGGCGTGATCCGCGCCCGGCCGGCAGGAACGGGTCGCGGAACTCATGTGCCGCTGCCTGACGGCTGCGGTCGTCCCTCTTCTACACGGTCGCCAGAGCGGGCCAGGCGACAGGCGGCTGCGGGACAGACAGTGTGTCGTAGGTGGGGAAGTGGTCCTCGGGGCGTGGCAGACCGAAGCGGTCTCGCAGGGTGCCATCGAGGTATGCGTCGCGGAACAGGCCGCGGCGTTGTAGCTCGGGGACTACGTGGTCGACGAAAGCCGTTAGGCCGCCGGGTACGTCCGAGGGCCGGACTGTGAAGCCGTCTGCCGCTCCTGCTTGGGTCCACTCCTCCATCACGTCCGCGATTTGCTTCGGGGTGCGCACCGTGAAGCTGCTTGGCCTGACCAAGGTTGTGAGGCTCGGCAGGATGATCGGCAGAAACGGCTCTCTGCCGTATGCCGCCGCGCGGGCCTTCACTTCCCGTGCGAACGTCGTCGAGGCGCGGATGTCTTGTGGCGCTGTGAACACGACCTCGGCGTAGCGCGCTGCGAACTCGGTGTCGTTGGACTCGTGGACGGGGCCCGTCAGGTCTGCCTGATGTACGAGCAAGGGCCATCCCTGGGGCGTCCGGCGCACGTTCAGCGGACCGCGGACCTTGAAGAACAACCCGGTGTGTTCGATTTCCCGTATGCGCGGTGCTTGTCCGCGGCTCAGCACGGCGTCGTCGGCCCAGCTGTCCCATAACTGCGTGACCACGTCCAGCAGCTCGGCCGCTCGTTCGTAGCGCACGGCGGCTTCGACAGGTTCGTCCATGTTGAAGT
This sequence comes from Catenulispora sp., assembly GCA_013361685.1. Classification (GTDB taxonomy): domain Bacteria; phylum Actinomycetota; class Actinomycetes; order Streptomycetales; family Catenulisporaceae; genus Catenulispora. The sequence goes on from JABFXP010000776.1 coordinate 4,043, forward strand.
TGGCTGCCTCGTCCAGGTCGCCGCCGGTGCCGATGCTCCATCCGGCGCGGCCGTGGGAGATGTGGTCCAGGGACGCCAGTGACCGGGCCAGCGGGTACGGCTCGGAGAACGTCGTCGAGAGTGTTGCGATCAGTCCGATGTGGTCGGTGGTCGTGGCGATCGCTGACAGCAGAGTCAGCGGTTCCAGTCCGCCGCCGCCGACGTCTGCGGCGCTGATGCCGCCGCCGTTGCTGTTGTCGTCGCCGCCTGGCGTCGGCTCCGGCAACGCGAGGCGGTCGTCGAGGAACACCGCGTCCAGCAGGCCGCGCTCGGCGGTGCGGGCGAGATCGATGAAGGCCTCGGCCGAGGGGTTCTCGGACACATGCTGGGACGCGATGATGTGAAGCATGAGTGCTCTCTGAAATGAGATTCTTCGGGCGCGAAGAGGAAAGGATTCCGAATATTTCGGAGGCAGAAGCGAATCTCGTCGCCGGTCGGCTGGAGTGCAGCTCGCGGCAGCAGTGGAGCTAGGCGCACGCGGGACAGATGGCGCTCGCGGTCCGTCGCAGATCGACATGACGGCGAGCCACAAGAAAAGCGGCGCGTCCCATGCACTGAGAATGACAGTGTTTCTCAGAGAACGTCAATATCCGCGAATAACCGTCTCAGGATCCGGACCGAATGGCCCATTCCGCCGGTCCAAGATCGGCTCTATCCCGGCCGTCGTCCGGCCCCCTAAGGTCGGAGCCATGTCATATCCGTCGCCGCGCTACTTCGCCGACCAGGGCGAGGTCAGCGCCACCTTCCGCACCGCCGCCGCCGACCCCGAACTGCGCATCGGCGAGCGGTCCAGGGTCAGCCTGCTCTCCACCGGCGCCACCTCCGGCGGCCTGTACGGGCTGTACCGCTGGGACCTGCTGCCCACCGAGCCCGACCCCACTCCGGCCAACACCGGCCACTACCACCGCACCTTCTCAGAGGCCTTCTTCATCCTCGACGGCAGCGTCGCGCTCTACGACGGCGACACGTGGCGCGAGGCCACCGCCGGCGACTACCTGTTCGTCCCACCCGGCGGCGTCCACAGCTTCGCCAACACCTCCGGCGCCGCCGCGTCGATGCTGGTGCTGTTCGCCCCCGGCGCGCCGCGCGAGCCGTATTTCGAGGAACTGGCGGCGATCCGCGCCGAGGGCCGGCAGCTCAGCCCCGAGGAATGGGACGAGCTTTACGCACGGCACGATCAGTATCGTGCTTGAGCATGACTGAGAAACAGGCCTCTGCGATACGCGTGTCGGCACGCGTGCTCCTGGTTGACGCCGACGACCGGCTGCTGCTGTTCCACACGAAGCCCACTCCGGGTTCCGCGCGGAGCGACGCGTTCTGGCTGTCGGTCGGCGGCGGCGTCGACCCGGGGGAGGACCTGGCCACAGCCGCCGCCCGCGAGCTGCGCGAGGAGACCGGGCTGGCGGTGGATCCCGAAGCCCTCGGCGGCGTCGTGGCCACCACCGGCGGCTCGGCGCAGTTCGCAGCGCAACCGGGCCGCTCCCGCGACGAGTTCTTCTTCCTCCGCGTCGAAGCCCACGAAGTCGACATCAGCGGCTTCGAGGACCTGGAGGCCAGCACCTTCCTCCGCTACCGCTGGTGGCCGCTCGACGAACTGGCCGCGACCGCCGAGCGGGTGGTCCCCGACGGCCTCGCCGCGCTCGTGCGAGACCTCGTCGCGGGGCGGATTCCGGCTGAGCCGGTGGCGTTGGCTTGGTAGGGCGGACTGCGGATCGGGTGGCGGGGCTGGCTGTGGGGCGGGGCGCGGGGCGG
>JABFXP010000208.1 GCA_013361685.1 Catenulispora sp.
CGCAGCCCGCCCCGCCACCGCACCCCCCGCCCCACCCCAGCGCCAACCGCACCCACCTCGCTACCGCACCAACCCCCACCCCCCCCGCCCCACCCCCGCCCCACCCCCGCCCCACCCCCGCGCCAACCGCTCCATCGGCGCCGTACCGCACGCCGCCAAGGAAAGGACAGAGGGTTGAGATATCTTCTGCGCCGACTAGGGTTCTTCGTCCTCACCCTCTGGGCCGCCGTCACCCTGAACTTCTTCCTCCCGCACTTCATGCCGGGCAGCCCCGTCAACTCCCTCCGAGCCGCCACCCGCGGCAAAGTCCCAGACGCCGAACTGGAGAAGATCCTCGCCTCCTACGGCTTCAAACCACACGCGAACCTCTTCAGCCAGTACCTCGACTACTTCGGCAAGATCTTCACCGGCAACTTCGGCGTCTCCACCGGCGGCAGCTCCCTCGGCGTCCCGGTCTCCAAGCTGATCGGCCAATCCCTGCCCTGGACCCTGGGCCTCGTCGGCATCACCACAGTCCTGGCCTTCATCATCGGCTCCCTGATCGGCACCATCGCGGCCTGGCGCCGCGGCGGCGTGATCGACTCCGTCCTGCCGTCAGTGTTCGTCGTCACCTCCGCGCTCCCGTACTTCGTGGTCGGTCTCTTCCTGCTCCTCTTCTTCGCGATCGACAACACCTGGCTGCCCGGCTCGTTCAACTACGACAACACGATCGTCCCCGGCTTCTCGCCCGGCTTCGTCGGCAGCGTCCTGCAACACGCGATCCTGCCGGCCGCGACCCTCCTCATCACCTCGATCGGCGGCTGGGTCCTGACCATGCGGAACAACATGATCACCACGCTTGCCGAGGACTACATCCGGATGGGACGCGCCAAGGGCCTGTCCGACCGCAAGGTGATGTACAACTACGCCGCGCGCAACGCGTTCCTGCCGAACCTGTCCGGCTTCGCGATGTCCATCGGCTTCGTGCTCACCGGCGCGATCCTGGTGGAGCGGATCTTCAGCTATCCCGGGCTGGGCTACCAGCTCTACAACGCGGTCAGCAGCATCGACTATCCGATGATGCAGGCGCTGTTCCTGCTGTTCACGGTCGCCGTGCTGGGCGCGATCCTGGTGTGCGACCTGCTGACCGTCGTCCTGGACCCGCGCACCCGGGCGAAGGGGTGAGGCACCGATGACGACCCTGCTCTCCCAGCCGGCCGACGCGCCGGCCGTCGCGATCCGCGCCAAGAAGCGCGGCGGCGGCGTGTGGCGCTCGTTCCTGTCCAACCGCAAGGCGAACGTCGGGTTCGCCATATTCTTCCTCCTCCTGGTGATGGCGGCCTTCCCGTCGCTGTTCACCGGTGTGGACGACCCGCTGGCGCCGGCCCGCTACATGCCGCGGCTACCGCCGTCCGCAGACCACTGGCTCGGCACCACCTCCCTGGGGCAGGACATCTGGGCGCTGTTCGTCTACGGCGCCCGCGAGCCCCTGATCATCGCGCTCGTGGCCGGCGGCCTGGCCACCGCGATCTCGGTGGTGGTCGGCGTCTCGGCGGCCTACCTCGGCGGTGTCGCCGACGACGTCATCTCCTTCGTCACCAACGTCGTGCTGGTCATCCCGACCTTCCCCCTGGTGATCGTGCTCTCCGCCTACGCCGGCAAGCCGACCCTGACCGTCCTGATCTCCGTGCTGGTGGTCACCGGCTGGTCCTACGGCGCCAACCAGATGCGGGCCCAGGCGCTGTCCCTGCGCAACCGGGACTTCCTGGAGTCCGCGCGGGTCCGCGGCGAGCGCCGCTCCTACATCATCGTCTGCGAGATGCTGCCCACGATGGTCTCCCTGATCATCGCCAGCTTCCTGGGCGCGGCGCTGTTCTCGGTGCTGAACGCCGCGGGTCTGCAGTTCCTGGGCTTGGGCGACCCGAACTCGAACGGCTGGGGCACGATGCTCTACTGGGCCGACTCGCAGTCCGCGCTGGAGAACGGCGCGGAGTGGTGGGCCATCGCCCCGGCGATCGGCATCGCCTCCCTCGGCGTCGCCTTCGCCCTGATGAACTACGCCTTCGACGAGATCAGCAACCCGGCCCTGCGGCCGGTGAGGAGGCAACGTGCCAAGAAGCTCACCGGACGGCTCCGCACGGCGCCGACCGCCCCAGGCTCCGCCAGCTCCGTCAGCTCCGCCAGCTCACCCGGCTCCGCCGTCGGTCCCTCGGACCCGATCGGGGGTGAGTGAACCGATGCTGGAACCGATGAATCCAGACCACCTGCTCGAGGTCAGGGACCTGTGGGTGGAGTACGCGACCCCCACCGGCCCGGTCCCGGCGGTCGCCGGCGTGGACCTGACCCTGGCCCCCGGCGAGTTCCTCGGCGTGGTCGGCGAGTCCGGCTGCGGCAAGTCCACGATGCTGTTCGGCATCGCGCAACTGCTCAACCCCCCGGCCTCGGTCACCGCCGGCGAGGTGTGGTTCAAGGGCGAGAACCTGGTGGCGCTGACCGCCAAGAGCCTGAACGCCCTGCGCTGGCGCGACTTCTCGGTCGTGATGCAGAGCGCGATGAACGCCCTCAACCCGGTCCACACCATCGGGCGCCAGTTCAAGGACGCGATCAAGGCGCACGCCAAACGTTCCGACACCGAGATCCGGGTGCGCTCGGCGGAGGTGCTGGAACTGGTCGGGATCGACCCGGTGCACCTGAAGTCCTACCCGCACCAGCTCTCCGGCGGCATGCGGCAGCGGGCGATGATCGCCATGGCGCTGCTGTTCACCCCGGACCTGATCGTGATGGACGAGCCCACCTCCGCCCTGGACGTGGTCGCGCAGCGTTCGCTGATGATGCAGATCAAGGAGCTGCAACGCCAGCTCGGGTTCGCGGTGATCTTCGTGACCCACGACATGTCCCTGGTCAGCCACTTCTCCGACCGGCTGATGGTGATGTACGCCGGCCAGGTGGTCGAGCTCGGCGCCACCCGCGGCGTGTTCGACGCTCCGGCGCACCCCTACAGCAAGGGACTGCTGGAGGCCTTCCCCTCGATCCACGGCGAGAAGAAGCGGCTGACCGGCATCCCCGGCGCGCCGCCGAACCTGGGCAAGCCGCCCTCCGGCTGCCGTTTCCACCCGCGCTGCCCGGTCGCGATGGAGCGCTGTGCCTCGGACGAGCCGGGTCTGTACCGCGTCGGCACGGCACAGGCCCGGTGCCTGCTGCACGAACCGGCGGCCTTGAGCGTGGAGGTCGAGTCGTGAGCGAGCGCAACGGCAGCGAGCGAACAGTCAGCCAGCGCAACGGCACCGAGCAGAACGCCGGCAGCCACATCGGCAACGAACTGCTGCGCACCGAGAACCTGACCCGCCACTTCCGCATCGGCGGCGGCTTCTCCCGCACCAACCTGCACGCCGTCGACGAGGTGAACCTGACCATCAACCGCCGCGAGATCGTGGCCCTGGTCGGCGAATCCGGCAGCGGCAAGTCGACGATCGCCCGGCTGCTGGCCCAGGTCTACAAGCCCACCTCCGGCGAGATCCGCTTCGAGGGCAAGCCTCTGAGCGCCCTGCGCGGCCGCAAGGGCCAGCTGGCCTACCGCGGCGACGTGCCGATGGTGTTCCAGGACCCGTTCGCCTCCCTGAACCCGGCCTACCGCGTCTCCCACGGCATCATGCGCGGCCTGAAGCTGCACCGTACCGAACTGTCGGCGGCGCAACGGGCCCAGGAGGCCGAGCGCGTGGTGGAGGCCGTCGGCCTGAACCCGGCGGCGGAGATCCTTCAGCGCTATCCCTACGAGCTCTCCGGCGGCCAGCGGCAGCGCATCGGCTTCGCCCAGGCCCTGGCCTACCGACCGAAGCTGATCCTGGCCGACGAGCCGGTGTCGATGCTCGACGTCTCGATCCGCATCGGCCTGCTGAACGTGATGGCGGACCTGCGGGAGACCGAGGGTGTGTCATTCCTCTACATCACACACGACATCGCCAGTGCGCGTTACGTCTGCGACCGCGTGATGGTGATGTACGGCGGCCACATCGTCGAGGCCGGTCCCACCGAGGACGTGCTCCACGAGCCGAAGCACCCCTACACGCAGCTCCTGCTGTCGGCGGTGCCCGACCCCCGCGCGCCTTTGTCAGTGGACGTCGACACCGCCAAGGCCGAGCCCCCGAAGGTGATCAACCCCCCGGCCGGCTGCCGCTTCCGCGACCGCTGCCCGCTGGCGGAGCAGATCTGCCACGAGGTCACCCCGAAACTGGCCGAACTGGCCCCGGCGCATGAGGCCGCGTGCCATGTGGCACAGCGGGCGGCGGCGGGGGTTGCCGGCTAAGGCAACGACGCCGAAGCCGGCGCGCCGTCGTCCGCTGTGGTGCGGGCCTTGTGGAGGTGGTGGGGTCCGGGTCTTCGACTCGGGCCCCACCGCTGTTTCGACGCGTCACCTCGCAGCGCCTAGCAGTCCGCAGCGCTGCCCCGCCTCATCCCGCAGCGCGTCGCCGCATCACCCCACAGCGCTTCCCCGCATCACCCCGCAGCGCCATCAACGACCCCCGTCGGCTCCTGCGCGCCCTGCCAAGCTTCGAACACCAGCCGCCGCACCGTCCCCACGCCCGAAGCCAGCGCGCCTTCCAGCACCGCGTTCGCGCCGAGCTCCGAGGCGGCGAGCTCCGGCACCAACGGCGTCATCCGGTCCAGCGCGGTGCGCAACGGGCCCAGCAGCAGGTCCGCGCTGTCGCCGATGCCGCCGCCGAGCACCACGAGTTCGGGGTCGATGACCGCGGAGATCGCGGCGACCGCGTGCGCCAGCCGTTCGGCCTCGCGCCGGACGACTTCCAGGGCCGTCTTGCTCCCGGCCCGGGCGGCGAGGAAGACCTGCTTCGCCGAGTCGGTGTCCGGCAGTCCCAGCTCGCGCGCCGCCGCCACGACCGAGTCGGCCGCGGCCGCGTCCTCCAGCAGTCCCCGGGTCCGCGCCCGGTCCTCGTTCTGCGTGCCGTACGGCAGGTACCCGATCTCGCCGGCGGCGCCGCGGGCCCCCGGGAACAGCCGTCCGTCGACCACGATGCCGGCGCCCAGGCCGGTCCCGACCAGCAGATACACGAACAATCGCCGGCCGCGGCCCGCTCCGGCGGCGTGTTCGCCCAGCGCTGCCAGGTTCGCGTCGTTCAGCAGCTCCAGCCTCGTGCCCAGCGACGCGGCCAGCCGGTCGGTGACCTCCCGCCGGCCCCAGCCCGGCAGGTTGACCGCGTACCGGAGCTCGTTGGTCGCCGTGTCGACCACGCCGGGACTGCCGACCACGGTGTGCAACACCTGCGACCAGTCCACGCCGGCCTCGGCGCCCGCCCGCCGGGCCTGGGCCACGATCGCGTCCACGATCCCGTCGGCGTCGGCGGCCGTGTTCGGCTCGTCGGCGCGGCCCACCACGGTGCCGTCCAGGTCGGCCAGGCCCACCCGGATCCAGCTGCGGCCGACGTCCACGCCGAACGCGTAGCCCGCCGTCGGGTCGGCCTCGTACAGCACCGGGGAGCGGCCGCGGCCGGCGACGGCCTGTTTGCCGATCTCGCGGACCAGGCCGCCGTGTTCCAGCCGGCCCAGGGCCGTGGACACCGTCGGCTTGGACAGGCCGGTGAGCCGGGCCAGCTCCGCGCGGGACGTGGCGCCGTCGGCGCGCAGCCGGTCGAGCAGGAGCCGCTCGTTGTTCGTGCGCAGCACGCTGCGGTTCCAGGCGGACTCCACGGTGACGCGGGCTCCTTCGTCGGTCGGCACCCGCACGGACATGGACGTACAGGTCTCGATCGTCGAGATTAGCCCCTCGGCGTCCAAGCGGGAGCCCCTCGGCGTCCACACGCCGAGCCCCGAGGCCTTCGCCCCGCCGTCTTGTCGGTGTCCGACGCTACTTTCGGAGCATGACTTCCACCGCCCAAATGTACGGCTATGTCCGGCCGTCCAGCCTCGGTCCGGACGGCCTGCTCGACCTCCAGACCTCCGGCGGCACCACCACCGCGGGACCGGCCGCGCACCCGCGCTTCTTCTCCGGATTCCTCGGGGAGGCCGAGCCCGCGGCGGCGGCTCTGCTCGGCGTGGCGAACGTGGCGCAGGCCCGCTACTGGCGGCCGAACCTGGCGGCGCTGCGCGATCCGGTCGTGACCTGCAACGGCGACCGGCTGCGCTTCGAGTCCTTCTCAGGGTGCTGTGGCGTCTACGCGCGGCTGGACGTCCTGGAGGCCGGCATGGACGGCCTGGCCCTGGACCGCGGCACCACCAACGTGGACGTCAACAACGAGCTGCGGCTCGCGCTGGCCCGGGTGCGCGGCGGGGACCCGCTGCAACTCGAGGTGGGCCCCGAGGGACTCCAGGCCACCACCTTCGACGGCACCGTGGTGGAGCGCAAGGTGCCGCTGCCGGCCCGCTGGCTGCGCGGCTTCGCCGAGGTGCAGGCCGTCACCTCCGGCTACGACCTGCGCGCCGAGCTGCGGGCCGGGGACGCCGCGCGCTTCCTGCGCGGCCTGCCCAACGCGCCGCGCGGCGTGCAGTGGCTGGTCCCGGCCGGTCGCACGCTGCGCCTGGCGGCCGGTCCCGGGCCCGGTGCGGTCTGCCTGGCCGGGCCGCAGCGCCTCAAGGAACTGGTGCCGCTGCTGCGCTTCGGCGGGGCGCTGCGGGTCTACGGCCCGAACCTGGCACGCGGCGCGGGCCCGGTGGCCTCGGTCTGGCAGCTGGACCTGCCGGGCATGCGGCTGGTGCTGACCCTGTCGCCGGAGATCACCCGCGGCTTCTCCGGGGAGGGCGCGGTGTTGTCGGCGCTGGCCGGGGACGAGGTGATCGACGACGCCGAGACGGTCGGGGCGCTGCTGGCCTTCGACGCCCGGGTGGAGCCCGACCGGCTGGCCGGGGTCGCCGGGCTCCCGGTGGCCCGGGTGCGGGCGGCGCTGACCCAGCTCGGCACCGCCGGGCGGGTCGGCTACGACCACGCGGACGCCTCGTACTTCCACCGCGAGCTGCCCTACGACGCCGAGCGCGCCGCGCGGCAGAACCCGCGGCTGCGCGCCGCCCGCGACCTGCTCGACGCGGACGCGGTGGTCTGGGACGGCGGCGTCGCGACCGTCACGGTCGCCGACCACGTGCAGCGCGTGCGCGAGGCCGCCGACGGCGCGCTGTCCTGCACATGTCAGTGGTATGCGAAGTATCAAGGAGGGCGCGGGCCGTGCAAACACATCTTGGCCGCGGACGCATATCGGCGTGGGGAGCGCGGCTTGCGGGACGCCGCGGACGAGGACGAGGAAACGGCGGGGGCGCTGTGAACGCGGTCATGGAGATCACCGGCGAGCCCGGAACCCCCGAGCGCCTGACGTCGTGGCTGGACTCCGGCCGGGCCTCGGCGATCCCGGTGTTCTTCCAGGGCATGTCCGAGAAGGAGCGACGGACCTTCGTGAAGGCGGTGCGCGCGCAACTGGCGTCGGCCAGCTGGCGGGCCTTCAACCAGGCGTCCGGGACCCGGAACTGGAGCGACTTCAGGGAATTCCAGCGCCGCACCGCCCGCACGCAGGTCCCGGCCGCCATGGCGGTGCTGGCGAACGCGTCCGCCGTGGCGAAGTACCTGCGGACCGTCCAGCGCCGGTGCGGCCTGGACGTCGTGCCCGAGGCGGTCCGGCAGGTGCTGGCCGACCGCGATCCGGCCTGGCTGCCCGAACTCGTCGAGGAGCTGTCCGCCACCCTGGACGCGGCCGGTGCGCTCGTCCTCCTGGAGACGGTCGCCGAGGCGGCGGGGGTGGAACCGCCGGCGACGCCGGGGTTCGTGCGGGCCTGGGCGGCGGGGTACCGGTGGGACTCCCGCCGGAATTCCGGGCGGGCGGCCCTGCTCTCCGAGACCAGGCTCGCCGAGCTGCTGCCGCTGACGTTCGACGACGAAGAGAACGACGACCTGTTCTCCGAGTGGGCCAGCTTCGGCAAGGCCGCGCTCGAAGCCGTGGCCGAGGGCTTGGTGCCGCGCGGGCCGATGCTGGACGGGAGCCTGCGGCGGCTGCTGCGCGGCGGCCGGCTCGGCGGGATGCAGGGCCATCTGGCGTTCTTCACCGCGATGGCACCGACCGCTGAGGAGACAGCCGAGCGGATCTCGAGTTGTATCAGCCTGCTGTCTTCGCAGAACGGCACGGTCGCGAAGGTGTTCCTGGCGTCCGTCAAGAAGGCCGCCGACGCCGGGCTCATCGATCTCGAACTCGCCCTGGAGGCGGCGTCGATCACGGTGACGCGCGCGGAGAAGAACGTCGTCAAGACGACGCTCGGCTGGCTGGACGCGCTGGCGTCGGCGCATCCGGACCGCGTCCCGGAGATCGCCGGACACCTGTCCGCCGCGTTCGGCGCGCCGGGCGCCGATCTGCAGGAACGCGCGGTGAAGCTGATCGGCAAGCGGGCCAAGGCCCTGGGGGAGGGGGACAAGCAGCGGCTGGTCGCCGAGGCGGAGGTCTACCTCGCGCCGGACCTCACCGCGACGCTGGCCGGGCTGCTCGGCGTGGAACAGAATTCTGCGATATCCGATCCGGGCTACCCCGATGTCGCGCCTTACGAGCCGCGCCGGTTGTCGCCGCCGATCGGCTCGCCGGCCGAACTGGCCGAACAGGTCTCGGCGCTGATGTACGGCGCGCCGGCGGAGGCGATGGTCTTCGAACGGGTGCTGGAGGCCTTCGTCGTGTTCGCCCGGAGTGGCGCGGACGTCGCGAAGCTGGCGGAGGCGCTGGCGCCGGTGGTCGAGCGGAACCGGCCGGGATGGGAATGGACGCTGGAGAACTATCCGCAGACGCCGCGGGTGGCGCTGTACCGCCTGGCCGAGGGCGCGGTCGAGGCCGGCGGCGGGCGGAAGAGCCATCCACACCGGGCCCGGGTGCACCAGTTGTGGCCACGGGTCCGCAAACAGAAGACGGGCTACGCGTCGCAGCGTACGCGGACCTCGCCCGCCGACTTCCTGATCCTGCGCGCCGCCGAGATCCACGCCGCCCTGGGGCTGCCGGATCTGCCGCCGCTGCTGCTGGCGGTGCCGACCTCCGCCAACGGGATCATCGACCCCGGGGCGCTCGCGGCGCGGCTGCGGGAGTGCGAATCAGAAGGCTGGGTCCCGCTGGAGGCGGACCTCCACCAGGCGTTGCTGAGGCTGCCGGAGGACTGCGGGGATTTCGACGTCTCCGATCTCACCTCCGACGCGGGCCGGCGCTTCGCGGCGTGGGTCGCGGGCGACCGGATCACGCCGCCGGAACTGGCCATGCCCGCGCCGATGCCGCCCGACGGGTGGCGTTACGGCGAGGATCGGGCCGCGTATCTGAGGCAGGTGTCGCGGGTCCACGTCTCCCATCCGACGACTCTGTTCGACCTGCTCCCCGGCATGTGGATGGAACCGGAGCGGCAGCACGACGAGTCGGACTGGGACGTGTGCTGGCCCGCGATCCTGCCGGCGCGTCCGGATCTGCCCGCCGTGGCGCTGGCCGGGGGCACGGATTGGAGCACGGCCGAGCCTTCGCCGGACTCGGCGGTGGCCCTCGCGGAATCCGATGATCCGACGCACGCCGGGACGCACTATGTGATCGCCTCCCGCATGGCTGGCGGGGATGCCGCGCTGCGGGCCTCGGGCGTGGACGCGGCGCTGGTGCTGGCTTCGCGCGGGCTGCTCCAGCCGGCGCTGCTGGCCGCCGCGGTGCGGATCCGGCTGTCGGCCGAGGGCGGTGCGCTCCGCCGGATCGTGCCGTGCCTGCGTGACATGGCGAACGGCGGCGCGGCGGGCCAGAGCTGGGAGACGGTCGCGGACTTGCTGCCCCGGATCCTGCCGCCCGCGCTCCCGAAGGCGCTGGGCGGCACCGCCGAGTTGTTGGTGGTGGGGGCGGAACTGGCCGGGGCGCTGAAGGTGCGGACGCCGATCGCCGAAGTCGGCGCGGTGGCGCAGAAGAAGGGCGGCGGCGCCGTGACGAACGCCGCGAAGCGGCTGGCGGCGGTGCTGGGGACGGAATGAGCCGGCCGCCGGTGGCGTGGCGCGTGGGGCTGGTGGGAACGCGGCGGATAGCCTGCTTGTCACCCGGAACCAGACCATCACGGAGTGCGTCCAATCCACATGAAGCTGACGAGTGGGATCTGCGTCATGGTTCTGATGTTCGGGGCGGCGGCGTGCGCGAGCGGTTCGTCGAAGCCGGCCGCGAGCGGTGGATCGTCGCCGGCCTCGACGAGCGGCAGTGGCGGTGACTCGTACTCCGCGAGCAGCTCGCCGCCGTCGTCGGCGAGCTCGTCCTCGGCGGCATCGTCCTCGGCGGCGTCGAGCCCGTCGTCTTCGGCGCCGGGTGGACCGGTCCAGCGGGTGGCCGAGGTCCATTCCGAAGGCGGTTTCGCGGGCAACCAGCCGCGGCTGCAACCGCCCGCGGTGGTCGTCTACTCCGACGGCACCGTCGTGCTCAACGCGGCGAAGCAGGCCACCCTGAACGGCGCCGATCTCAGCAAGCTGCTGACCACGCTCCGCCAGGACCTCGACGGCCTGCCGGGGACGGTGAACCCCACCACCCGGCCCATCCCGGACATCCAGACGACCGTGCTGGTCGTTCGCAAGGCGGACGGCACCATGCAGACGGTGCGGGCCTCGGGCCTGCCGCAGATCGGCAAGGAAGGCGGCTATCCCGCGCCGCTTTATGACGCCTACACCAAGCTCGACGGCCTGAACAACGTCACCAGCACGCCGTACACCGGACCGAAGGTGCGCTACGTCCTGCAGTGTCCGGTGACGACGCAGGACAAGCCGCAGCCGTGGCCGGCCGGAATGCCGCAGCCGACCAAGGGCGACGGCGGGAACTGCACGGAGATGCCGGTCGTGGACGGTGCGGCGGCGGCCGCCGTGCGGGCCGCCTGCTCGTCCACCGTCCCGGGTGATCCGCAGATGAAGCCCACCGTGCCTTACCAGTCGGACAAGGGCGTGCGGACGTGTCAGTGGCGGTACGCCCTGCCGGACGAGACCTCTTAGGACGGTTCGCTGACCCAGCCGGCGACCAGGATCAGGCCGCTGGGGCGGTGGACCGCGTAATAGGCGAACGGGCGGTTGAAGACCACTGACACTCTGCGGACCCGGCTGGGCGGCGGAGGCGTCGCCATGCCGAACAGGCCGAAGGCGGTCACGGCGGCTGCGTGGAAGCCGGTCGCGGTGAACTCCGCGACGGCGTCCTGCGCGGCCCGGTCGACGGCGAGGGGGAAGTCGCTGATGCCGGGGAAGTGGCCGGGCTCCTGGGTCGTGACGTGGGAGAGACCGAACAACGCGGCGTGGTCGAGCAGGTCGTGGTGCGCTTCGACGCGGAACGGGACCGTGGTGATCGCCAACTGGTCGGCGGGCCAGGGCGAGGTGACGGTGTCGGTCGAGACGCCCGGCGCGGCGATGTCGGCCGGCAGGTCCGGGCCGAAGACGACGGACCGGATCGGGTTCGCGTCAGTAACCCCCGCCAGTTCCACGCCGACCGCCATCACCTCAGCCGCCGACCGCTCCTGCGGACCCAGCACCAGCACCACATCGACGTCGCCGTCACCGACCACCGTCAGGGCGCTGACCCGTCCGATCGCGGTGTCCGCGACCCGCAGCATCCGCTGATCGGTCGTCGTCAGCCGCAGTCCTGAGAGCTCACCACGCGCATCGGCCCATACTCCGCCGGCCTTCAGGCGTCCCGCTGTGAAGCGCTCGCGCCAGGTGACCTCGACCACGAGAGCGCTGGCGAGCACCATCATGCTCGCATCGGTGATCTTGACGGGCATGCGGGGGATCAGCCCGTCGGTGTGCTCCGACGCCCACACGTCCAGCCGCCGCTGGTCGGCCGGGACGTCGCCGGTGAGTTCACCGTGCACGCCGCTCGCCAGTTCCGCCAGCCATGCCTCGCGCACCCGCACCTGACGCCGCGTCCACAGCCCCAGCGCGACCCGTACGGCATCCGACCGCTCGACCTTCGTCAGAATCGCGCGCGCCGCCGCCGCTGCCTCCTGGGCCGGGACGCCGATCGCCGCGGCGAGTTCGGCGCGTCCGGCGTCGTCGGCGCCGTCGGCGAGGAAGGCCAGCAACGGCCACACCCCGGCGCCGGAGAGCACCGTGGACCGCGGCGGCGACCCGGGATCGGCGCCGGCCGCCGCCAACCACCGCTTTGTCAGGGCATTGACTTTCTTGACCACCATGCGTAAGGCTTACCCGACCCCGGCCCACTCCGGCAACGGCTCGCACCGCTTGCGCCACTCCTGCGGGATCCCGTTCACGCCGACCCGCGCCGCCACGATCCCGCCGACGATCGCGCAGTTCGTGTCGATGTCGCCGCCGACGAGCGCGGTGTCCCAGAACGCCGCCTCGTAGTCCCCGAGCCGCTTGGCCGCGACCCACAGACAGAACGGCACCGTGTCCGGCGCGGAGATGTAGCGGCCGTTGCCCAGCGACGCCGAGGCGCTGCGCGGGTCGCTGAGCGGCAGCAGGTTCATGGCGGTGCCGATGCCGTCGCGGACCAGACCCGGCGGGGTGCGTTCGGCGATCTCGTCCAAGAACTCATATCCGGCCAGATCGGTCGTCGCGGCGAGCGCCGCGGCCAGGGCCACCGCCACCGCGCCCGCGACGCCTTCGGCGTGCGTGTGCGTCACCTCGGCCGAGGCGGCCGCCTGGGCGGCGACCCGGTCCAGATCGTCGGCGCCGTACCAGGCTCCCAGCGGCGCCACCCGCATCGCGGCGCCGTTGCCCCAGGACCCCCGGCCGTCGAACATCCCCGCCGCCTGCTCGCGCCAGTCGGCGCCCTCCTGCCGGATCAGGCGCAGCATGCGGTTGACGCCGGCGCCGTAGCCGCGGTCGAAGTCGTGGTGGTCGGCGAAGGACCGGGCCAGCGCGTCCTGGTCGACGCGGCCGTGCTCGCGCAGCACCGCGTAGACGGAGCAGGCCATCTCGCTGTCGTCGGTCCAGTACCAGGGATCCGGCGGCAGCAGGCGGTCGGCCAGTGACGGTTGGTTCAACGGGATGAAGTAGCAGGCGCCCACCGCGTCCCCGACGGCCAGGCCGCGGAGGGACGCGACGGCACGAGGGTGCGATTGGTCGTCGGTCATGTCTCCACTCTTACTACAGCCCTCCCCCCAACTCACTCGTCATTCCCCGGGTGCGTCTGCGATGATCCCGTGGGAAGGAAAGACGTGCTCAAGTTGATTGCCCCTTACAAGCCGATTCTGGCCATGCCCGGGACCCGGGCGCTGTTCGTCGTGGCGTTCCTGGCCCGGCTGCCGCTGACCGCCAAGTCCATGGCGCTGACTCTGCATGTCGTGCTGGACCAGGGCGGCAGCTATGCCGCGGCGGGTGCGGCCAGCATGGTGATGACCGCCGGCATGGGCGTGGGGGCGCCGCTGCTGGGGCGGATGGTGGACCGGCGCGGGCTGAAGCCGGTGCTGATGCTGACCGGGGTGGCCGAGGCCGCGTACTGGGTCAGCGCGCCGTTCCTGCCCTATCCCGTGTTGCTGGTGACGACGTTCGCGCTGGGCGGGGTGCTCGGCGTGCCGGTGTTCTCGGTGATCCGCCAGGCGGTGGCCGCGCGGGTGCCCGAGGCCAGGCGGCGGCAGGCGTTCGCGCTGGACTCGATGATCGTCGAGCTCGTGTTCATGGTCGGCCCGGCGCTGGCCATCGCCGCCATCACCACGATGCGGACGGCGCGGCCCACGCTCGCCGCGATCGGCGTGCTGACGGTCGGCAGCGTGGTGGCGCTGTGGGTGCTGGACCCGCCGATCGGCCACGGTGCCGGCCGGCCGGAGCCGGGCGCCGCGGCGGAGCCGAAGCAGCCGATGCGCACCTGGCTGCGGCCCAGCTTCTTCCTGGTGCTGGCCAGCGGTCTGGGGGCGAACCTGGTGCTGTCCGGCACCGACATCTCCATCACCGCGCTGCTGCGTCAGCAGGACGCGGTGAAGTGGGCCGGCGTCTGCATCTTCGCCTGGTGCCTGCTCTCGCTGATCGGGGGCTTCTGGCACGGCTCGACCGCGCGGCCCTGGCGGCTGCCGGTGCTGATGATGACGCTGGGCGCCGGCACCATCCCGGTCGGCTTCATCGGCCACTTCGGCTGGTGGTGGCTGGCCCTGGCGCTGCTGCCGGCCGGCTTCATGTGCGCGCCGACGCTGGCCTCCACCGCCGAGGCGGTGGCCGCCGCGGTCCCGGCGTCGGCCCGCGGCCAGGCCCTGGGCTTGCAGGGCTCTGCGATGACGTTGGGTGGTGCGATAGGCGCGCCGCTGGCCGGGGCGGTCGTGGACGGGTCGTCGCCGCCGTGGGCGTTCGCCACGACCGGGGCGATCGGGGTGCTGCTGGCCGCGGCTACCTTGGCCTACCAGCGCTTCGCGGGGGTCGGCGGGGGGCGTCCGGCCGTGGCGCCGGAACCGGCGAGCGCGCCGGAGCCCGGGCCGGCACCGGAGCCGATCGCGGTCGGTGGCGTGGCCGTGGCCGCCGCTGAGGCAGCCGTCTGCTGAGGCGGCACCGTCCCGGACGGCCGCGATCGGCCGTCCGGTCCGGTGCCGACGGCGATGGTGCCGACGGACGTGGTGCCGCGGGGTTCACTGCTGGATTCACCGCCGGGTTCAGTGGTGGCTGCGCGGCACCAGGTTCCGGATCCGGTGCCGGCCGGCCTCTGGTTCCGGATGCTCGTGGGGTGCCAGCTTGGCCTGGATCACGAAACCGAGGACCGAGATGTAGAACGGCATCACCAGGAAGGCGATGAAGCCGACGGGTCCGGCCAGCGTCGTGGCCGCCATCAGCACGCCGACGACGCCGAGCCACTTGGGCAGGACGGATCCGGCCAGGATCGCCACGCCGGTCGCCAGCGACAGGATGCCCAGACCGAGCAACACCGGGAGCGGGACGATCTGGTCGATGAAGTTGAGGTCCCCGGCGAGTGTCACACGGCCGTTGTGCGCGGCTAGCACGAGCGCGTAGTGCGTGATCCCGATGACGGCGAAGCCGGTCACGTAGATCACGCCGCCGGCGAACGCCGCGTCGCCCATCCACGAGTGCTCCGGGTTGGCCCGCCGCAAAGCGGTGCGCAGCCCGCAGATGTAGAACGTCAACAGCGCCAGGCCGATGCCGACGACCCAGACCGCCGCGGTCTCGCGGGTGCCGTGGTCGCGGTAGAAGGCCACGACCTGCGCCGCCGGCGCGTTCTGGCCGGGGGTGTCCCTGCTCAGGACGACGAACGCCAGGACGGCGCTGACGAGATAGCCGATGCCCAGCGGACCGAGCCACCGCACCATCCGGTCGTTGCTCATGATCTGCCCCCTTTCCTCGAAGGCCATGAGCTGACAATCCATTGTCCGGCCGATTCGGCGAGCGGGCCTAGGCGATTCGGGGGAGGTGTCGCCTGAATGGCTCAGGCGACACCAGGCGACACGTCCCTTATTGTCCTTAGCGTCCCTTCGGCGTCGTGACGACCACCAGTTCGCTGCCGTCCTCGGACAGTGTCAGCTCGGCGGTCAGCGACGAGAGTTCGCCGAGACGGCGCACATGCGTGCCCCCGCAAGAGATCTCGACGGTCTTCTCCGGCAGTTCGCAGACCCACTGCCGCCGCGCGGTCAGTTCCGGACCGGGCGTGTCGATGCGGACCGGAGCGTCCTGGGCGAGCCATTCCGCGAGGCGGGCGTTGATCTTCTCCGTCAGGTCCGGCAGCGCCTCGCGCAGACCTTCGGGGTCGAAGCCCTTCTTCCGCAGGGACTTGCCGAGGCGGTAGCGGTCGGTGCTGGCGTCCAGGCCGATGCGGGAGGTGTCCATCGCCAGGCTGTCGAAGTCCGGGTGTCCGAGGCCGTCGGTGCGGGCCTCCTTGCGCCAGCGGTCGGCCAGCGCCTCGTTGAGCGCCAGGGCCATCAGGTGGCAGCCGGTGTGGGCGGCCGACAGCGCGGCGCGGCGCGGTTCGTCGACGCGGAGCTCCACCTCCTCGCCGAGCCGGATACCGGCGCCGTCGGCCACCACGTGCACCGCCAGCCACCGCCACGTCTCGTCGCCCCGGCGGACCGGGATGTCGGTGCCGACCGCGAACGCGCCGTCCGGGCCGGCCCCGCCGGTCAGGCAGTCCGTCACCGGCTGCTCGACGCCCGCCGCGACCAGCACCCCGGTGTCGCCGGGCTGGTCCGGCCAGCTGTGGTCGAGCGGGTGGAACGGCGTGGTGTCGACGATGACGCCGGCGCCGCCCGGCAGCGGGTGCACGGCCAGCACGGTCGCGGTGCCGGTGGTCCCGCCGGCCGGGAAGGTGACGAGGGTGGTGTTCAGGTCTGCCATGGCGCCATCGTCTCATCAGCCGGACGGCGCCGAGCGCGGCCGGCAGGGCAGTATGGGCGCATGAGAGCGGTGGTGCAGCGGGTGAGCGAGGCGTCGGTGTCGGTGGCCGGCGAGGTGGTCGGCGCGATCGCCGGGCCCGGGCTGTGCGTGCTGGTCGGCGTCACCCACGACGACACGCCCGCCAAGGCCGCGCAGCTCGCGCGCAAACTGTGGACGCTGCGGCTGTTCGAGGGCGGCGACGGCGCGCCCGGCACCGAGCTCTCCTGTTCCGACTTCGGCGGACCGCTGTTGGTGATCAGTCAGTTCACGCTGTACGGCGACGCGCGCAAGGGCCGCCGCCCCACCTGGAGCGCCGCCGCCCCCGGCCCGGTCGCCGAGCCGTTGATCGAGGCGGTGATCGCCGAACTGCGCGCCCTCGGCGCCAAGGTGGAGACCGGCCGCTTCGGCGCGGACATGAAGGTGGCGCTGGTGAACGACGGGCCGTTCACGGTCACGATCGAGATCTGACGGCGCCGGTTACCCCGTCTCCGCGAGCAGCGCCTTAGAAGCCTTGCTCCGGTCCGGCTGGTGGACGTCCGACGATCACCGGCATAGGGTCGGGCGCGTGACGTCCATCAATGAGATCGCCGAAGACTACGTTGCCCGCTACGTCGAACTGGACCCGCAGTTCGCCACCGATCTCGGTGTGGCCGGGCACGATCACGAGCTGACCGACCTCTCCCTGGAAGGCTTCGCGGCGCGCAACGCGCTGACCGCCTCGACCCTGGCGGCGATCCGGGCGCTGGAGCCCGCGGACGAGAACGAACGGGTGGCCCGGGAGGCCATGGAGGAGCGCCTGGCGCTGGCCGTGGAGTGCTACGAGGCCGGGGACGACACCTCCTCGCTGAACGTCATCGCCAGCCCGCTGCAGAACGTGCGCGCGGTCTTCGACCAGATGAGCACCGACGGCGAGGAGAACCACGCCGACATCGCCCGCCGCCTGGCAGCGGTCCCGGCCGCGCTGGCGCAGCTGAAGGCGACGCTGCTGGACTCGGCCGCACAGGGCCGCACCTCCGCGCGCCGGCAGGTGCTGGCCTGCGCGAAGCAGACGCAGGACTGGAACGGCGAGCGCGGCGGCGAGAACTTCTGGACCGGACTGGTGGCGCGGACCGGCGCGACCGGCGCGCTGCGCGAGGACCTGGACCGCGGCGCGGCCGCCGCGGGGGCCGCCGCCGCCGACTTCGGCCGCTTCCTCACCGAGGAGCTGCTGCCCTCGGCGCCGGAGAAGGACGCCGTGGGCCGCGAGCGCTACCAGCGCTCCTCCCGGGAGTTCCTCGGCGACACCGTGGACCTGGAGGAGACCTACCGCTGGGGCCTGGACGAGGTGGCGCGGCTGCGCGCCGAGATGGCCGAGACCGCGGCGCGCATCGTGCCCGGCGGCTCGCTGAAGGACGCGCTGGCGGCGCTGGACGCCGACCCGGCGCGCAAGATCTCCGGCGCCGACAACTTCCGTGCCTGGATGCAGGACAAGTCCGACGCCGCCGTCGCCGAACTGGCCGACGTGCACTTCGACATCCCCGAGCCGGTGCGCCGCCTGGAGTGCATGATCGCCCCGACCCACGACGGCGTCATGTACTACACGCCGCCGTCGGAGGACTTCTCGCGCCCGGGCCGCATGTGGTGGTCGGTGCCCGAGGGCCAGACCGAGTTCGCCACCTGGCGCGAGACCACGACCGTGTACCACGAGGGCGTCCCGGGCCACCACCTGCAGTGCGCGCAGACCGCCTATCGCAAGGACCTGCTGAACCGCTGGCAGCGCTCGATGTGCTGGGTCTCCGGCCACGGCGAGGGCTGGGCGCTGTACGCCGAGCGGCTGATGGACGACCTCGGCTACCTGTCCGACCCCGGCGACAAGCTCGGCATGCTCGACGGCCAGATGATGCGCGCCGTGCGCGTGGTGGTCGACCTGGGCATGCACCTGGAGCTGGAGATCCCGGCCGGCTTCGACTTCGGCAACGGCGCCGACCACGGCGGCGAGCGCTGGACCCCGCAGCTCGGCTGGGAGTTCATGACCACGAACGTCAACACCGAGGAGGCGCAGCTCGCCTTCGAGCTGGACCGCTACCTCGGCTGGCCGGGCCAGGCGCCGGCGTACAAGGTCGGCGAGCGGATCTGGCTGCAGGCGCGCGAGGACGCCAGGGCGCGCCAGGGCGCGGACTTCGACCTGAAGACCTTCCACCGCCAGGCGCTGGACCTCGGATCGATCGGGCTCAAGCCGCTGCGTGAGGCGCTGGCGCGGCTCTAGGCTTCCCGGCTTTCGCAGAATACGAAGACGCTCCCGACCGGTTCGCCGGCCGGGAGCGTTTCGCATGGGGTGCCGCCGTTTTCCGCGGCGGTGCATCAGCACCTGCCGGTCGGCGTCTCCGGGGCGGGGGCCGGGGCCGGGGTCGAAGAACCGGGCGGCGCGCAGCGGGTCCGAGCCGGTCCGGAGCATCGGCTGCACGAGGTCGCCGGAGCGCCCGGATGGCGGCCGGCGGCGGTGCCGGACTCGGCGGCCACCAGGGCGAGGCCGGCGGCCGCGGCGGTCACGCAGGTGGCCAGGAACATGGCACGTCCGCGCCGGGGGAGCGGTGCGCGCTCGGGGAGGGTCACGATCGCGGGTGTCCGGCGCGGCGGTCCGGCCGGGAGGTTGGTCGGGTCGGTCGGCAGGTCGGTCGGGAGGTTGGTTTCGGGCTCGACCGGGGGCTCGGTGCGCCCCATCTGAATTCTCCGTGGTGTGGGGGTGGCGAAAGACGGTTCGTGCTGGTGGGAGCCGTCCTGCCCAGTGTCGCAGAACCCTCGTTCGACGGCACCTGCTTTCCTCCGCACAGTACTGCGCAATGTGTAGTACCGTGTTCCGCACAGGAGGAGCGATGGATTCCACACAACTGCTCAAGGGCGTTCTGGACTCGGCGGTGCTGGCGGTGCTCGAGGACGAGGACGGCTACGGCTACGACATCGTCCGGCGGCTGCGGGCCGCCGGGTTCGAGGACATCGGGGACGCCTCGGTCTACGGCACGCTGCGGCGCCTGTACGCGAACGGATCCTTGACGAGCTACGTCGTGCCGTCGGAGTCGGGGCCGCACCGGAAGTACTACGGGATCAACACCAGCGGGCGGGCCCGGCTCAAGGAGTCCACCGCGACGTGGCGGACGTTCGCCGGGGCCATGGACCGGCTGCTCGGAACGGAAAGGGGAGGGCGGATATGAGTTCCCAGGGGTTCGACGGCGTCGCAGGCCTCGACGACGAGGTGGCGCGGTACGCCGCCGAGGTGCGGGGGCAGCTGGCGGATCTGCCGGCCGAGGCGAGCGCCGAGTTGCTGGAAGACCTCGAGGACCACCTGCGGGAGGTCGCCGCCGAGGACACCGGGGTGCTGCGCGAGCGGCTGGGGTCGCCCGCGGAGTATGCCAGGGAGCTGCGACAGGCGGCCGGGCTGCCGGCGCCGGGGGAGGGGCCGGCGGCGGCGTCGGCGGCGCCGGGCGG
>JABFXP010000136.1 GCA_013361685.1 Catenulispora sp.
GGCTCTGTCGGCTCGGTCGACTCGCTCGGCTCGCCCGAACGGGCGCGTCCTGCGAATATCAGCCCTCATCATCACCCTCCTCCTCGCCGGCGCCACCTCCGGCTGCGGCAGCGACAGCGCGCCCCCGGAGCGCATCGTGATCGCCGGCGGCGTCGACGGCGGCGTCTATGCGCGCTACGCCGCGGCCATGGACCAGGCGCTGACCGCCTCGCTGGGCCACCGCGTGCAAGTCAGCGTCCTGTCGACGGCCGGCTCCGTGGACAACCTGCAACGCCTGGCCGCCGGCTCGGCCACGTTCGCGATCTGCGCCGCGGACGCCGTCGCCGACGCCCGGCTGAGCGAGGCCGCCCGGCCCGCGTCCGCGCCGACCGACTACCGCGCCGTGGCCCGGCTCTACGACGACTACATCCACCTCGTGGTCAAGGCCGATTCGCCGATCCGCGGCCTGCCGGACCTGCGCGGCCGCCGGGTCGCCGTCGGCGGGCCGACGTCCGGCACCGCGTTCGCGGCCCGCCGGATCCTGAGCGCGGCCGGCCTGTCCGGGCAGTCCACCGAGTCCGAGCTCGGCCTGTCCGAAGGCCTCGACGCGCTCGACCGGGGCGAAGTCGACGCCGTCTTCTGGTCCGGCGGCCTGCCCACCGGCCGGGTCGCGGACGCCGCCCACGCCGAACGCCTGCGCCTGCTGTCCCTCGGCGACACGGTCCCGCCCCTGCGCGCCGAGTACGGGACCGTCTACCACCAGGGCCGCATCCCGGCCGAGACCTACGCCGGTGTCGACGGCGTGGACACCATCGCCTTCCCGGATCTGCTCATGACCACGTCGCAGACCTCAGACCGGCTCGTGCGCGAAGTGGTCACCGCCTTGTTCGCACACCCCGAGGTGATCGGCCGCGTGCCGACCGGCCAGCTCCTCAACCGCGCCGAGGCGATCTTCACCGAGCCCGTGCCGCTGCACAAGGCGGCGCTGGACTACTTCCGGCAGGAGAAGGTCGCGACCGGCTGACTCCTCCGGTATCAGATCTCGGAAGACCCACGGCCCGCCGGCGGTATCGCCGCCGAGCGCCGCGCGAAGAAAGGCCGGGGCGCCGTCGGCAATGACCGACGGCGCCCCTTGCCCGCACCTACGGAGTCACAGTCGCGGAGCTCCAGATGGCGCCGGACCCGACCGAGTAGAGCACGACGTTCCCGTCCGTCTGGACGACGAGTTTGACGATCCCCTTACCGCTCGTCGAAGTCCGCCAGATGCCGTTGCCGGTGACCCAGCCGTTGCCGGCGACCGTCGGCACGCCGTCGTAGATCACCATGTTCCCGTCCTTCTGCACGACCAGGGCGGCGTCCGGGTGCCCGGCGGTGGCGGAGTTCCACACCGGCACGTTGTCGCTGGTGCGGTAGACGACCAGGTTGCCGTCGGTCTGGAAGACCAGCCGCGTCTTCGGGCCCTGCCAGGTGGTGTTCTGCGAGGCGAGGTGGATCGTGTCGTCGCCGGGCAGGATCTGCGCGCCGGACAGCGGTTTCACCGTGCCGTCCGTGCTCACCGTGAAGTAGCAGGCCGGGCCGAAGTCCGACGAACCGCTCCCGTCCTCGGCCACGGTCCGGGCCTGCCACCCGTAGGTGTGACCGTTGGTGAGGGTCGGCGTCGTGACCGCGGCCCCCGGCCCGGAGCCCGCGGCGGTCGCCGAGTGGGCGTCGCCCCAGGTGACGGGCTGCGGCTGGGTGGGATCGGTGGCGTCCCAGACCTCGAACTCGCCGTGCGTGGCCACGGTCGCGTCCGAGTCGGCGACCTGGGCGTTCAGCGTCGGGGTCAGGGAGTCGACGGACACCGGGGAACCCGTGGCCGTCGCCGCCTGGACCGCCGCCGTGGCCGTGGAGGTGCACACCGTCGTGGCGCCGGCGGGGTCGGCGACGCTCACCTGGGTGGGCACCCGGGGCTGCGGCCGGCCGGCGTCGTACAGCGAGGTGACCTCCGACGGTCCGACCACCCGCTGGAAGATCTGGAAGTTGTCGATGGTGCCGGTGAAGTAGTTCCAGATGCCTCCGCTGGGCGCCGCCGGCCAGCCGTTGCTGTTGTAGACGCCGGCGCCGACGATGTTGACGGGGTCGACGTTCAGGATCTGGCCGCCCAGGGTCCCGACCAGGTTGCCGTCGACGTACAAGGCCTGGTTCGTGGCGGCGCCGACGAGCACCACCTGATGCCAGGCGCCGTCGTTGACCGTCGTCGAGGACTTGATCCCGGCGACGACCATGTTCCAGAAGTGGCCGTACAAGTAGCCGTCCGAGCCGACGTAGAGCACCGGCATCGCGCGGCTGTCGGGATTCCCGGTCCCGGCCGGGCTGTTGCCCGTGGACAGCAGGGTGCCCGTGGCGGTCGAGCCCTTGGGCGTCTTGAACCACATGGCCACGCTCTGGGTCGTGGTGGAGGCGATCAGGCCGTTGGGCATGCTGACCGCGCCGCCGCCGCTGAACGTCGCGGCGTGGCCGTCGTGGGTGGCGTCGGTGAAGACCCCTCCATAGACGGTTCCGGTGTTGGCGTTCCCCGAGGTGTCGTACGCGGCCTGGATGTAGTCGGGATGAGCGCTCAGAGTCGCGATGTCACCGACCACCGTGCTGTTGGCCGGCGGCGTGGTCCCCTGCGGCGCCGAGGAGTTGCCGAAGGTCCACCTCACCTTGGGGCCGTTGGCGCTGCTCGCGCTGCCGTAGGACAGCAGCGCCGCCGCGGTGGTGCCGCTGGGCGTGCTCAGCGCGTTGACGGTGCCGCCGGTGGTGGTGGCCAGCAGTTCCAGGTGTTGGCTGCTGTCGCGGTTGCCCGGCGCTGTGACGCTGGTCAGGTCGTACCCGGACGGCATGGTGGTGACGTGGGCGGCGGTGGTCCGCCCGATGCCGTTCTTCCAGTCGGCGGTGCCGGTGGCGGTCAGCGCCGAGGCGAACTGCACGACCTCGCCGGTGCCGGTGTTCACGCCCCACAGGTCGGGCATCCCGTCACCGTTGGTGTCGCCCGGGCTGAACAGCCGCATCGATCCCAGCACGTTGCTCGTGAAGGCGCTGATCGGCTGGCCGTAGCCGTACACGGTGTTGGTGCCGTGGTAGCTGAACAGCCATTCCTGACCGTTCCCGGCGGCGTCGGGGATGACCGCGAGGAAGTAGGCCGGGTTGCGGCTCATCGGGGTCTGGGGCGGCAGCGGGTAGTGCGGGTTCGCACTGCCGCCGTCGCCGTAGCCGATGGCCACGATCTGCGTGGCCTTGGTCAGGTCGCAGGCGCAGGTGTTGATGCCGCCCCTGGTCGAGGTGTCGGGGTCGGCGGTGTTGCCGGGGTCGTCGCCGATCGCCACCAGCGAGCTCTGCCCGGCGGTGAAGTGTCCGGCGCCGTCGTTCTGGTAGATGTAGACCGTGTCCGCGTCGGCGGATCCGGTGCGGTGGACGATGAGGTCGTCGACGTACTGGCCGGTCATCGAGCCCCGGCGGGTGAGCTGCCAGCCGGCCCAGGTGCCGCTGTGCGCGGGCGCCTCAGCCGCGGGCGAGATGACCTGACCGGTGTTGGCGGTGTCCATGCCGGCCTGGTACATCACCAGGTTGCCGGCGGAGTCCACGCGCAGATAGTCCGGGACGCCGTCGCCGGACAGGTCTCCGGGCGTGGGCTTGGCGTTGGGGTCGTCCTGGACGTAGAAGACGTAGGTGAGCGGCTGGGAGGTGTTGCCCCCGCGGTCGACCACCTGGACCTGGAGCTGGTGGGTACCCCAGATCGGCGGCGTCCAGTTCAGGACCGTCGATCCGGTGGCGGCGCCGATCTGCGAGGCCATCACCACGCCGGGTCCGGGGTTGCAGGCGTTGAACGCCGGCGGCACGGACAAGGTGCCGTCGAAGACGTACTTGTAGCACCACAGGCCGGAAGCGTTCATTCCCGGATCGTGCGCGCTCACGGTGAAGTTGCCGTTGATGTGCGCGTGCAACCCGCTGCCGCCGGCCGGGAATTGCGGACTGCCGGCGGCGTCCATCGCCGGTGAAGTGAAATCGGCGACGAACGTGCATGACGGCCCGGGCCCGGATGTGAGCGTGCCGTCGGTGGCGTTGGTCCACCAACTATAGGAGTGGCCGTCTGTGAGTCCGCCGATCGTGTAGGAGAACACAGATCCGCTCGGTGCATAGGCGCCGTTGTTGCCCAATCCTCCGTTGCCCGGAGTCAGCCCCTGGCCCGTCGTGTTGTCCCTGGCGAAGAACAGGGCCATGATCTGCGGATTCGGGTCCGTGCCCGTGATCGGCATACCGCTGAACACCTTCTGGTACAAGGTGACGGCGTTGTTGGCCGATGAGGAACGCCCCATGACGCCGTTGTTCGCGCAGGGCGATCCGTCGCCGTTCTGGGCGACCGGGTTGGACGACATGTCGTTGCCTGACGGAGCAGGCGGCGAGTAGTCGTAGAGGGCGGTGAAATAGGTGTGGACGGTGGTCGCGAACCGCAGGAACGAATACGCGTCGGATTCGTTCTCGTTGAACAGCCCCACCGTGAGGTCGGGATATCCGGCCTGCACGGCGGAGTTCATCATGCCGGTGATGTCGAACTGCACCGCCATATAGGGGTTGTTGCCGGAGGTCGTGATCGTCGTCTTGCCGGCGATGCCCGAAGAACACCTGGCGTTGGCGATGTCCCAGCGGCAGGGCTGGCTGTTCCACGTGGTGCCGGGGCCGATGGCGCCGGTGGCGGCGACGTCGACGGTGTCGCTGTGGGTGCCGTTGGAGGCGGCGTAGGACACCTCGGTGTGCAGCCACCCCTGCATCACGTACGCGCCGCTGTGCAGCTCGGCGAAGGGTGGCATGTTCACGTCGTAGTAGGCCCGTTCCACGCCGGTGCCGCAGGCGCTGGCGAAGCCCTGATAGCCCACGCCGGGGTCGCCGTAGGCGTGCGAGTCGTAGTTCGAGGTGCCGGGGGCGCACTGCTGCACGCCGTCCCAGTGGGCCAGGTAGTTGGTGGTGCCGCCGTTGTCGTTGCCGATGGTGGTGGTCCACGCCGGGTCCACGTACAGCGGGAACAACGCCGTCGGTGATGTCAGCATGCTGTGATCCGGCACCAGGTCGAAGCCGCCGGAGCCGGGCTTGACCGCCAGCGGCTTGCGGTGGCCGCCGACGGCCGGCCCGGTCCGGTCGGCCTTGGCCGGCAGCCCGGGCGGGACGTTCGCCGCCGCCGCGGAGTCCCACATGGTGGGGGTCGGCGCGGCGAAGTACGTCTGGCCGGCGGCGTCGGCGGCGTGCATGTTCCCGCCGGCGTCGGTGCTGATCGTCAGGCCGTGCGTGGTGGTGGCCACGTGCAGCGCGGCCAGGGCCGGGTCGGCGGCCGCGGCGGCGTTCTTCACGACCAGGACCTCGCTCAGGCCGCCGCGGATGGTGGCGGTGACCACCAGATCGACGCCGGGCAGCACCTCGGGGTAGGTGGCGGTGTCCCCGGCGACCGACGGCGCCGGCAGCGCCATGGGAAACGTCAGTGACATGCTCTTGTCATCGACCGACAGCGTGGCCAGCGGGCCGGTGCCGCCGCCGGACAGGACCAGGGTGCCGGTGGTCGCGGCCGGGGACAGCGTGCCGTCGGGGTTCTTCTTCAGGCTCGCGTCCACCGGGGCCCAGGCGCCGTCCTTCCAGGCGCGCTTGGGCTCCACGTAGGACGTCCAGGTGAAGGTCCCGTCGGGATTGGCGACGGTGTCCGAGCTCGACGTGGCCAGCGCGTCCACGGCCACCGCCTTCCCGGTCGCCTTGGCCTGGGCGCGGGCGATCACCCGCGGGTCGGTCGGCGCCGGCTGCTTCGGTGCCGGGTCCGCGGCGGCCGACGCCGGGG
>JABFXP010000455.1 GCA_013361685.1 Catenulispora sp.
AGCCGGCGGCCTGGCGCACCTACCGGCTGATGCTGCCGCACGTGCTCGCCCTGGGGTTCTCCGGTTTCGAGAGCCGCGCGGCGACGGCCGACGACCCGGGCTGGCGGTCCCTGCTGCTGGACGTGATGCACTACCTGGTGGTGCACGCCGACGCCGGCACCGCCCGGGACCTGGCCCAGGCCGCCCGCGAGCACTGGGCGCTGGGGCCGGACGCGGTCGCCGCCGCCGAACGGCTGGCCCAGGCCTGGTACCGGCTCGGCGACCACCGGCGGGCGGTGGCGCTGGACGAATCGGTCCTGGCCGACCGGCGGCGCCTGGAAGGGCCCGACGCCCGCGGGACTCTGCAAGCCGAGCACAACCTCGCCATCGACCGCTGGGCGTCCGGCGACGACCGGCCCGCCGCGACCGCGCTGCTGGAGGACGTGGCCCGCCGCCGCACCCGAGTGCTCGGGGCTCAGGACCCTGACACCCTGCGCTCCCTGCACAACCTGGCCCTGGCCCGCCGCGCGATCGGCGCCCACGAGGAGGCCCTCGAACTCGACGACGCCTGCCGCCTGCGCTTCGCCGCGATCCTGGGCCCGGACCACCCCGACACCCTGCGCAGCGCCGTGGCCACCGCCCTGGACCTGCGCGCCCTGGGCCGCCACGACGAGGCGCTCAAGCTGGAGGAGGAGACCTACGACCGGCTGCACCGGACGCTCGGCCCCGAGCACCCGGACACCCTGCGCTCGGCCTACGGCCTGGCCGTCGGGCTCCGGCTCACCGGCAGCACCGAACGCGCCCGGGAACTGGCCGAGGCGGCACACCGCGGACGCCGCAAGGTGCTCGGCGACGACCATGTGGACACGCTGCGCTCGGCCTTCCTGCTCGGGCAGCTGCGCATCGAGTGCGGCGACAGCGGGGGCGCCACGATGCGGGCGGACGCCAGGCGGCGGCTGGAGATGGTGAGTACGCAGGGGGTGCAGGAGGGGTCGAGAGTTGATCTGGACTCTGAGTCACTGCCGGCACTGCCGGCTTTTCTGACTGCTGATTCAGCCGTGGGACACGACGTCGGCGACGCGACCGGACCGGACCGCGTGGAGCGGGCGCAGGACGGCGGCGACTCGGCGTTCGGTCAGGGTCCTGATGCCGTTGGACCGGCTCGGGCGGAATCGGCACAAGGCGGCAACGACCCGGGGCCGGGCCCGGAGCTTGATGTCGCCGAACCCAGTGGCCCGGCACAGAACAGCACCGGCCCAGGACCGGGTCCGCATCCGGACCCCGGCCCCGCGGCCGGTCCGTCCTCTGAATCAGCGGTCGGACGGGAGGTCGGCGGGGCCGCCGGGCCCGTCCCGTAGGAACGCCTGCTCGAGCTGGCCGGGGTCGGTCACGACCTCGCCCGGCGGGCTGTCCTCCGGGTCCCGCTCGGCGTACTGGGGATCGGCGAGCAGCGAGGCCACCGGCCGCCACGTCTCGCCGTCGAAGACCTCGACGTCGCCGGCGTCGGAGAGTCGGCTGTCGTCGGTGGGCGGGATGTCGTCGGGCTCCACGTCCGCCGATTATGCCCGGAGCGGGGCCGGAGCGGGCGGCGCGGACCGCATTCGCCACCGCACGCCACACCGGGCCGGCCGCCCGGTGGCCACAAAGCCCGGTTCGCGGCCGGATTCTGGCCAGTTCCGCCACCGCCGCGGTCGCAGAATGTCTGGGCGCGTCGCGGCCGTGGGGCCACCAGCCGCCGTCCCGCGCGTCCGGCACCCACGTCTTCCCACCAGGAGGTCGCTTTGGCGTCCGCGGAGCCCACCGTGCGACCCGGCCCGGCCGAGGCCGTCGAGACAGTGCAGACCGCACCGACGGTCCAGACGGCCGGGACCGGCGAGACGGACGAGCCCTTCCAGTCCTTCCAAACCCTCCAGAGCCTCCAGACAGCCGAAGCGACCGCCGAACCGGCCCTCGCGGCCGGCACGGCCGAGGCCGTCGCCCTGGCCCGGGCGGGCACCCTGGCCAGCACCGCGGCCGGCTCGCCCGAAGCCCGGCGCCGGCTGGCCGGGCAGGTCTACACCGTCGCGTGGCCGATCGTCTACGAACGCCTGACCCGCGACATCGAACGCCGCCGCGGCCACCGCGGCTGCGCGGTCTCGTTCCAGAAGATGCTGCCGGAGTGCCTGGACGGCTTCCACGACGCGGTCGGCGCGATCGTCGAATACGTACTCGTCCACGCCGACCGGCCGATCCGCAACCTGCCGGCCTGGATCGCCACCCGCATCACC
The DNA here is from genome assembly GCA_013361685.1 of Catenulispora sp. Lineage (GTDB taxonomy): Bacteria > Actinomycetota > Actinomycetes > Streptomycetales > Catenulisporaceae > Catenulispora. The sequence continues at coordinate 2,247 of JABFXP010000455.1, forward strand.
CCGGCCACCATCGACGCCCACCGGCGCCAGCGCGGCCGGCGCGGCGCCCTGCAACGGCCCCGGCTGCCCGCCTGGCTGGGCCGGGCGCTGGACTCCGACCCCTGGCTGGGCGAGCTGGCGCTGCGCATCCTGGTCTGGGTCGGCGTCCCGACCACCGCCGGCACCGGCCTGTGGCCGCTGGAGGACTGGGCCGGGCGCCGGGCGGCGGCCACCGGCGACTGGACCGGCAGCGACCCGCACCGCGTGCAGCGGGACGTGGACACCGTCCTGGCCGCGATGCGCAAACGGCCCCGCTGGTACGCCGACTACGTCGAACGGCCCTTGGGCGGCAAGCAGACGCCGGTCGTGGCGCACCCGGCCGGACCCGCCGTCGAGCCCACGCCGCTGCGGCTGGTCAGCAGCGCCGAGGAGGACGACCTGCGGCTGACCGCACTGGCCGAGGCGGCGTTGGCCGAGATCCGGCAGCGGCTCGCCACCGGCGAACCGGCCCGCGCGGTGGTGGAGTCGGTGGTCCGCACGGTGTTCGCGGCGGAGGACCCGGATTCCTACGCCCGGCCCCCGCACGAGCACGTGGCCGCCGGCGAACGGGTGCTGGCGCTGATCTGCGACGCGGCGGAGATCGACCGGATCGTGACGGAGGTGTTGGCGATCATCGCTGAGGGCTGATTCGCCGTGTCCGATGGCTGATTCACGGAGCGACCGTCTCGTCGGCCGGCAGTGGGCCGGTGCTGTGGCTGGCGCTGGTGCTGTGGCTGGTGCTGACGCTAGGGCTGGTACCAGTGCTGGCACCGACGCCGGTGCCGAGGACGGCACCCGCTCCCGCGTCGGCGTCCGTGCCGACGCTCCCGCCCGCGCTGACGCTGACGCTGACGCCAGTGCCGTAGTCGATGCCGCAACCCGCGCAGCGCCCGACAACAGTCCCCTGCTCCAGGGCCGCGCGCCGCGTCTCCAGATACTCATCCACAGCGGCACGCCGACCCCGCGCCCGTTCCGGAAGCGCGTCATCGCCCTCATCGCAATCGTCGGCATCACCGCCGCCCGGCCCCCCGCCACCGGTCCGGCGCGCCACCGCCGCACGTAACTCGCGACCGAGGAGTTCGAGAAGACGCTTTTGTTGCGCCTCGGTCAGCCTGCCCCGCCTGTGCTCCACGTCGACCTCCTTGTCGGGTGGCGGGTCGCGGCCGTCGCCGGTCCGCGCCGTCACCTCTCAATGACGGACAGCACTCTCGTACGGATGTGCGCACGGGAGGATTCCCACATACTGGACTTATGCCTGCTCAGGACTGGGTCCTGCACGTGGACCTCGACCAGTTCATCGCGGCGGTCGAGCTCGCACGGCGGCCCGAACTGCGGGGGCGGCCGGTCGTGGTCGGAGGTGAAGGGGACCCGGGGCGCCGGGCGGTGGTGGCCACGGCGTCGTATGAGGCGCGCGAGTTCGGGGTGCATTCGGGCATGCCGATGAAGCTGGCGGCGAAGAAGTGTCCCGACGCGGTGTTCCTGCCGACCGACCGCGCCGCCTATGAGGAGGCCTCCGAAGAGGTGATGGAGGTGCTGCGATCTCTGCCGGTCGTGGTGGAGGTGGTGGGGTGGGATGAGGCGTTCCTCGGAGCGCGGACGGACGACCCGGAGGGGTTGGCGACGCAAGTCCGCGAAGCTGTGCTCGACGGCACCGGGCTGTCGTCGTCCGTGGGAATCGGCGACAACAAGCTGCGGGCCAAGACGGCCACCGGGTTCGCGAAGCCGGCGGGGGTGTTCCGGCTGACGGCCGACAACTGGGCCGAGGTGATGGCCGGACGGTCCACCGACGCGTTGTGGGGCATCGGCTCGCGGACATCGAAGAAACTCGCGGAGATGGGCCTGCGGACGGTGGCCGATCTGGCGCGCGCCGATCCGGACGTGCTGGCCGAGCGGTTCGGCCCGAAGATGGGGCCGTACTTCTGGCTGCTGGCCAACGGCGCCGGCGACACCGAGGTGTCCGACACGCCGTACGTGCCCAGGTCCCGCAGCCGCGAGGTCACCTTCCAAGAGGACCTCACCGATCCGGCGGAGCTGGCCGAGCAGGTGCGGCAGTTGGCCCGGCACGTGGCGCAGGACGTGGTGGACGAAGATCGCCCGGCGGCGCGGGTCGGGGTGAAGATCCGCTATGCGCCGTTCATCACCAAGACCCGCAGCCTCACGTTGCCCGCGCCGACGGACGCGGCCGAGGAGATCGAGCGCGCCGCGCTGGAAGTGCTCGCCGGTCTCGACCTGGACCAGCCGGTGCGGCTGTTGGGCGTTCGTGCCGAGTTCGTCGCCGACGGTGCCGGCCGATAGTTGTCACGCCGACCGTCGGCGGTGCCGCTGTTGTGCGTTCGTTCGTGCCGAGTTCGTCGCGAACGGCGCCAGCCGACAGGTGTCACGCCGACCGTCGGCGGGTCGCAGCCTCCTGCGTCGCGTGCTCGACGATCGCGTCCAGGCTCGGCGAGTGTGCGCCGCGCCAGTACGGCTGTCCGCAGTCCTCGCATTCGGCGAATGTGTCGTAGGTCTGCACGGTGCCGCTGCGCAGCCGGTCCCGCATCTGCTCCTTCGCCACGGCGCGCAGCCGTCCGTTGCACGCCGTGCAGCGGGACCACGGCGCCAGCTCCGGTTCGAACCGCGCCAGCACCTCGTCCAGTTGCTCGGCGGGTTTGGTGCTGTAGACGTAGGCACCGGCGAACAGTTCGCGGCGATGCAGCAGGCCGCGGTCTCGGGACAGCATGACCCGGCGTTCGGCGGCCGAGCGAGTGGCCAGCGCGGCGTCGCCGATATCAGGAGTCTCATACGCAGTGTCGAGACCGAGCAGCCGCATCCGGCGGGCCAGCGTCCCGAGGTGGATGTCGAGCAGGAAGCGCAGCGGTCCGTCGACCTGTTGCGGTGCGGCGAACGCGCGGACTTCGATGTGCTCGCCGCTGGCCGCGACGTGGCCGACCGGCACCGGGCGGCCGTCCGCCAGCAGGGCCCCGACCTCGGTCAGGGGCACGCCGAGGGACTCCACCACATGGCCCAGGCTGGAGACGCCGTCGGTTTCGACCCGCGCGGCGGCGGTCCGGTTCGGGCCCGCGACGAACAGGTGGAGCCGGGGGTCGAAGGTGAAGGTGATCGCTGCTTTGGCCACCGGTTCAGCATGCCAGCCGTGGTGATCGCGGGACCACTTGTTTGCACGGATCGCGCGGCGTCCCCCGTTCGGACGGCCGGGCGGGTGCGGTCGGACGCATGGTGCGGCAGCGTGGGGGCAACGGTGCGCCGTCACAGCCACTTCCCGGGAGGCAGCATGAGCAGCGACAACGAACACACCTATCGCGTCACCGAGATCGTCGGATCCTCGCCGGAGAGCATCGACGCCGCCATCCGCAACGGTCTCAAGCGGGCCGGGGCGACGCTGCGCAAGCTCGACTGGTTCGAGGTGACGCAGATCCGCGGCCATCTGGTCGACGGGGAGATCGGGCACTTCCAGGTGGGGCTGAAGGTCGGTTTCCAGTTGGAGGACCCGGAGTAGGACACCCCGCGGGGCTACTCGCGCGGGGCGCCGTCGGCGAGGCGCGCAAGCAGC
>JABFXP010000749.1 GCA_013361685.1 Catenulispora sp.
GGCGGCAACGGCGGCGGCGGGAACTCCGGCGGTGGCTGGGGTGGCGGCGGCAACGGCGGCGGTGGCAACTCCGGCGGCGGTGGCGGCGGCGGGAACTCCGGGGGCGGCGACCCCTGGGCCTCCGGCGGCGGCGACGGCGGCTGGGGCGGCTACGGCAACGACGAGCCCCCGTTCTAGACCCGCGTCCGCACCGACTGACGGCGGGCCGCTCAACCGGCCCGCACTCGCACTGTGGTTCAGCGTCCGCAAACGGACCCTTGAACTCGTAGCACAGAAGTAACCAGGAGAGATCCAATGGCCAAGGCGCCTCTCCGCAAGCCTAAGAAGAAGGTTTGCGGTTTCTGCAAGGACAAGGTCACCTACGTCGACTACAAGGACACCACGCTCCTGAGGAAGTTCATCTCAGACCGTGGCAAGATCCGTGCTCGTCGTGTGACCGGCAACTGCACCCAGCACCAGCGTGACGTCGCCGTGGCGGTCAAGAACAGCCGTGAGATGGCGCTGCTGCCCTACACCAGCACCACCCGCTAGGAAGGGGAGGAGAGATCATGGCTAACGCGAAGCTCATCCTCACCCACGAGGTCGGCGGGCTCGGCGAGCCCGGCGACGTCGTCGAGGTCAAGGGCGGCTACGCCCGCAACTACCTCGTCCCGCGCGGTTACGCGATCGCGTGGACCCGCGGCGGCGAGAAGCAGATCGAGCTGATCCGCAAGGCCCGCAAGGTCCGCACCGTTCGCGACCTGGCCCACGCCAACGAGCTGAAGGCGGAGCTGGAGGGCCTGAAGGTCCGGCTGGCCACCCGCGCCGGCGAGTCCGGCCGGCTGTTCGGCGGCGTCACCGTCGCCGACGTGGCCGAGGCGGTCAAGAAGGCCGGCGGCCCGGACGTGGACAAGCGGCGGATCGAGATCGGGAACCCGATCAAGACCGTCGGCTCGCACACCGTCTCGGTGCGGCTGCACCCGGAGGTGCAGGCGAAGGTGGAACTCACCGTCGTCGCCAACTGAAGCCGGGTTGCCTGTCGTTCTCAACAATCGGGTAATGGCTTTGTAACAGTCGCTCCACAGCATTACTGCTGTGGGGCGATTGTTGTTTTCGTCTGTTTGCCGAGGCATGCGGGTCCTGATTGACTCGCCCCGTGCACCACCCTTCCCGTCGACAATCCCTGCTCATCCTGAGCGGACTGGGGGCGGCGGCCGTGGCCGGCGGAGCCTATCTGCTGGAGAGCCACGGGTCGTCCAACCAGCCTTACGACCCCCATGAGGGGGCCCCTCCGGAGCGGCCGATAGCGCCCCCGACGCCGATCCCCGGCGGCGAGGACGTGAACTGGCGGCCGAGCGCCTTCGGGTTCAAGCCTTCGAACGATCACGTGCAGCAGATCAAGGGCTACGCCTCGGCCACGAGCGTCGGGCGCGGGGAGTCGATCGACTTCCACGTGACCGTGAGCCCGGCGCAGAAGTTCCGGATCAAGATCTTCCGGCTCGGGCAGACGAGCGCCGACCGGGCCTCGGACCTGGTGGCCACCAGCCCCGAACTGGCCGGGGTGACCCAGGACCTGCCGCAGGTGGTGGCGCCGACCCGGACGGTGCTGGCGCCGTGGTCCGCGTCGTGGCGGCTGGACGTGCCGGCCGACTGGGCCAGCGGGCTGTACATGGCGACGTTCGAGAACGAGGCGAAGTTCCGCAGTGTCACGCCGTTCGTGGTGCGGGACGACCACAACGGCGCGGACCTGCTCGTGGTGCTGCCGTTCACCACGTATCAGGCCTACAACATGTATCCGTGGGACGAGAAGCTGGGTTCGAGCCTTTATCATGCGTGGACACCGACCGGGCAGTTCGGCTCAACGGACATCTGCTCCACCCGAGTGTCTTTCGACCGGCCTTATGTCGGGGACGGGATTCCCACTTATTTCGATCTCGACTATGCGTTTGTGAGTTGGGTGGAGGCGCAGCCGTACACCGTCTCCTACGCCTCGGGGATCGACCTGCACGCCGGACGGGTCGATCCGACCAAGTACAAGGCGCTGGTGTTCTCCGGACACGACGAGTACTGGTCGTCGAACATGCGGTCCACGCTCGAGTACGGCCTCGACAAGGGGGTCAGCGCCGCGTTCATGGCCGCGAACAACCTGTACTGGCGGATCCGGATGGACGCCTCGGCGGGGGGCGTCGAGCACCGGCAGGTGACGTGCTACAAGGAGCGCAAGGACCCCGGCGCCCGGTCGCCGCAGTCCCGGACGAACCTGTGGCGGCTGACCGGCGAGCCTGAGCAGTCGGTGCTGGGAGCGATGTACCGGTCGGTGGTGACCGACGCCAAGCCGCAGCCGCTGGTCGTGGACTCCGCCGACCACTGGTTCTGGAAGGGGACCGGGGTGCGCAACGGGGAGCGGATCCCGAACCTGGTGGCCGGGGAGGCGGACCAGGTGTGGCCGGGGCAGGACGGGCCGGACGTCACCTATCTGGCGGTGTCGCCCTTCACCGGGAACGGGAAGGCTGACAAGCCCACGAAGATGCCGGCGCACACGGTGCTGTATCAGCGGGACTCCGGGGCGTGGGTGTTCAACGCCGGGACGTTCTACTGGAACCACGGGTTGTCCACACCGGGGTTCGCGGACTCCCGGATCCAGGCCGCCACCCGGAACCTGCTGAACCGGATGACGACACGGCGTTAGCAAAAGACTCCCCCGCCAGCAAGATTCTTCCCGGAAAATTTTCGTCCACAGCCGGTGGACGAAGCGGCGACGCTCCCGTGCACGTCAGGGCTCCGCGATCAACCGTTGGTCGCATTATTCACAGGGGGCTTCCACACACTGTCCCCAGGCTCATCGGCGTGTCTCCACAGCTTTCCCCAGGTTTTCCACAGGTTATCCACAGGGGGTGTGGACGCCCGCCTCGACCCTGCCCTCCGGAGTCCGTACCGTGGAGCCTGGAGGCCCGACTGTCAGAGGCGCGGCGTACGTTCGAAGTGTTCGGCGTACGGACCAACCGCGGTTTCGAAGCGGGCACGGCACGGGCAAGGGAGGCGGGACATGAGCATCGACGACCTCCCGTACACCGCCGACGAGGCCTACCAGGGCGGCTTCGAACGCACCCCGCCGCAGGACATCCCGGCCGAGCAGTCGGTGCTGGGCGGCATGCTGCTGTCCAAGGACGCCATCGCCGAAGTGATCGAGGTCGTCAAGGCCAACGACTTCTACAAGCCGGCCCACGAGGCGGTCTTCGGCGCCATCCTGGAGCTCTACGGCCGCGGCGAGCCGGCCGACCCGGTGACCGTCGCGGCGCTGCTGACCAAGAAGGGCGACATCAACCGCATCGGCGGCGCGCCCTATCTGCACACCCTGATCAACTCGGTGCCGACCGCGGCCAACGCCGGCTACTACGCCGAGATCGTCAAGGAACGCGCCATCCTGCGCCGCCTGGTCGAGGCCGGCACCCGCATCGTCCAGATGGGCTACAGCACCGACGGCAGCGACGTGGAGCAGATCGTCGACGCCGCCCAGCAGGAGATGTACAACGTCACCGAGGCGCGCACCAGCGAGGATTACATCCCGCTGGCCGACGCCATGGAAGGCGCCCTGGACGAGATCGAGTCGATCTCCAACCGCTCCGGCCAGATGACCGGTGTCCCCACCGGCTTCCACGACCTGGACGCGCTGACCAACGGCCTGCACCCGGGCCAGATGGTGATCATCGCCGCGCGCCCGGCCATCGGCAAGGCCCTGGCCCTGGACACCCCCCTGCCGACCCCGTCCGGCTGGACCACGATGGGCGCGGTCCGCGTCGGCGACCGGCTGCTCGGCGCCGACGGCCGCCCCACCCGCGTGGTGGCCGCCACCGAGGTCATGACCGGGCGGCCGTGCTACGAGGTCGAGTTCTCGGACGGCTCGGTGATCGTCGCCGATGCGCAGCATCAGTGGTTCACGGAGACGCGGGCCGGGGCGTTGGTCGGGGCCCGGGCGGTGGTCGGTGCGGGCGGCAGTTTCCAGATGTCGCAGACCACGGGCTCGGTGAAGACGACCGAGGAGATCGCCAGGACCCTGCGCTGCGAGAGCGGCGACGGGCGTCTGAACCATGCGGTGCCGGTGGCGGCGGCGGTCGAGCTGCCGGAGGCCGACCTTCCGCTGGCGCCGTACACGCTCGGCGTCTGGCTGGGGCACGGGGATGAGGACGGGGAGGCGGCCGGGTTCACTACCGCCGATCCGGAGGTGGTGGCGAACGTCGTGGCCGAGGGTTTCGTCGTCGTGCCGGACGGGCCGATGTCCTACTCGCTGCGGTTCGCCACGCCGGGTGCCGGTGCCGGTGCCGCTGAGCGGGCCTGTGCGGTGTGCGGGGCCACGTTCGTGGCGAAGGGCTCGCAGGACCGCGTCTGTGGCAAGGCGTGCGGCGGGCGGGCGTCGGCTACGGGTACGCCGGTGGCGGGGCGCTACGGGACTGTGCGGGGCGTTCTGCGGTCTCTGGGCGTGCTCGGGGACCAGCACATCCCGGCCGGGTATCTGCGTGCCTCAGAACGGCAGCGGCGAGCTCTGCTGGCGGGTCTGCTGGACGGCGGCGGGGCTGTGGACCGGACGGGGACCGTGCGGTTCTCTGTCACGAACCGGCGGCTCGCTCTGGACGTCCAGGAGTTGATCCTCAGCCTCGGTTACCGGGCGACGCTGACGACTGAGGTGGTCTCGGGCAGCGGCGAGGCGACCACGACCACGTACATCGTCACCTTCGCCCCGGCCGACCCGGTCTTCCGGCTGACGCGCAAGCTCGTGCGGCAGAAGACCCGCGACCGCCCGACGACCCGGCAGCGGTACATCACCGACGTCCGGCCGGTCGCGTCGGTGCCGGTGCGCTGCGTCGAGGTCGACAACGACGACCACCTCTACCTGGCCGGCCGGTCCTGGATCCCGACCCACAACTCGACCCTCGGCCTGGACCTGGCCCGCAGCTGCTCCATCAAGAACGGCCTGACCTCGGTCATCTTCTCCCTGGAAATGGGCCGCAACGAGATCATCATGCGTCTGCTGTCCGCCGAAGCCCGGGTCGCCCTGCACCACATGCGCAGCGGCACGATGACGGACGAGGACTGGGCACGGCTGGCCCGCCGGATGGGACCGGTGTCGGAAGCGCCGCTGTTCATCGACGACTCTCCCAACATGTCGATGATGGAGATCCGCGCCAAGGCACGGCGCTTGAAGCAGCGACACGGCCTGCAACTGGTGATCATCGACTATATGCAGCTGATGCAGCACAGCAGCACCAACTCCAAGCGCCCCGACAACCGGCAGCAGGAAGTCTCGGAGATCAGCCGGTCCCTGAAGCTCCTGGCGAAGGAGCTGGAAGTCCCGGTGATCGCCATCAGCCAGCTGAACCGAGGCCCGGAACAACGCACCGACAAGCGTCCGATGATGAGCGACCTGCGCGAGTCCGGCTCCCTGGAGCAGGACGCGGACGTCATCATCCTGCTGCACCGCGAGGACGCCTACGAGCGCGAATCCCCGCGCGCCGGCGAGGCCGACCTGATCGTGGCCAAGCACCGTAACGGCCCGACCGCGAACATCACGGTGGCTTTCCAGGGTCACTACTCGCGGTTTGTGGATATGGCGCAGAGCTGAGCGGACTTGTGGTGCTTCGTTCAGAAGCACCCTCGTGACACATCACCGGCCCAGAGCGTCGAACCCACCACAGGGCTACATCAGCAGCCTGTGATCAGGGAGACGACCTCATGAAGTCCACACGAATCGGCCGGAATACGGTGGCCAGGTCCCTGGCCGCCCTCTCTCCGCTGACCCTCGCGTGCTCCGGACTCGCC
>JABFXP010000354.1 GCA_013361685.1 Catenulispora sp.
CAGCGATTCAGGCCGCCGCGAGTTCAGCCCTCGGTGCTCTGCGTCCGCAACGGCCGCGCGGCCACGACGGCGGTGCCGCGCGCGGCACGGGCCCCGGGACCGGGCACCGGCACCAGCGTCTCGACCGTGACCGGCTGCGAGCAGGTGGAGCACCCGACAGTCGGCACGCACTCGTGGCCCTCGTGCTCGAACAGCAGCGGCGCACCCCCGGCCGGCGTCTGCCACCGGTCACCCCACGCCGCCAGCGCGGCCAGCACCGGGATCAGATCCCGCCCGGACGGCTCGAGCAGGTAGCGGTACCGGTCGTCACGCTCGCCGTAGACCTCCCGCCGCACCAGGCCGTCCGCGACGAGGTCGCCCAGCCGGCGGGTGAGCAGGCTGCGGGAGATGCCGAGGTCCGCGACGAGGTCGTCGAACGTGTCCACCCCCAGGTAGAGGTCACGCAGGATCAGCGGCGTCCACCACTGCCCCATCACCTCCAGGCTGCGGGCGACGGAGCAGGCGAAGTCGGAATAGTCGGTCCTGGGCATAGCCCGAATGGTACCCGCCTGGGTTCTGTAACTGAACTCATGTAGAGTTCACGTACAGAACTCATGGAGGTGGGACATGGTGTACCACTACGTGGTGACCCGCATCGTGCGGAGCGTCTGGGACAAGATCAACGCCGGGGACACGACGGCGGCCGGCCGGATGGCAGCCCCCGACGTGAAGTTCACAGTCGTCGGCGACACGGCGATCGGCGGCAGCTGGACCGGCCCGGAGGCCCTCCGCGACTGGCTGACGGCGTTCGCGCAGCGGTTCACAACACTGCGGATCCAGGTGGAGGATGTCGCGGTCAGCGGATGGCCGTGGCGGACGCGGGTCGCGGCGCGGCTCGTGGTGGATGGTGAGCTGACGGGCGGCGGGCACTATCACAACAACGCCACGCAGTGGATGACGCTGCGCTGGGGGCGTTTGACGGAGGACTGGGTGCTGGAGGATACGAAGGCGGTGGACGCGGGGTTGGGGGTGGCCGTCGTCGAGCGCTGACGATCGTGGCCTGATCAGCCGATCTGCACCAGGGGATCGGTAGTGGGAGTGGTGGGGGCGGGAACGACGTCGCAGCCAGTCCCAGCACTCATCACGATCATGTTCTTCTTCGCGGTGTAGATCCCGGAGGAGTCGAAAATCAGCACCGAGGTGATCTCGCCCTTGTGCGCGTCCACGCGGACACTGCGGGCATCGGTAGTCTCTTTGACCTCCGAATAGCCAGCCGTTCGCAGGTAGGCGCTCAGCTTCTCGGCCATCGCGAGAGCGCCTTCCCGGGTCTGATTTTGCAGCCCGCCTTCTGAATACACCTTCCAGCCGTCGTAACCGCCCATACCGTTGTCACAGTGTTCGAGGGCCATCCCCGGCTCGAAGTCCTGACGATTGACACCGGTTGCCTGGGCCATGGCGTCGAACGCCTGCCCGACCTTCTGCTTCGCGGTCGTCTGACTGATCTTGTGCGTGAAATGGTCCCAGACGCGCCACCCCACTACCGCCCCCACCACGACCACCGCCGCGCCTACGCCAAGGCCGACCCAGCGTGCGTAGTGATGAGTTGGTTTCGGGGCTACCGGGCCAGCACCGGACATCGTCATGATCAGTACACGCTTCCGTAGTCGCCGGTGATGATGTTCGCCATGTTGTCCAAGCTGGCCCCGCTGCTAAGGCTGCCGCCGGCCCGAGGAACCGGATCGAAGTATTCCCCATGGGCGTCCATACCCAGAGAACCGGTGTCACCGGGCGCGACAGTGAAGACCTTTCCGCCGAACTCCGAAGCCACCGGGTTCTGACTGAACCATCCGCCATGAGTGTCGACGCTGAACTGGTTGTGGATGTATTCACCGACTGCATTGGCGTCCAGACCCGCGTTCATCAGCGGCCCGACGACTGGGATGTCATTGGTGGGAGCAAGGGGGGCGGCATAAACACCCATGTCGTACAGCGTCTGCAGCTTCGGAACCGGATCGTTGCCCGCAGCTCCCGCCCAGACGTGGCCTGCCGGAATGTTCAGAGCGGAGGCATGGTTCACACCCACTCCAGGACTTCCGGCGAACACAATGTCTCCGACTGGGATTCCGCCCGGCAGCGCGGCTGCGGTACCGACGACGAGCGATCCGTAACTGTGACCGAGGGCGGTGTAGTGGACCGGTCCAGAGGCAGTACTGGTTGCGTGCAGGCCATTGAGAAAGGCGGCGAGCTTTGGGGCTCCGGCTTCTGCGTTAGCGTTTTGTGAGACGTCGATGATGTGTGTTATACCGTCCGCACCATCGACCATTTGTGGAGCGTCATAGCCGAGCCAGAACACCGAGGAGACCGTCGTACCAGGATGGTTGTCCATTGCCTGGAGGTAGAGGTTTTCCGTATGCGGGATATCGTTGTCAATCATGTGCTTGCCCAGCTTCGTCCCCAGGCCGGGCACGTAGGTCACAACATTCTGCGCAGTATCTGGATCGCCGGCGGCCATAATCAAATGACCGTTCCCGGAAGTGTCGAAGTGCAGCAGATACAGCGGCGGCATCGGCGTGTCGAAGAGACCAGTGGCCCCGCTTTTAAAGGGTTGATGGTTGTTGCTCCTCAGCACCGGCCCCGACACGTTGAGCGAATCACGCAGATGCTTCAAGGTATCCAGCATCGCCGGGTCCGAACCACTCTGTTCCAACTGCGCGATCTTCGCGTCCAGCAGCTTCCGGTTCACCTGGTCCCGCACATCAGCAGGTATCCCGTCCAGCGAACCGATCTGCTCCGGATGCTCGGACTCCCACACCGCCCGCTGAGCCGGGCTCAGGCTCGACCACCACGCCATGACGTCGACAGCGGAGGCGTCGGCAGCAGGCAGGCCGGACTCGTCGAGGTCGGACGCGGCCTCGGCCGGCAGCACCAGATCGGCGGGGTTCCCGCCCAACGCGGCGAACCGTTGGGCGAACGTGCCTCCCGGTCCCCCGGCGGCCCATCCCAGAGCCAGCACCGCGGTGTCCGCGGCGTTCCGGATATTGTTCACCGCGTTCCGCTGAGCGTCAGACCACGTGTTCCTTGCGTGCACGACCGCCCCGCGTGCCTGGTGGATCTGCTCGAACGCCCGCTGGACCTCGGGCGTCGAGGGGCCGACTCCCCCGCCGATCGCCCACGGGCCCGGGCCCTGCGAAGCCTGGGGCGTGCTCGGCAGCGTCGCAGATGCCGATGGTGACGGCGGTGACGACGCCGACCCGGACGCAGACGCGGACGGCGTCGTGCCCGGGGTCTGCTCTGCCGAGACAGTACCCGGCGACGGGGCCGGCTGCGTCGACTGCAGAAGCACCAGCACACGGTGCAGGTACGCCGTGTCATCGCTGATGCCGGCCAAGCCGTGTGCGCTGTCGGAGGTGAGACCGACGCTCTCCAGCGCCTCGCGGGCGCTGGCCAGTGCGGTGTCGGCATCGGCTTGCGTGGTGATCAGGATCGAACGGTACTTGTCCAGCGCGGCGGCAGCGTCGTTGAAGCTGTTGAACATGCTCGCGAGCTGATCCGGAAACGGCGCGCACGCGCCTTTGAACGCCTCGCCGGACTTGCCCAGCCAGGAGACGAGCGCCTTGTCCTGAAGCAGGGCCGTGACACCCTGTCGGGCCTGGTACGCGTCGTCGCCCGTGCTGCGGAGGCTGCCGGCCAGCACCGCGGTCGCGGTGCCGTCGCCCGGAGCCGGGTCTGCGTCCAGGCCGACGATCCACCAGTCGTTCGGACGCGCGCCGTCCTTCTCAGCGGGCCGCATCGTCGGCCAGGTCCTTGTCCGTCGCGCGCAGCTTCGCGGTCGACGCGCGTGCCATGTCGGACAGGGCGCTGAAATAGGACGTCAAGATCTCCCGCCCCGACGTCCACCGCTGCCCGAACTCGTTCAGCGCCTCGGCGAGGTCCGGGCCGCCCACCTGATCGGCGAAGCCTGAGATGTTCATCGTGGAGGCGTCGAACGCGCCGCGGACGCCGTCGAGCTTGTCGGCGAAGCCGTCGATTCCTTGCAGGTCCACGTACAGGTCAGGCATAGCCGCCACGATCCCCCCGTCGTCGTGTCGCGAACGTCACTCACCGTAGAGAGAGCATCACAGCGTAGTCAATAGGCATCGGTTCCGCGGCGTCCGCTGCGGGGACCGAGCGGCGTTCCAAGGTCGCCGACACCACGGCCAGCACCAGTGCGGAGGCCGCCAGCAGAGCACCGACCCAGTTCGGGGCGGTGTAGCCGAGGCCGGCGCTGATCACCAGGCCGCCGAGCCAGGCGGAGAGGGCGTTGCCGAGGTTGAAGGCGCCGATGTTGACGGCTGAGGCGAGGGTGGGGGCGCCGTGGGATTGGTCCAGGACGCGCTTTTGGAGGGGTGGGACGGTGGCGAAGCCCAGGGCGCCGATGAGCAGGATCGTTATTGCTGCGGCGATCTTGTTGTGGGCGGTGAGGGTGAATGTCGCCAGGACGACGGCCAGGCCGCCGAGGGAGGTGTAGAGCATCGGCATCAGCTTGCGGTCGGCGTAGCGGCCGCCGAGGAGGTTGCCGAGGAACATGCCGATGCCGAAGAGGACCAGCAGCCAGGTCACTGCGCCGTCGGAGTAGCCGGTGACGTGGGTCGTCATCGGGGCGATGTAGGTGATCGCGGCGAAGACGCCGCCGAAGCCGAGGACGGTCATCGCCATGGCCAGGACGACCTGGGTGTTGCGGAAGGCGGCCAGTTCGGTGCGCAGGTGGGTGCCTTCGGGGCGGGGTAGTTGGGGGACCAGCTTGGCGATGCCGAGCAGGCCGACTATGCCCAGGGCCGCTACGCCGGCGAAGGTGGCGCGCCAGCCCACGGCCTGGCCTATGTACGTGCCCAGGGGGACGCCGACGATGTTGGCGACGGTGAGGCCGGTGAACATGGTGGCGATGGCGCCGGCCTTCTTGGTGGGGGCGACCAGGTCGGCGGCGACCACCGAGCCGATGCCGAAGAAGGCGCCGTGGGCCAGTGAGGTGACGATGCGGCCGGCCAGCATCAGGGGGAAGGCCGGGGCGAGGGCGGAGAGCAGGTTGCCGACGATGAACAGGCCCATGAGGAGCATGAGCATGGTCTTGCGGTTGATCTTGGTGCCGAGTGCGGTCATCAGCGGGGCGCCGGCCATGACGCCGAGCGCGTAGCCGGTGACGAGCAGGCCCGCCGAGGGGATCGTGACGCCGTAGTCGGCGGCGATCTGCGGCAGCAGGCCCATGACCACGAATTCGGTGGTGCCGATCCCGAAGGCGCCGATGGCCAGCGCCAGGAGTGCGAGCGGCATGGGAGGTCCTTCCATGCGGTTGCTTGAGAGGCTTACAGGCGGCAACAATAATTGCAGACGCATGTACTTGCAAGCGCAACGATTGCACGCGCGGTATACTGGCTAGTGAAGGAGGCGCCATGACCGCCCTCGACGCCGACACCGACGCCATCAGCACCGCCGATACCGCAGCTCTGCGCGCGGCGCCCGGCTGGTACGCCCTCTCGCTGCTGCACGGCCGGATCGACAGCCACCTCGAGCGCGCGCTCCAGGCCGCCCACGACCTCAGCCCCCGCGAGTACTCGCTGCTGGAAGTGCTCAGCCACCAGCACGACGGCGAGGGCGGCCACCTGCGGATGAACCAGGTCGCCGACGCCGTCGTGCTCAGCCAGAGCGCCACCACCCGGCTGGTCACCCGGCTGGAAGACCGCGGCCTGCTGGAGCGGTACCTGTGCCCCACCGACCGGCGCGGCATCTACACCAACGTCACCCCCGCCGGCCTGGAACTGCTCGCCCAGGCCCGGCCGACGCACGACGCCGCGCTGCGCGAGGCCCTCGACGCGGCGGCGGCCGATCCGCGGCTGGCCCCGCTCGTGGCGACGGTGGAAACCCTCAACGGCGCTACTGTGAGTTAGTCCCGCTTACTCGAGCACCGACTCACCGAGTAGCCTCTCCCCGGATTGTGACGTTCGAGGGTGGGGTGGTGACGCGGTGTCGACTCCGGAGGAACCTACGCGTTCGGTGGCCGTGCCCGGACGCCTGGTCGGCGGGCGTTACCGGCTGATCGACCGGCTCGGGGCGGGCGGCTTCGGGCGAGTCTGGCGGGCCGTCGACACCTCGCTGGACGTCGAGGTCGCGATCAAAGAGGTCGTCCTGCCGCCGGAGCTCAGCGACGCCGAGCGCGCCGACCGGTTGACCCGCGCCGGCCGCGAGGCCCGCAACGCCGCCCGCCTGCGCAGCAACCCGCACATCGTCAGCGTGCACGACGTGGTGATCGACGACGGCACCCCGTGGATCGTCATGGAGCTGATCCCCGGCCGGTCGCTGGCCGAGCATCTGCGCGACCACGGACCACTGTCGGTCTCCCATGCGACGCAGGTGGCGCGGGCCGTGCTGAGCGCGCTCGGGGCGTCGCACGCGGCCGGGATCGTGCACCGCGACGTCAAGCCCGCGAACGTGATGCTCACCGACGACGGCCGGGTGCTGCTGACCGACTTCGGGATCGCGGTGCTGACCTCTGATACGCGGCTGACGACCGCCGGGCACTTCATCGGCTCGGTGGAGTACCTGGCGCCGGAGCGGGCCAAGGGCGAGGAGAGCCGGCCGGCCGCCGACATGTTCTCGCTCGGCGCCACGCTGTATCACGCGGTCGAGGGTGTCTCGGCGTTCGCCCGGGACACGGCGGCCGCGACGTTGGGCGCGGTGCTGTTCGAGGACGTCCCGGCGCCGTCGCGGGCCGGTTCGTTGACGCCGCTGCTCGGCGCCCTGCTGAAGAAGGACCCGAACAGCCGGCCGGATGTCGCGCAGGCGCTGCGGATTCTGGACGCGGCGCCGTCGCAGGCGGCGGGTTCGTCGGGTTCGTCGGGTTCGGACGGCTCGGATGGTTCAGGTGCCGCGCTGACCATGACCGCGACGGCGGAGTGGGCCACGCCCGCGATCCCGGCGACGTCCGCCAGGACGACCCGGCTGCCTGCCCCGCTGCGGGCGGCGCGGCGGGCGGTTCCGTTCCTGCTGCTGGCCGCGATGCCGTTCGTGCCGATCCTGCACGTGGACACCTCCAGCTCCGACACGATCACCTACGACAACGGCCTGCACGTCGGATTCATGGAGGCCTGGCACTACGACAGCAACTGGTCGATCGGGGTGGGCATCAGCGTCTACCTCAGCCTCCTGCTGGCCTTGCTGTTCTGGGCGATACCCGGCATCCGCCGCGGCTGGAAGGTCCTCGGGTACGTCCTGGCCGTGGCCGCGCTCGCGGAGACCGTCGTCTACGCCGTCTCCATCGCCGGCGACTTCGACGACCGCCGGCACGACCTCGCCGACATCCTCGGCACCACCGGCGACAGCCAGAGCATCAGCCCGTTTCTCTGGTATCCCCCGGCCCTGGCACTGCTGACGCTGGTCCTGTGCGTCCGGCGCGACAGCACCCGCTGGCGCCGCTTGTTCCACCGCACCTTCATGTCCGCCCCGCATTGAGCAACGCGACGCCGGCCAGCACCGCCCCGACGGCGGCCGCGGCGGCCCCGGACCACCACACCGGGGCGTCGCCCACAGCGCCGTGGATCTCCAGCGCCGCCATCGGCCCGACCGCGTAGGCCAGCGACACCGAGCCGTCGAAGGCCCCGAGGTACGCCCCGCGCCGCGCGGGCGGCGCCAGCTCCGCCGCGAGGGCCTGCGCCGTGGGCGTCCACACGATCTCGCCGAACGTCGACAGCACGACCACCGCCGCGATCATCGCCGCCGAGGTGTCCAGCAGGAACAACAGGAACGGGCCGCCGGTCAGCGCCGCTGCCACGGCCACCAGCAGCCGCCGCGGCAGCCGGTCGCCGAGCCGGGTGACGCGGGCCTGGAACAGCACGATCAGCACCGGGTTCAAGGCGATGAGCGCGCCCCAGGCCGAGACCGGCAGGTGGTAGGACGACACCGCCGCCACCGGCAGGAACCGGTCGGTCGCGGCCATGGTCAGCGTGATCAGCGTGACGGAGGACAGGAACAGCAGGAACATGCCGTCGCGCCAGAGCCCGCGATCAGCCTCCTGATGCCCGTCCGCGACGCCGTCCCGGCGGGGCGGGTCGTGGATCAGCACCCGCGCCACGACGACCGCCGCGAAGCTGCACGCCGCCAGGCCGCCGAACATCGTGGGCCAGCCGCCGACCGCGACCAGCAGCGCCGCACCGGGCGGCCCGAGGATCACCGACATGCTGCGCAGGACCCGCATGGCCGCGAAGGCCGAGCCCCGTTCGGCGGCCGGGACCGCGTCGGCGATCAGCGCCGACGACGCGGCGCTGCCGGGCGGTCCCAGCGGCCCGAAGGCGACGATCAGCGCGAGTCCGAGCAGCACGTGCCGGCCGGCGAGGGTGAACGCCGCGATGCACAACGCCTGGGCCAGCCAGCTCGCCAGGATCACCGGCCGCCGGCCGCGCCGGTCGGAGAACCGGCCGCCGAGGTATCCCGAGCCGATCCCCGCCCCGGCGCGCAGGAACAGCGCCACGCCGACCGCCCCGGGCGCGGCGTGCAGGCGCTGCACGGCCCAGATCGCGACGTAGGAGGAGAAACCCGACGTCGCAAGACCCTGGAGCGCCGAGGCGGTGATCAGGGGTCTGATCCCAGCGGGGACGTCGGTCAGACCGAACAGGCGCAGGACGCCAACACCGACACCGGTCTCACGGCCGACAAGCACGGGTTCATCTTCGCCGTCCGCTGTTCCCTTCGATCAGGAAACGCCTTAACAGCTCTCGTACTTTGCGCAATCGTGATCCCGAGGGACGCGCGACCGATCGAGGATCAGGACACGACGACGCGGTCGACGTCCGGAGCCCACCCGCTCGCATTCCCCAGCCGCAGCGTGTTGCCGCCGGCAGCCAGGTTCAGGGTCATGGTGACCGAGCCGATCGTGTCCCAGCCTCCGGTGCTCGGCGTGCTGATGCCGACCGGTGCCGCGCCGTTCACGCTGATCGTGAGCGACCGGCCCGAGCCGGCGGCGTAGTAGACCGTCACCTGATGCGAGCCGGCGGTGGCGACGGTGACGTTGTTGATCTGGTCGAAGTTCGCGGTGCCGTTGCCGATGTAGCCGACCAGGGCGCCGCCGGAGGCGTTCGGGGAGGTGCGGACGGCGGCCTGGCCGCCCAGCGTGTTCGCCGACGCCTCAGCCTCGTAGGACTGGGGCTGCCCGCCGGTGCCGCCGATGCGGGCCACCCAGTCGTCGTTCGCGTGGGCCAGGGTGATCGCCAGGGCGGGACAGTCCAAGCTGCTGCCCGGCGCGGGCGGGGTGCTGTCCGGGGAACTGTTGGCGGGGGCGGCCGGGGTCCACGTGGAGCCGGCCAGGACGGTGACGCTGCTGCTCTCGAAGGTCTTGCCGAGCAGGTCGTGGCAGTAGTACCCGGCACCGGTGGCGGGGTCGGGGGTGGTGTAGACCTCGAACATGTCCCAGCCGAAGGGGTACTGCGGCAGGTCGTAGGTTCCGGAGCTGGTGAAGAACGTGTCCCAGGCGCGGGTCTGGTAGTTGTACAGATACGCGGTCCAGGTGTTGGTCGACGCCGAAGTCTGGTGCTCGTCGAGGCTGTAGGCGGGGTGCCCGTTGACGGTGGTGGTGTAGGTGGCCAGGAAGGTCGCGTCCATCGGCGTGAGCTTGCCGACGCCGTCGCGTCCGCCGCACCAGTCCCAGGCCCACAGGTCGGGACCGTCCGGGGTGTAGGCGGTGGTGATCTCGATGCAGGCGCCGCTGGCCGGGATGGCGGTCGGGGCGTAGACGAAGTCGCCGCCGGTGGTCGGCTGGGCGCCGCCGACCACGCTTTGCAGGGCTTTGAGACCGTGGCTGACGTTGTTCGGAAGGTTGATGCCCCAGCTGGTGTGGAGCTGGGCGTCCGCGCCGGCGGGGGCTGCGGCTGCGGCTGCCGCCGCCCGGACGCGGTTCTCGGTGAGCTGACGGAACCGGTCGGCTCCGGCCCCGGCCGCCTGTCGCGCGGCCGCGCCGGTCACCCCCGGCACGACGCCGGAAGCCTTGCCTGACACCGAATCCGGCACGGCGCCTGACTCCGCGCCTGATACCGCGGATCCGGTTCGCGCCGCCGCCCCGGCAGCCGGACCGCCGCCGATACCGGCGACGGCGACCACGGCCAGAGCCGGTATCAGACGGAGCAACAGTGATCGTCTCATGCGGGCCTCTCGTTTCCGCCCGGGACACACGGCATGTGTCCGGGATATCGGATGGTGTTCGAAATACCGGCACCGTAAGGCGGCCTGCGGAGTCCGTCAATGTTCTGAGTCGCGGGAATTCGGCGCGGCCGTTCAGCGGCGCGGGGCCCGATGAAAGTTGCAACGCCGTCCAGAAGGCTTGCCGCGCAGGGCGATGCGCACGCCGAGCGCGGCGAGGAGCACACCGGGCGCGATCGCGAACAGCGCACCGCGCGGACCAAGCGCACCGACGAGTAAGGGGGCTGTCACGGATCCGATGAGGTATCCGAGGTAGGGGGCGACGCTCATGGCCCCGGAGACGGTGCCGATCACTTCTTGCGGCGCCGCCTGCTGCGTGATGATGTCCGAGCCCACATTCTCGACACCGTTGCCGATGCCCATCAGCGCCTGGGCCGCCATGGCCGCCAGCTGGTCCGGTGCCGCGCCGGTCGCGGCCAGACCGGCCGCGACGCACGCCTGTCCGCCGACCAGGAGCGCCGCGGCGTCGAGTTCGCGCAGCCCGGCGACGACGAGGGAGCCGCACAGCATCCCCACTCCCGCCGCCGACGCGAGCAGGGCGTACCCCGCCTGGCCCGAGCCCAGCGTCCGCGCGGTGAGCGTGATCAGCGCGACGGTGTCGATCGAGCCGAGCCCGACCACGCACACCAGGTTCAGCGCCACGGCCCGCAACTGAGGCGTACGCACGAGACAACCGAGGCCGACGCGCAGCGAGTGCGCGACCTGCGCCAGGCCGGCCGTCCCGCTCTCCCCCATTGCGCTGTCGGCCGGCGGAAGCGCGGGCAGCCGGCGAACGAGCAGCGCGGATATCAGAAAGCTGACGAGGTCCGCCCCGAGCGCCCACCGGAACCCGCCGAGCGCCAGCAGCCCGCTGCCGAGCGCAGGACCCGCCGCCCACCCCAGGTTCCAGGAGACGCCGATGGCCGCGTAGGCACGTCCGGTCTGTTCGGCGGGCGCGAGCAGAGCGATGGACCTGCGCCCCGCCGGAAGGTGGAAAGCGGCCAGCAGCGTAAGGACTGTCGCGCCGGCCAGCAGCACCGGCACGCTCCGGTCGACCAGCGCGATCACCGCGACGACCGCCGCCTGCGCGAGATCGAGCCGGAGCATCACGGCCCGCGCCTCCGACCGGTCGGCGACCGCACCGGCGAACGGGGAGATGAGCCGGGGCACGGTCAGGGCCGCCACCATCATGCCGGTGACCGCCGCGCTACGGCTGAGCTCGTAGGAATAGGCCGTCATCGCGACCGCGGCGATCTGGTCGCCGAGGATGGAGAGCGTTCGCGCACTCCAGAAGCGCCCGAAATCGCCGAGATCACTACCGCGCGCCTGGTGCCGCCGGATGAACCCCGGTCCCCCGTCCGCCGCCATGGCGTCAACTTGTAGTTGACGCCATGGCGGCGTGTCAATGCTCTGCGAACTTCAGCCGATCACCGACGCCGCGAAGCCCAGCGCGACCGGGACGTGGTGGCCCCCGCCGCCCTCATGCCCGTTGTACGGATAAACGCTGATCTCCTTCGGCCCGACGTAGTGGTTGTACGACGCGTAGACCGTCTGCGGCGGGCAGATCTCGTCCATCAGCGCCACGGAGTACAGCGCCGGAGCCGTGGCGCGGGCGGCGAAGTTCAGGCCGTCGAAGTAGGACAAGGTCTGGAAAACCCTGTCGATCTTGTCGCGGTGGGTTTTACAGAAGTCCGCGACCTCCTTGTACGGGAACTCGTCGGTGATCTCGGTGGCCTTGCGTATGTGCTGCAAGAACGGCACGTCCGCGATCACTCCCGCCACGTCCGGCACCAGGCCGGCGACCGCGAGCGCGATGCCCCCGCCCTGGCTGCCGCCGGCCACCACGACCCGCTCGGCGTCGATGCCCGGATGCGCCCGCACCGCGTCGACCGCACGTACAGCGTCGGTGAAAACGCGCCGGTAGTAGTACGTGGCCGGGTCCAGGATGCCGCGCGTCATCGAGCCCGGATACGCCGGGCCCGCCCCGGGGCCGTCGTCCGGGGTGTCGCCGACGGACCAGGCGGCGCCCTGGCCGCGGGTGTCCATCACGAACTGCGCATAACCGGCGCTGGCCCACACCAGGTGATCGTGCGGCAGGCCGCGCCCACCGCCGTAGCCGACGTACGTCACCACCGCCGGCAGCGGACCCTCGACGCCGGCCGGCCGCACCAGCCAGCCCTTGATCGGTTGTCCGCCGAAGCCGGGGAACGTCACGTCCTGCACGCTGACCGTCGTCAGCGCCGTCGCGACGTCTTCGGCGCGCAGCGTGGCCGGCGCGGCGTCGCGGGCCGCGGACAGCGTGTCCGCCCAGAACGCGTCGAAATCGTCGGGCTCGGTGCGCTCCGGCCGGTACTTCACCAGATCCGCGAGCTCCATGGAGAGGAAGGCCATGAGCGTAAACGGTAAAGCTGCGTGATCGTGACGTCCAGAGGTGTATCAAGCTTCGGCCCGTCCTCTCCCGTCTTACACACTTAAGCTCACAGCGACGTCGACACCGGCGGAAGGTAACGAAAGCATTGCGATGTCTTGACGATGCCGCAGGCCACGGCCTAGCTTCCTCGCCAAGCCGAACGGAGACATCCGTTCGCCGTGAACTTAAACGTGTAAGAGATCTCGATCACACAGCTGTACCTTCCAACCCACGACCCGGGAGACGGCACATGCGGAAGCGATCGGCGGCCATGGCGGCCGCGGTGATGGCGTGCACGATGGCGATGGCGGCCTGTTCCGGCGGGGCACACGGCGGCGGCGGTCCGGCCGCCACCGCCGCGCCGCCGTCCGACCCCTCGAAGGTCAGCGGCGACATCACGGTGCTGACCCACAAGACGGACCTGGCCGCGGACGGCACGCTGGCCCGGTACGCCGCGGAGTTCACCAAGATCTACCCGAACGTGCACGTCAAGTTCGAGCCGATCGTCGACTACGAGGGCGATGTGAAGATCCGGCTGAACAGCGACGACTACGGCGACGTGCTGATGATCCCGGCGGCGGTGCCGGTCGACGACTACCCGAAGTTCTTCGCCCCGCTCGGTACCCCGGCGGAGCTGGGCCAGAAGTACCGCTTCATCGACAAGGGCACCGACAACGGCCAGGTCTACGGCATCGCCATCAACGGCAACGCCACCGGCATGGTCTACAACAAGGCGGTCTGGCAGCAGGCCGGCGTCAGCAGCTGGCCGAAGACGCCGGAGGAGTTCCTCGCCGATCTGAAGGCCATCAAGGACAAAGGCCAAGCCATCCCGCTCTACACGATCTACCACGAGGGCTGGCCGATGACCGCCTGGCAGTCCTACCTCGGCGAGGCCAGTTGCGACCCGAAGGCCAACGACAACCTCGCCACCGACCCCGCGCCGTGGGCCGCGGGCAAGGAACTCAACGGCATCGACACGCTGCTCTACAACGTGGTGCACGACGGACTGACCGAGAAGGACCCGACGACGACCGCGTGGGAGGGCTCCAAGGGCCAGATCGCCGCCGGCAAGATCGGCACGCTGGCGCTGGCGTCCTGGGCCATCTCGCAGATGAAGGCGGCGGCCAAGACCGGCGGCCAGGACCCGGCGAACATCGGCTTCATGCCGTATCCCGCGCAGGTCGACGGCCACTTCTGCTCGGTGATCTCCCCGGACTACATGGAGGCTGTGAGCATCCACTCCCAGCACAAGGCCGCCGCGCGGGCGTGGGTCGACTGGTTCGTGGACAAGAGCACCTACGCCCAGGACCAGGCCCTGCTGCCGACGCTGAAGACCGGGACGCTCCCGGCCGAGCTGAAGGCGTACCAGGACGCCGGCGTGCAGTTCATCGAGCTGAGCCAGGACAAGAACGCCCTGGTGTCGAAGATCGACAACGAGTCGGAGATCGGCCTGAACAAGCCGGACTACCGGCAGCACATCGTGGACCTGGCGCGCGGCGCCGGCGGCGGCACCCTGGACGGCGACTTCGCCGACCTGGACAAGAAGTGGGCCGCGGCGGTCAAGTCGGCAGGATCCTGATCCACCATGGCTCAGACAGCTGACACGGCGGCATCAGCTCACCCCGCACAGCCGGCTCCCGGCGGCGGACCGGCGACATCGGCGATATCAGCGCGGCCGACCGGGCTCCGGCCCGGGCGGCCCCGTCCCCGGCGCGCCTTGCTGCGCAAGGCGACGCCGTGGCTGTTCCTGGCCGTGCCGGTGGCCCTGCTGCTGACGTTCACCTACACGCCGGTGGCCAACATGCTCTACTACTCCTTCACCGACTGGGACGGCTTCAGCCCGGACCGCAAGCTGGTGGGGACGGCCAACTACTCGGAGCTGTTCACCCGGCCGGACCTGTTCCGGGTGTTCTTCGTGAGCCTGTTCTACCTGGCCTCCGGCGCGGTGCAGATGGTGCTGGCCCTGTATTTCGCGACGGTACTGAGCTTCAACGTCCGGTTCCGCAACTTCTTCAAGGGCGTGCTGTTCTTCCCGTATCTGATCAACGGCGTCGCCATCGGCTTCGTGTTCCTGTACTTCTTCCAGCCCGGCGGCACTCTGGACTCGGTGCTGCGGCTGGCCGGCATCCACGGCGAGCACCTGTGGCTGGGCGATCCGAAGCTGGCCAACTGGTCGCTGGCGTCGGTGTCGCTGTGGCGGTACCTCGGGCTGAACTTCGTGCTCTTCCTCGGGGCGATCCAGTCGATCCCGGGCGAGATCTACGAGGCGGCGGACCTGGACGGCGCGAACCGCTGGCACCAGGTGCGGTACCTGATCCTGCCGGGCATCCGGCCGGTGGTCAGCCTGGCCGCGATCCTGGTGGTGTCCGGGTCGCTGTCCGCGTTCGAGATCCCCTACATCATGACCGGCGGCTCCAACGGCACGACGACGTTCGTGATCCAGACGGTGAAGCTCGCCTTCCAGTTCAACAAAGTGGGCCTGGCCTCGGCCGCGGCGGTGGTGCTGCTCGGCATCGTGCTGGTGGTCACCTGGATCCAGCGGATCCTGGTGCCGGACGAAGGGGTGGACCTGACGTGAGCTCCTCCACCGCTCCGGCCGGCGGGGCCGCGCGCGCCCCGCGTTCGGCGCGGGCGCGGGTCGCCGTCACCGGCAAGTACCTCTCCCTGGTCGCCGCCGCCGTCGCCACGCTGCTGCCGCTCGTGGTGGTCTTCATGGCGGCGTTCAAGTCCGAGACCGAGTCCCAGAACGGAGGGCCGCTCCAGCCGCCGCACGACTGGTTCAACTTCCACAACTTCCAGGTCGCGTTCAGCAAGGGGCACATGCTCCGGGCTTTCGGGAACACCGCGTTCATCCTGGTGCTCTCGGTGACCGGGACCGTGCTGATCGGCTCGATGACCGCCTACGCCATCGACCGCTACCGGTTCCGCCTGCGGCGGCTGACGATCGGGCTGTTCCTGCTGGCCGCGCTGGTGCCGGGCGTCACCACGCAGGTGGCGACCTTCCAGATCATCAACTCGTTCGGCATCTTCGACACCCGCTGGGCGCCGATCGCGCTCTACATGGGCACCGACATCGTCTCCATCATGATCTTCCTGCAGTTCATGCGCTCGATCCCGGTGTCGCTGGACGAGGCGGCGCGCATCGACGGCGCCTCGGCGCTGCGCATCTACTTCCAGGTGATCCTGCCGCTGATGAAACCGGCGATCGCGACGGTCGTGATCGTCAAGGGCGTGGTCATCTACAACGACTTCTACACGCCGTTCCTCTACATGCCCTCGCCGGATCTCGGCGTCATCTCCACCTCGCTGTACTACTTCAAGGGCCCTTACGGCGCGCACTGGGAGATCATCTGCGCCGGGGCCGTTCTCGTGATCATTCCTACCCTGGTGGTCTTCTTGTTCTTGCAACGCTTCATCTACAACGGTTTCACCCGCGGGGCGATGAAATGACGCGCATCGACCTCGACTCCGCCTGGACCGTGCGCGCCGTCGGCGGCGCGGTGCCCGAGTACCTGACCGGGGTGGCGGTGCCGGCCGCCGTGCCGGGCAGCGTGCACCTGGACCTGCTGGCCGCCGGGGTGATCCCGGATCCGTACCTGGACGAGAACGAAGCGGCGCTGGCGTGGATCGGGCGGACCGACTGGCACTACGAGACCACGTTCGACTGGGACGGTGCCGGAGCTGCGGCCGGTACCGGATCCGGAGCCGAACCGCCGGTCGTGGACCTGGTGGCGCTGGGACTGGACACGGTCGCCGCCGTGCGGCTGAACGGCACGGTGATCGGCGAGACCGGCAACATGCACCGCTCGTACCGGTTTCCGGTCGCCGACCTGCTGCGCACCGGTCGCAATACCCTGTCGGTGACCTTCACCGGTGCCCTGACCGCCGCCGAAGACGCGGCGCGCACGCTGGGCGAGCGGCCCCACGTGAATCGGCACCCTTATAACGCGATCCGCAAGATGGCGTGCGACTACGGATGGGACTGGGGTCCGGAGATCCTGACCGCCGGCATCTGGCGGCCGCTGTACCTGCAGACCTGGCGGCGGGCCGGCATCGACGGCGTCCGGCCGCTGGTGGAGTTCGACGGGACCGACGGTGTCGTCCACGCGCACGTGGACCTGCGGTGGGCGGCCGGGGCGGCCGGGGCTGCGGAGCCGCTGCGGCTGGAGGTGTCGGTCGGTGACGCGGTCACCAGCGCACACCTGCCGGCGGGACGGGAGTCGGCCATCGTCGAGGTGCGGGTGCCGGAGGCGCGCCGGTGGTGGCCGCGCGGGTACGGGGACCAGCCGTTGTACGACGTCGCGGTCTCGCTGCACGACGGCGGATCAGTCCTGGACGAATGGCGGGGCCGGATCGGGTTCCGCACCGTGGCGGTCGACGTCACGCCCGACGCGGAGGGCACACCGTTCACGGTGGTCGTCAACGACCGGCCGGTGTTCGCCAAGGGGTTCAACTGGATCCCCGGTGACTGTTTTCCGTCGCGGGTGACGCGCAAGGTGTATGCCGATCGGCTGGAGCAGGCGTGCGAGGCGAACGCGAACCTGATCCGCGTGTGGGGCGGCGGCATCTACGAGAGCGAGGATTTCTACGAGCTCTGCGATGAGCTCGGGCTGCTCGTGTGGCAGGACTTCCTGTTCGCGTGCGCGGCGTATCCGGAGGAGGATCCGCTGCTCGCCGAGGTGGTCGCCGAGGCGCGGGAAGCCGTGACGCGGCTGAGTCCGCATCCGTCCCTGGCGCTGTGGAACGGCGGGAACGAGGACGTGTGGGGCTACCACGACTGGGGCTGGCCGGAGGAGCTCGACGGCCGCAGCTGGGGCTGGCGCTACTACACCGAGGTCCTTCCGCAGCTGCTGGCGGAGCTCGACCCGACTCGGCCCTACGTCCCTAACTCCCCTTACTCCTTCGATCCGGAGCTGCATCCGAACGAGACCGCGCACGGGATCAAGCACATCTGGGATGTCTGG
Organism: Catenulispora sp.; assembly: GCA_013361685.1. Lineage (GTDB taxonomy): Bacteria > Actinomycetota > Actinomycetes > Streptomycetales > Catenulisporaceae > Catenulispora. The sequence goes on from JABFXP010000354.1 coordinate 17,551, forward strand.
AACGAGCTCGACTACACCGAATACCGGCGGCACCGTCCGCGTTTCGTCGCGGAGTTCGGGTTCCAGGGTCCGCCGACGTGGGCCACGCTGGTCCGGGCGGTCCACGACGAGCCTCTGCGCCCGGACTCGCCGGCGATGGCGGCGCATCAGAAGGCTGAGGACGGTCTCGGCAAGTTGACGCGGGGGCTGGCGGCGCATGTGGCGGCGCCGCAGACGTTCGAGGACTGGCACTGGGCGACGTCGCTGAACCAGGCTCGTGCGGTGGCGTTCGGGGTGGAGCATCTGCGGTCGCTGGCGCCGTTGTGCATGGGCGCGGTGGTGTGGCAGCTCAATGATGTGTGGCCGGTGGTCTCGTGGTCGGCCGTGGACGCCGACGGGCGGCCGAAGCCGCTGTGGCACGCGCTGCGACGGGCCTTCGCCGATCGGCTGCTGACGATTCAGCCCCGGGACGGCGGGCTCGCCCTGGTCGCCGTCAACGACTGCGACGAGCCGTGGCGGGGTGCCGTGGCGGTGACGCGGCGGACGTTCGACGGCTCGGAGCTGGCTCGTTTCGACCTCGAGCTGGAGGTCCCGGCTCGGGGGGTCGCGACCCGGGCGCTGCCGGCGCGGATCGCGGTGCCGGACGCCGCCGACGTCGAGGTGATCGTCGCCGACGCCGCGGAGGGACGCGCCCTGTGGCAGTTCCGCGAGGACGTCGCGGCGCGCCTGCCGGAGCCGGAGTTGGCCTGCGATGTGGAGCGGACCCCCACCGGGTACCGTGTGACGGTGACGGCTGAGACGTATGTAAGGGACCTGACAGTCCTGGCGGACAAGGTCACCCCCGACGCCCGGGCCGACCCCGCGCTCATCACGCTCCTGCCCGGCGAGAGCACGGTGTTCGAGATCCGCACGACCGCCACGCCCGACCCGAAGGCCTTCCTGTCCCCCACGGTGCTCCGCAACGCGAACCAACTGCGGGGGCAGCCCCGGTGAAGCGGACGACGATCGCCGAGATAGCAGCCCGCGCCGGTGTCTCCACCGGCGCGGTCTCCTACGCGCTCAACGGACGCCCCGGCGTGTCCGAGCCCACGCGCAAGCGCATCCTCCAGGTCGCCGACGAGCTGGGGTGGCGTCCCAGCGTCGCGGCCCGGTCGCTGAGCGGGGCCCGGGCCAGCAGCGTCGGGCTGGTCATCGCCCGCTCGGCCGACACGCTGGGCGTGGAGCCGTTCTTCATGCGCTTCATCGCCGGACTCGAGCGTGAGCTGTCGGAGCAGCGGGTGGCGTTGCTGCTGCAAGTGGTCGAGGACCACGCCGCGGCCATCGACGCCATGCGGCTGGCGTGGGCGGAGCGCCGGATCGACGGGGTGGTGGTCACCGACCTGTGGAATGAGGACAGCCGCATCCCCGTCCTGCAAGAGCTGCGCATTCCGGCTGTCCTGGTCGGCCGTCCGCGTCCCGGCGTACGGGCCGGGGCGGTGTGGAACGACGACGCCGGCGCGGTGTCGGACGCCGTCGACTACCTGGTCGCCCTGGGACACCGCAACATCGCCCGGGTCGCGGGCCTGCCGACGCTCGAACACACCCAGGCCCGCGTCGCCGCCTTCCGCAAGGCCATGGCCCGGCACGGTCTGGCCGACCCCGCCGTCGCCGAGACCGACTACACCGCCGAACAGGGCGCACAGGCGACCCGCCTGCTGCTGTCCCGCCGCGACCGCCCCACCGCCATCCTCTACGACAACGACGTGATGGCCGTGGCCGCACTGAACGTCGCCCAGGAGATGGGGATCACCGTCCCCGCGGAGCTGTCCATCCTCGCGGGCGACGATTCCCAGCTCTGCCTGCTGGTCCGACCGGCCCTGACCGCGCTGTCCTGGGACATCCAGGCCTACGGCCGCGACACCGCCCGGGTCCTGCTGGAGATGGTCGGCGGGCAGCCGCCGCGTTCGCTGGAGCTGGGGACGCCGGCGCTGACTGTTCGGGCCAGCACCGGGCCGCCGCTCAGGACGGGGTAGGCGGGGCGGGGCGGGGCGGGAGACCGGGAA
>JABFXP010000478.1 GCA_013361685.1 Catenulispora sp.
CTTGACACCGCCTGGCCGGTGTGATTCCGTCAGGCGCCGGAGCGACGGGAAGACCGGGCCGGACCACAGCAGCGAAGCAACCCGCCAATGTCCCCAGCCCGGCCCCTCTCCCAGAGCGAAGGCCCGCCGGAGGCGCTTTTGACTGTCGCCTTTGACTTTCTCACCCGCGAGCTGCGACGCAGTCGCCAACCCCGAGACAAGACCGCAACCCGACAGCACAACGCGACCAGCACGCCTCACCCGCGAGGCGCGACCCGGTCGCCAACCCCGCAGGGTGGGTGGGCGGGATCTATCCCCGCCAGCCGCCAACCCCACCGCTCGCGAAGCCAGCAACGGAACTGCGCTCCCCAACGGAGCCATCCACCCATGGCCGAAGGTCGTAAAGGCCTTTATGACCACCCCACCAACCGCAGCCCAGACCCCAAACCCCCACCCCACCCACAACCACCCACCACCCCACTATCCTCCTCGACCATGACCACCGAACCGAGCGACTACGTCAAAAGCTTGCCGATCGGCCAGCAGATCCCCTTCGACGCGGACGGCATACCAGGCTGGGAGATCTTCCCGTTCGAAGGCGAGCTGAAGGTCAAGCTGCTGGAGGAGCCGGTACTGCCGGAGCCGCCTCGGGAGGGGGAGCCAGGTGGGCAGGAGTGCAGGGCATGCGCCGCTGCGGATGACGCCTACATCTGGGCTGACGAGCACTGGCGGTTGCGGAGCGTCAGCTCGGCGTCGATTCCGGCGTTGGTGATGCTGGAGCCGCGCGGCCACTATGACATCGGTGATCTGCCGGAAGATCGCGCTGCCGAATTGGGAATGTTGTTCCAGCGGGTGGAGCGGGCGATCTTGGCGCTCGGCGGCATCGCGCGGGTCCACATGATGCGTATCGGAGACGGCTCGCTGCACCTGCACTGGTGGTTCGCCGGGCGGCCGGAGGGCATGCTGCAACTGCGCGGATCCTGCCTGCTGATCTGGGAGGACCTGCTGCCGAAGATCGATGCCGAGGTGTGGGCGCAGATCAACCGGCAGATCGCGCAGGGGATGGCTGAAGGCGGCGGCGTGGCGCTGGTCTGACGGACGGTGGTGTCGTCGGCGGGGCCTGGAGCGGTGTGCGCTGGCCCCGCCGAGTCGGGAGTTTCATGCCTGCCCGGTCACGCCTTCGATGCCCGCGACCCCTTCGACCCCTTCGACTGACTCGGCCCGCTCAACCCCTTTGAGCCCATCGACTCATGCCACTCCTGCTTGTACTCCTCCATGATCGCGTGGAGGTGATGGCCGATCTTGAGATAGTCGAGATCGTCGAGGTTGGCCAGAGAGACGCGGACGGACCATTCCGGGCCGTCGAAGCCGCCGCCGTTGAGCAGCACCACGGAGGCCTGGTGCGCCAAGCGGAAGACCACGTCCGTAGGTTCGTAGTTCTGCTGCAAGTAGGCGGCGAAGTCCTTGCTCTCGAACGACTCCGCCTCGGCCAGGATGTCGAGCTCGATGTAGTAGCAGGCACGGCCCGGATCTTCGCTGATGTGCATCCCACCGATGCCCTCCATCAGCAGATCCAGGCGACGGTGGACGATCTTGCGCAGCAGCTGCTTGTACTCCTGACCCTCCGGGAGCAGATCGAACAAGGAGAGCATCATCATCATGGTCTGCTGGGGAGTGGACAGGCCGGCGGTGTGGTTCAGAGCCACGGCGCGGCTGTCGGCCACCAGCCGGTCGATGAAGCTGACCTTGGTGGGGTCGAGCGTGAGGCTGCTGTAGCGCCTGCTCAACTCGTCCTTCTTCGCCTGGGGGAGCTTGGCGAGCATCTCGTCGAAGACGTTGTCGGCGGCGAGGGCGATGACGCCGAGGCGGTGGCCGGTGGCCCCGTAGTGCTTCGACCACGAGTAGACCAGAGCCGTGTTCCTCGGACAGGTGGCGGCCAGCGACTTGAAGTCCGGAACGAACGTGCCGTAGACGTCATCGGTGATGATGGCCAGATTCGGATTCTTCTTCTTGACGATGTCGGCGATGCGGTTGCGGACCCGATCCGACATGGCCATCGACGGCGGGTTGGAGGGGTTGACCAGCATCACCGCCTTGACCTTCGGATCGGCCAGCTTGTCGACCTCGGAGTCCGGATAGCGCCACATGTGGACGCCGTCCTCGGTCATCATGTCGGACTTGACCTGGACGACGTTGAACGAGAACCGCTCAAGCTCGGGAATCTCGATGTAGGGCGTGAAGATCGGCGTCATCAGCGCGATGGTGTCGCCCTTGTCCAGGATGCCGTTGGTGACCAGCGTGTCGAACAAGTAGCACATGGCCGCGGTGCCACCCTCGGTCGGGAAGACGTCGACCACCCCCGGCGTCTTACCGCCGTACATCTCCTTCGCCAGGTAAGCCCGCACCACCTCCTGGCAGTGCTTCAACACGCGCGGCGGATCCGGGTAGTGGTCGCCGACCCAGGCGTCGGTGAGCTCACCGACCCAGGCGTCGGCGTCGAACTTCAGCTCGGTGATGCCGTAGTCCACCATGTCACGCAGCAGCCGGACACCAGTCATGCCGGGGTTGGCCAGGCAGAAGCGGTCGAAGCGGATGGCACTGCCGGCCACCTCCGGCATGCCGCCGAGATTGTCCATCGTCCAGACCCGGCGCGACTCCTCCAGAGCGAAAGCACCGAGTGCGAGGTAGGCCTCCCGGGGGCCGGTGGCGATCCAGTTCGGATTGCCGCGCCCGGCGTTGAGCATCTGCGCGGCCGACTTCTTGTGAGTGTCCTGCGCCAGGTCGATGAGCTCACCCTTGAGCTCGAAGGGGCTCAGAGCGGACCACTCCTTGATCGTCCTACGGGACGCGCCCGCGCTCTTGAGCGTGGAGGCGGCCTTCTTGCGCGCGCTCTTCTTCTCGGGGGTGGTGGCGGTCACGGTGCTTCCTTTACCTAGTGGTTGAGCAGGACGATGACCGAGCCCCAAATGGTCAACAACACGTTGCTGACCGCATAGGGAACGGTGTAGCCCAGAGTGGGAAGGGACGACTTGGCGGCCTCGTTCACCGCGCCGAACGCGGCGGTGGTGGTCTCGGCCCCGGCGAGCGAGGCCATCAGCAGCGGCGTGCGCATCTTCATCATGTAGTGGCCCACGACGAAGCCGATGACCAGCGGGATGAGACAGACCAGCGCCGACCACAGGACGATCCCGACCCCGGCCTTCTTCAGCCCGTCGACGAAGCTCGGCGCGGCGTTGATGCCGACGATGCCGACGAACGCGCACAGCCCGAAGGTGTCCATGAACCACTGCGCGCCCGGCGGGACGTTGCCGTAGGTCGGGTACTTCGAGCGGAACCACCCGAAGATCAGCCCCATGATCAGCGCGCCGCCGGAAGTGGACAGCGCCACCGGCACCCCGCCGAGCGTCAGCGCCGGGATGCCGATCAGCCCGCCGACGAACACCCCGGCCGCCACGTACATCATGTCGGTGGCGTAGCTGGTCGGCACCGCCTTGCCGATGATGTCGGCGGCACCGTGCGTCAGCCGCTTCGGCCCGGTGATGACCACCGTGTCGCCGCGCTCCAGCTTGGTCGAGAGCCGGTACGGGAACGGGAACCCGGCCCGGTACATCTTGTCGATGAAGATGCCCACCATCTCCGGCTCGCGCCGCAGCTCGGCCACTGACTTGCCGAGCGCGCGACCGTCCATGTTGACGATGACGTGCAGATGTTCGGTCTCGTAGTCGAGCAGCGCCACGTCGTCGGTCTCCGGCCCGATCATCCGCTCCGGGTCGTACTCGACCACCGAGTCCCGCAGCCCGGACAGCGCGACCGTGTCGCCGACCAGCAGCACGTGCTTCTGGTACCGCTCGTCGTGCTCGAGCTGCACGCCCTCGTGCGTCACGTTCGTGAGATACAGGCGGCGCCCGGCGGCCTTCGCGGCGTCCTCGAACTGCTGCACGGTCTGCCCGGCGAAGGCGCTGTTGGTGATCTTGAAGGTGCGCTGCACCACCTCGTAGTAGCCGCTGCCCAGGTCCGGATCGTCCGAGGGCACGGCCATCTCCTTGGCCAGCTTGCGCGACTCCACGGCCAGGTCCTGCTTGAGGAACTTCGGCATCAGCGTGGCCACGGTGATCGCCGCGAGGATGGTGGCGATCACGTACCCGACGGAGTACGCGACCGGCACCAGGTTCTGCTCAGCGGTGATCTGCTGCGGCGCGTAGCCCGGCAGCGTCCCGATGGCCTGCTGCGACACGCCGATCACCGCGGACTGCGTCAGGCCGCCGGCCAGCAGCCCCGCCGACAGCCCCGGACCGTACCCGACGGCCTTGGCGATGACCCAGGTCACCGCCAACCCGGAGACGCAGACGATCAGCGACAGGTAGACCTGCGGCAGCCCGTCCTTCTTGAGCCCGCGGAAGAACTGCGGCCCGACTTTGTAGCCGAGCGCGAACAGGAACAAGATGAAGAAGAACGCCTTCAGCGGCCCGGTGATCTGCACCTTCGTCTGGCCGAGGATCAGCCCCATGATCAAGCAGCCGGTGACCGACCCCACCGCGATCGTGCGGTAGTGGATCTTCCCGATCAGGAACCCCGTCGCGATGGTCAGGAAGACGAGCAGTTCAGGGTAGGGCTTGAAGATGTCGCGGTTGTACCAACTGTCGGCCAGCAGTGGGCTCATGGCCCGAGGGGATCACGGTCCTGACGGGGCGGCACGCGGAGCTGCGCCGAAGGTGTGAGCGACAACCGCCGGGTCCTGCGCTACGGCGCCCGCTCCTCCGGATGCCAGTCCCGCCCCAGCCGGTTCATCGCCTCGTCCATCGGGCTGCCGTCGACGTCGCGCGCCAGCACCGCCGGATGCTGCGCCAGCTCGGAGGCATCCTCAGCCTCCTCCCGCTCCCGCCGCCGCTGCCCCCGCCGCGCGGCGAGCCAGCCGCCGTAACAGATCGCGGCCAGCGAGGCCCAGACCATGGGACGGTTCCACCACGACTTGCCGCCGCTCATGGCCACCGCCGAGGCGAGCACCGCGTGCGTCGCATGCATCGCGTGCATGGTGGCTCCTCCGCTCGGGATCGTCGGGATCCACCGACGGTCTTACCGACCTCTACCCACTGATCCCCACTGATTCCCACCACTATGGGTCCGCGGCCCCAACCCTCCGCTGCGCACCGCGCAAGACACGCCACGCGGTGCCCCGTTCGGGTGGCAGCAGGTGCGCCCCGGACGGCGGCGCCGAAGGCTGGAAGCCGTGGCGAGCGCGAGCGCGGCAGAGTCCGGAGACGCGGGTGGGCCGCCCGACTACGAGCCGCCACCCGGTTCCCCCGTTCGCGTCCTCCTGCCCCTGATGATCCCGGCCCTGTTCGTCGGCATCGGCTCCAGCCTGCTGCTGATCCTGCTGTCCGGGATCGCGAACCGCCTGCAGGAACTGCTCTGGCAGCACCTGCCGGACCGGCTCGACATCGGCGCCTACTCCGCCGGCTGGATCATCACCGTCCTGACCGTCATCGGCCTGGCCGCCGGCCTGGTGGTGTGGAAGGTCCCCGGCCACGCCGGCCGGGACCCCGCCACCACCGGCCTGGTCGACCCGCCGCTGCCGCCGGCGGTGCTGCCGTCGCTGGCGCTGGCCGCCGTGCTGACGCTGGCCGGCGGCGTGAGCCTGGGTCCGGAGAACCCGATCATCGCCATCAACGTCGGCCTGGCCTGCCGGCTCGGCGCCCGGCTGCTCGGCCGGGTGCCGACGCCGCTGTGGCTGGCGCTGGCCGTCGCCGGCACCGTGGGCGCGCTGTTCGGCCCGCCGGTCGCCGCCAC
>JABFXP010000921.1 GCA_013361685.1 Catenulispora sp.
GCCGGAGCGGCCTGGGACGGCACCGGAGCCCCGCGCGAGCCGCGCCGGGCACCTCGCGCCGGCGCGGCGTCGTCGTACCCGTCGCCGTATCCGGCCGCGGACTGCGGGCCGTCTTGCCGCCCCGCGTACCACGCGTCGTCGGATTGCCGGGCCGCCCGCTCCCACGGGGCCGGCTCGGCGTTGCGCTCGCCTGCCACAGAATCTCCTCACACCGGGGCCCGCGGGGTGCGTGCCCGAGTCGCGACCGCGGTCCCTCCCGTGCGACGACCTTAGTCGACCGGGAGGACGCCGAGGGTGCCCTCGGCGGTTCCAGCGGCTGCTGTCCCCTGTCCCTGCCCGGGACCCAGGGAGGCGACCCGGGCGTTCACCTTCTCCGCGGCCATCCGCCCCGGCAGCCGAGCCGGGTCGACGTTCCGGCACAGTACCAAGGAAGCGCCGGCGGCGAGCTCGGAGGTCAACGCCGCCCGGATCTCCGGCCGCGAGGCGTAGCCGCAGCCGGCGAGCACCCGGCTGGCGGCGCTGAGCTTCCAGCGTTCGGCCGCGTCCACGGCGTCCTGGACGAGTTCGCCCTGCGTCCAGCGGTGGCCGTCGGCGATCAGCGCCGGGGCGTCGGCGGCGACCGGCGAGTACGGCGTGAAGGCGTCCGGCTGGGACGGCGCGACCGCGGCGTAGTCGGTGAAGCCGGCCGGCACCTGCTGGAACGGCGCGCCCAGGGGCCGCAGCGCCAGCGCGATGCGCTCGCCCGGGCAGGCCAGGGCCTCGTCCAGGCTGTCCGGCCCGGCGACCACCGCCGCGGCCCGGGCCACGGCCGCCGGATCCTCCCCGACACTCGCCACCACCCCGGCCGTCCAGCAGGCCAGCAGCCAGATCGGGGTCTGCCAGTGGGTCGGCAGCAGGATCGCGACCTCGTCGCCCGGGGCCAGCGCCAGTTCGTCCTGGATCAGGTTGGCGGTCTTGGCGACCCAGTTGTCGGTCGTGGCGTACGACAGCTCCACCCGCTCGCCGGTGTGGTCGTCGTAGTACGTCAGGAAGGGCCGGGACGGGCCCTGCGCCAGCGCGGCGCGCCACAGGCCCGGGAAACTACTGTTCGCTGCGGTCACGCCGAGAGGATACGGGGGAAACAGCCTGCTGTTGTGCAACCACGTCCGTCGGGGACCGTTTATGCTGGCCCGCACGGCCGTGCGCTGCGCGCACGGCCTTCACAGCGCGCACGGCGCGGGCGCCCGGTACGGCCCGCGGGACGACGACGAGGGGAACGAAGCGTGACCGAGGCGATCCTTCTGGTGGGCGGCAAGGGCACCCGGCTGCGCCCGTTGACGGTGCACACGCCCAAGCCGATGCTGCCGGTCGCCGGGGTCCCGTTCCTCACCCACCAGCTGGTCCGGGCCAAGGACGCCGGCGTGCACCGCGTGGTGTTCGCCACCGCCTACAAGGCCGAGGTCTTCCAGGAGTACTTCGGCGACGGCGCCGAACTCGGCCTGGAACTGGAGTACGTCACCGAGGACGTGCCGCTGGACACCGCCGGCGCCATCCGCAACGTGGCCGGCAAGCTCACCAGCGGCCCGGACGAACCGGTCCTGGTCTTCAACGGCGACATCCTGTCCGGCGTCGACGTCCGCGCCCTGGTCGACGCGCACCGCGACCGCGGCGCCGACGTCACCCTGCACCTGTCCCGGGTGACCGACCCGCGGCCGTTCGGCCTGGTGCCCACCGACGCCGAGGGCTGGGTCACCGCCTTCCTGGAGAAGCCGCAGCGCCCCGAGGACATCGTCACCGACCAGATCAACGCCGGCTGCTACGTCTTCCAGCGCGCCCACATCGACGCCATCCCGGCCGGCCGCCGGGTCTCGGTGGAACGCGAGACCTTCCCGGGCCTGCTGGCCGCCGGCGCCAAGGTCCTCGGCGTGGTCGAGCAGTCCTACTGGCTGGACCTGGGCACCCCGACCGCGTTCGCCAAGGGCTCGGCGGACCTGGTGATGGGCCGCGTGCGGTCCTCGGCGGTCCCCGCCCCGGAGGTCCGCGGCCACCCCGAGGCCCTGGTCCTGGCCGGCGCCGACGTCGCCCCCGACGCCCGGGTGGACGCCGGCACCACGGTCGGCGCCGGTGCTGTGATCGAATCCGGAGCGCGGGTCAGCGCCTCGGTCGTGGACTCCGGCGCGGTGATCGGCGCCGGCGCCCGGGTGACCGGCTCGATCGTCGGCGTCGGCGCCCGCATCGGCCCGGGCACGGTCCTGGACTGCGTCGTGGTCGGCGACGGCGCGGTGATCGGCGCCGAGAACGAACTGCTGGCCGGCGCCCGGGTGTGGTGCGGCGCGGTGATCCCGGACAAGGCGATCCGGTTCTCGAGCGACGAGTAGGCGCAGCGTGGGAGACTCGGCGGCGGGTCGGCGGTCGGCCTGGCTGGGGCGGGGTGCGAAACAGGTGCGCGGTGACCGAAAGCGATGACATCCGCGCGGTCTGGGCTGCCCGGAAGGGCCGCAGCGGAGGCGCGGAGTCCGGGGCCTACCGCGGGTCGGGCCGCCGTCCGTTCGTGCCGAATGCCCGCTCGGCGTCTTCGTCCTCTGGCAACGGGGCCGCCGAGGCCGCGGGAGCCACTGAGAGCGCCGCCGAGCCCGACATCCGCGTCACCCTCCCCGTGGACCCCGTCTACGACCTCTCAGCGTCCGTGGGCACCCTGCGCCGCGGTGCCGGCGACCCCACCTTCCGCCGCGCCGCCGACGGCGCCCTGTGGCTCGGCTGCCGCACCCCGGCCGGCGACCCCGGGACCCTGCGCCTGCGGCGCGCCACTCCGGAGACCGTCGACGCCGAGGCCTGGGGTCCCGGCGCCGCCTGGCTCGTCAAGACCCTGCCGGACCTGCTCGGCCTCGGCGACACCGAGCAGGCGCGCGCCGAGTTCGCCGAACTCGTCGTGGCATCGGGCAACCGGCAGCTGATCGACGCCGTGCGCCGCAACGCCGGGTTCCGCGTCATCCGCAGCGGCCGGGTCTGGGACTCGATGGTCCCGGCGGTGCTCGAGCAGCGCGTCACCGTCCAGGAGGCCCGGCGTGCCTACCAGATCCTGGTCGCCCGCTACGGCATCCCCGCCCCCGGCGCCCCCGCGGGCGTCCGGCTGCACGTCTCGCCCTCGCCGCGGGAGTGGGCCATGATCCCGTCGTGGGCGTGGGTCCGCGCCGGGGTCGACGGCAAGCGCTCCCGCGCGGTGGTCGGCGCCTCCCGCGTCGCCTCCCGCCTGGAGGAGACCGTCGGGATGGAACGCGACGAGGCCGCCCGCCGGCTCCGCACCGTCCCGGGCGTCGGGGTCTGGACCGCCGCCGAGGTGATGCACCGGGCCCACGGCGACGCCGACGCGATCTCCGTGGGCGACCTGCACCTGCCGCGCATCGTCTGCGGCGTGCTGGGCGACCCCGCGACGGCGACGCACTGGGACGACGACCGCATGCTGGAGCTGCTGGAGCCCTACCGCGGCCACCGTTACCGGGTCAGCGCTCTGCTGTATCGCTGAGCCGCGGCCGGGAGTGGTGCTCGGCCCCCGCCACCACCTCAACCCTCCGCGTCATCACCGAGCCGCAGCCCGGTGTGGTGCGCCACCACCCGGACCAGCATCCCGACCAGCGCCTCCCGCTCCTCCTGCGCCAGCGGCGCCAAAAGCTCCTCCTGCGCCGCGGCCACCTCGGCGTCGAGCCCGGCCAGGAACGCCTTCCCGTCCGCGGTGATCCGCACCAGGTTGCGCCGCCGGTCCGCGGGGTCGGGCGTCCGCTCCAGGCACCCCTTGGCCTCCAGGTCGGTGACCGCCGCCGTGACGTCGCTGCGGTCCAGCCCGATCCGTCGGCCCAGGTCGGCCTGGCTCGTCGCCCCGACCTCGGACAGCGCCGCGAGCAGCGAGTAGTACGAGCGGCTGGGGACGCCGGCGGCGTGCATCCGCTCGCCGATCAGCCGGTGCCCCTGGTTCGCCGACTGCCCCAAGAGCCAGGTCGCGCGGCTGCGGAGGCGGACGGGCGTGCTGAGCGGATCCATGGTCGCAGCCTACTTCCGCGGCGGGGCCGGCCGAGCGGTTGACAGAAATGGTTGGCAGGGCCAACATTGGTCTCGCCAACGAAACGTTGGCGGGACCAACGATAATCCCCGGGAGGGCACCATGACCGGCTTCGACCTCCAGACCCTCGCCGATCGCGCGGAGATCGGCGACTTGTTCACCAAGCTCGGACGCTGCCTCGACGAACACCGCTTCGACGAGATGCACGAGCTGTTCACCGAGGACGTGGTCGGCACCACGCCCGGGGGCACCCAGCAGGGCCGCGACGCCCTCATCGCCCAGGCTCGCCGCAACCACGAGGACTTCGACCGGCTGACCCACCAGTTCACCAGCGTGCTGGTGGAGGTCGACGGCGACGCCGCCAGCATCCGCGCCTACGTGACCGGCTTGTTCGGGCACCAGTCCAGCCCGATCCCGGAGCGGGTGCTCGTCGGCCTCTATCGGAACAAGGTCGTGCGGACCGCCGACGGATGGCGGATCAGTGAGCTGACCGTGCAGCCCAGGTTCCGGGTGGAAACGCCGGTCAACGCACAGTGATGAAGAGGCTGGGATCCCGCGGAGGCTCCTGAAGGGGTGCTTTCGCGGGCTTCCCCACGGCGACCACCCCGAGGGCCTCCCACTCAGCGGGCAGTTCCAAATGGTTTCGCACTGCCGCGCTGTCTACCGCACGCCAAGTAGCGCCCCAGCCTTCAGCCGACAAAGCAACGAGGAAGTTCTCTACCGCAGCCCCTAGAGATGCGGCGGCGAACTCCGTATCAGAGATCCGACAAGGCACCACCAGGTACGGCGCACGCTCCAGCGCGGAGTCGGCCAGCGCATTAGCGAAATCCTTCCGCGCCGTCTCGGACTCCAAGAGCACAAATCGCCACGGTTCCGAACCGTCAGGGGAAGGCGCCGTAACCGCCGCCGCCACAGCACGGCGAACTACGTCCCCCGGTACCGGATCCGTCGTGAATTCCGCCGTATCGCGCCGCCGCAGCACCGCCTCCCGCATGGCCTCCGACGTCCCCAGCGAGAACATGTCGTTCTCCGCCGAGCGGATCAGCGGCCGGACGCCCGGTCCCGGTTCGTCGCGCACCAGCTCGCCCAGCCCGCGGATCAGCGCCACCGGCACCCCGTCGGCCTTGCCCTTCACCACCTCGCCGGCCGCCGCCAGCTCGTCCACCACGGCGGCCGCGGTCACCTGCAGCTCGTTGCCGAAGACGTCGGTCGTCCCCCGGTGGTCCACCAGCGCGTCGAGGTAGGCGCAGCCGATCGCGACGTCCGTCTGCCCCTCGCGCCAGGGCCGCCCGAACGTGTCGGTCACCACGACCCCGATCGCGACCCCGTACCGCGCCCGCAGCGCGTCGGCCAGGTCCCGGGCCGAGCCGTCGGGGTCGGCCGGCAGCAGCAGCACGGTCCCGGCCGGGGTGTTGGAGGCGTCCACGCCGGCCGCCGCCATCACGAACCCGTGCCGGGTCTGCACGATCCGCGTCGGCCCGCGCCGGGCCACCAGCCGCACCATCTCGGCGTCGATCGCGGCCTCGCGGTCGTCGGCCCGCATGAGGCGGCCCTCGGCCTTGGACAGGATCTTCGACGTCACGCACAGGATGTCGCCGTCCCGCAGCCCGAGCCCGGAGCCGGTGAGCGCGGCGTCGATCAGGGCCGCCACGTCGTCGCCCGGCCCGACCTCGGGGATGCCGGCGACGGCGTGCACCGTGTAGTGCGAAGGCACAGCG
>JABFXP010000895.1 GCA_013361685.1 Catenulispora sp.
GGGGTGTGGGCGGGGGGTGTGTGGTTGTGATCTGTTCATAGCGCGGCGGTGTGTGCCTACGCTGGGGGCATGACAACTCATTTCGCCCGGGAAGAACGTGCTGCTCTGGTTCAGGCTCTGCGGGGGGCCGGGCCGGATGCGCCGACGTTGTGTGAGGGGTGGACGTGCCGGGATCTGGCGGCGCATGTGGTGGCGCGGGAGCGGCGGGTCGATGCGGCGGGCGGGATTGTGATCAAGGCGTTGGCGCATCGGACGGCGCGGGTGCAGGCGGAGTTCGCGGCGTTGCCGTGGGATGAGTTGCTGGCGTTGGTGGTGGCCGGGCCGCCGCGCAGGTCGGTGTTCTCGGTGCCGGGGGTGGATGAGGTGGCGAATCTGGTGGAGTTCTTCGTGCATTGTGAGGATGTGCGCAGGGCGCAGCCGGGGTGGGAGCCGCGGATGCTGGATGCGGGGGTGGGTGAGGCGTTGTGGCGGCGGGTGTCCGGGATGGGGCGGTTGATGGGGCGGCGCTCGCCGGTGGGGTTGGTGGTGCGGCGTCCTGACGGGCAGTCGGTGGTGGCGCGGAAGGGGACGCCGGTGGCGACGGTGGTGGGGGAGCCGGAGGAGTTGGTGTTGTTCTTGTCCGGGCGGCAGCAGCATGCGGTGGTGCATGTGGAGGGTTCGCCGGAGGCTGAGGCGGCGGTGCGGGGGGCGAAGTTCGGGATGTGAGCGTGGCCGGGTCCGGTGTTCGCCGGTGTGAGCGTCGGGTGCGTGTTCGTGCGGGGGAGCGAATAGGCTTGCGGCCATGGTGTTGCGGGTGGCGACGTGGAACGTGAATTCGGTGACGGCTCGCACGGAGCGGGTGGTGGGCTGGCTGGGGTCGGCCAAACCCGACGTGGTGTGTTTGCAGGAGTTGAAGACCACCGACGAGGGGTTCCCCACCGATCAGGTCGCGGCGCTGGGATATGAGGCGGCGACCTGGGGCACCGGCCGGTGGAACGGGGTGGCGATCCTGTCCCGGGTCGGGCTGGCCGAGGTGCGGCGGGGCTGGCCCGGGCTGCCGGAGTTCGACGGGGTGCTGGAGCCGCGGGCGCTGACCGCCACCTGCGGCCCGGTGCGGGTGACGTGCGTGTACGTGCCCAACGGCCGCGAAGTCGGCCATCCGCACTACGACTACAAGCTCAGCTGGCTGGACTCCCTGTCCCGGGCCGTCACCGAGCCGGCGCGCGCCGAGGTGCCGTTCGCGGTGCTGGGTGATTTCAACATCGCCCCGACTGATGCCGATGTGTGGGATATTTCGCTGTTCGCTGATTCCACGCATGTGACGGCGCCGGAGCGGGCGCGGTTGGCTGATCTGGAGGGGCGGGGTCTTGTCGAGATCCACCCCCGCGCCCTGAAATATGACAAGCCGTTCACGTACTGGGATTATCGGCAGTTGGCGTTCCCGAAGAACAACGGCATGCGCATCGACCTGGTGTTCGGCAACGAGGCGTTCGCCGGCGCGGTGTCGGACGCGTTCGTGGACCGGGAAGAACGAAAAGGCAAAGGCGCCTCCGACCACGCCCCGGTGGTGGTGGACCTCACCGTGTGAGGTGACGGCACCACGATCACTGTGAGGGGAGCAAGACCCGCCGGCCCCGGTGGCGTTCGGCCGTTCGGCGCAGCCCCGGATGCCGCCGCCGCCCCAGGCGTGTTCCGCTGATCGCACACATCTGCCCGCCCACGACCGACCCCCGGGAACTGTGACGCATGCCCCTGCTTGGACCTTCCGCCCCGCAGCAGCAGCAGTCGCTGCTGCCGGTCACGGTGGCGCCGAGCCGTCCCAGCTGGCCGCTGAAACTGGTGCCCTACGCGTTCATCGCCGTGGTGATGGTCGCCGACCTCATCACACCCCAGGACGTCACGTTCTCCTCCACACTGTCGGTCGCGCCGGCGCTGGCGGCGCTGGTGACCCGGTCGCTGTGGCAGACGATCGCCGCCGGCGGCGCCGCGGTCGCGGTCAGCCTGATCGGCTACGTGTATGCGCACGACCTGGCCGGCGACGTCGAAGTCGCCACCCTCGGCGCGATCGCCGCGGTCACCGTCGTCAGCTGTGTCAGCGTCGGACTGGTCGGGCGGCAGTCGCGGATGCTGGCCGACGTGCGCAGCGTCGCCGCCGCCGCGCAGCATGTGGTGCTGCGGGACGTGCCGCCGGAGCTGGAACAGGTCCGCACCGCCGTGGCCTACCGCGCCGCCGCCGCCGAAGCCCGCATCGGCGGCGACCTGTATGAGGCGGTGTCCACCAAATACGGCGACCGGCTGCTCATCGGCGACGTCCGCGGCAAAGGCCTGCCGGCCGTCGAAGCCGCCGCCGACGTCCTGGGCGTGTTCCGGGAAGCGGCCCACACCGAGCCGAACCTGTCCCGCGTGGCCGACCGCATGCACGCGATGCTGGCCCGCCGCCCGGTACGGGACGAGGAGTTCGTCACCGCGGTGCTGCTGTCGGTGGACCCCACCACCCCGACCGTGCAGGTGGTGAACTGCGGCCACCCGCCGCCGCTGCTGATGCGCGACGGCCGCGTCGACGTCCTGGCCCCGGTCGAACCCGGGCCGCCGCTGGGCCTGTTCGATATCGCCGACCCGCCCGCCGGCGCCTCCGCACCGGCCTGGGCCGGATTCGCCCCCGGCGACACCCTGCTGCTGTACACCGATGGCACCACCGAGGCTCGGGACAAAAGCGGCGAGTTCTTCGACCTGCCGGCGTTCCTGACCGGCCGCCCCGCCTCCTCCCCGGCCGACCTCACCACCCAGATCCTCACCGGCCTGGCCGCGCACGTCGGCGGACGGCTGGACGACGATGTCGCCCTGCTGGTGGTGCGCCGCAAACCCTACGTGCCGCAACCGGCGAAATCGGGCGCCTGACACCGGCCGCTCCGCCGCCCGCCGCCTGCCGCCTCAGGCCAGACCGCGCGCCGCCCCGCACACCAGCTGCGGCGCGGCGCGCGCCGCAGGTCCTACTTGTAGCGGCTGGAGGAGTCGTGCCACTCCAAACAGCCGCCCAGCCACGCCCGCGCGCCCAGCACGAACCGCTGCAACTCCGGCGAGGGCACCGCCGCCAACGCCGCCCGCGACTGCTCGAACCCGCGCACCACCTCGTTGTGCAGCTCCACCACCTCCCGCGTGGCCTCATCCAGCGAACAGCCACGCTCGGCGGCCAGCAGCAGCACCAGGTTGCAGTCCGGATCGTCCCCGGCCTCCCGGGCCGCCGACGCCAGATCGTTCACCAGCACCGCGGCCGTGCCGGCCTGCGTCAACGCCCGATGGAACAACGGATCGGCGAACAACTCCGCGCTGAGCTCATAACCGCCCACGACATCGATGAGGATCATCGAGGTGTAGAAGCTGTCATGCTGCCGCGCCGCCAGATACCGCCACGCCTCCGGAACGATCCCGGCATGCCGCCAGGCGTTGTAGGCGTTCCACGACACATACATCTGATGGGTGGTGTGCCGTGCCCGCATCACCTGTGCCGCGCTGCCGTGCCGCGCCACATGCGCCAGCGCCGAACGCAGCGACACCAGCACCGGATCGGAGACCACCGCCTCGTTCAACGGCGGCGTGAACCGGCCCGCCGGCGGCGGCGGATCCAGCGCCGAGGACACCAGCGCCAACCGTGCCGGCAACGCCTCCGGCACCGCGCCCAGATCGACCTCGTCGGCGTAATAGTCGTCGCTGGCCCACCACGCCGCGTTCATCTGCGCCGACACCAGCAGCAGATCCGGGTCGTCGCACTCGGGATGGGCCAGCGTGATCAACCGGCCGAAACCGGTCGCGTGGAACTCCTCCAGATGCCCGGCGTGCAGCCCGATCCGCTCAGCCCACGCCGTCAGCCGGGCATCGACCTCCTCGGCCAGCACCGGATCGACCCGCGCTGCCGGCGGACACAGCAACGGCGGATGGCTGCCGTCCCCCCACGCGCGATACACCAACGGCACCGGAGCCAGCCGCTCCGGACGCTGCGGCGGCCGCACCCCCGGCTCCGGACCGGGATCGACGTCGTCAGCCTGCCAGTGCGGCGACCCCTGCTCCCACGGCGGCCGGGCCGGCACACCGCCGCCGGCCACCCCCAAAGCCGACAGCGCCGACACCACAGAAGGCACAGACGGAAGCGAGGGCACAGATGGCAGCGAGGGCTGTGAGGGCAGCGGCAGATCGGCGGTCAACGTCATGACACGTGCGTCCCTTCCATCAGCCGTCCCCGTCACACCTTGTCAGCGGCGATCATCAAATAGTGGAAGCTGCCTTCCTTGTAGGCGGTGAGGAACGCCTCCTCGATGCCGGTCGCCACGCTGGACTGCGCCCGCAACTCCCAATACGGGATCGTGGCAGCCGTCAGATCCACCACCGAGATCGGCACCAGCCCGTTGGCCACCATCGCCGAGAAATAGCCGCTGCGCGGATGGATGTCACAGATGTAATGCGCGTTGATCTGACTCACCGACCGCGACGGCAGCCGCCCGTAGGCGTCGTTGAAACACCCCGTGATCGTCACATACCGGCCGCCGGGCGCCAGCGCCCGCGCATGCTCGGCGAACAACGTGCCCAGATCCACATACATCGTGGACTCGTTGTTCCAGATCGCCTGGAACGTGCCGTCGGCGAACCCGTTGTCCAACATGTTCCGCAGGTGATACCGCACCCGGTCGCCCAAACCCACCTGCTGCGCACGGCTGTTCGCGAACTCCACCTGCTTGCCGGAGATCGACAACCCGTCGGCACGGCACCCGAACCGCAGCGCCGCCATCAAACTGGTACCGCCCCGCCCGGAACCGGCATCCAACAGCCGCTGCTCCGCCGTGATCGGACCCAGCTGATCCAGCAGGAAATCAGCCTGCGCCGTCTCCAGCCGGTGCATCTCGGCGATCATCCGCGCCTCCCGCTCGGCCTCCGGCGCCTCCAACACCGACCAGTCGACCTCACCGATGCCGTAGTGATGGTGATAGATGCCGTCGACCTCGCCCAGACGCAGATTCACCGGGTTCTTCTCCCGGTCCCAATAGTCGGCGACGGACTCCTGGTAGCGGCTGGTGACAGCGGACTGCGAACCCATGACGGAAACACCCTTCGTCAGAAGAAGACAGGAAATACGACAAACCGGTGTCAGGGTTCGGTGTGCCAACTCCGGTGACCCCCGAGCCACGTCCACAACCCCGACAGATACCGGCGCACCGGCACCCCCGACACACCGGCCAACTGCGCGGCATGGTGCTGCAAAGCGCGCATCGCCTCATCGTGAACCGCAGCCGCCCGACGTGCCGCGGCCGCCGACCCCAGACCATCGGCCCGGGCGATCGCCGCCGCCAACCCCGACGGCTCCGGATGCGCCACATCCCGCAGCAGCGCCGCCGCCAACGCCGCCAGCCGCTGCACCCGCCGCAACTCCGGACTCCCGGCCGCGGCAGGCGGCACCTCATAGCCGTCAACCGCATCCAACGCGGCCAACGCCGGGCTGTAGGCGTTCACATGCCCCAACGCCAGGTACTCCCACGGCGGATGCGGCCCGCCACGCGCCGGCACACCACCGGCCAACACCTGAAACTCACGACGGACCCGGTCCAGCTGATAAGGAGAGGCCGGCAAAGCGCTCAGACCCGCCAGAGCGGACACCGCCACCGGATGATCAGTGACCACCCCCGGCACCTCACCCCGAGCGCGAGGCGGCTCCGGATGGTCACAAGCGTCGAAAACCTCCCTCAACGCAGCATCCGCCGCATCGGCCAACACCGACGCCGCACCAGCACCGGACTCGCAACCACCGACCGAGCCGGCAGCAGGCTGCGGCTGCGGCGCCCCAGAGGGTGAAGCCTCACCATCCACACCGACACCCGACACAGGCGCAGGCGCAGGTCCAGGCACCGGCGTCGGCGCGGCAAGGTCCGGCAACGTCCCGGCCTGCACCATCACCCCCAGCGCCACCAACCGCCCAGCAGCCTCCAACCGCACCGGATCATCAGTGTCCGGATGCGTCAGCACCGCCAGCCGGCCCAAACCCGCCACCGCCCGCGGCCCCACCCCCACCTGCACAGCCCACCCGTCCAGCCGGCGCTGCACACCAGCCGCCAACCCCGGATCGGCACGCACCGCCGAAGGGCCGTACAAACCACCGGCGGCGCGCGCCGGCCGGCCGGACTCGGCCAGCGCCGCCGCCGACGTGCCCAGGCCGGCCGGCCGCGGCGGCACCGCCGCATGGGTGTTGCTCTGCTCACCGACAAGCACCGGTCAGCTCCTCGGGGAGGCGATGTCGACGTTCTCCAAGATCCCGATGGCGTCGGGCACCAGGATCGCCGCGGAGTAGTAGGCGGTGACCAGATAGCGGATGATCGCCTTGTCGGTGATGCCCATGAACCGGACGTTCAGCCCCGGCTCGTACTCGTCGGGGATGCCGGTCTGCCGCAGCCCCACCACGCCCTGCTGCGCCTGCCCCAGACGCATCGCCACGATCGAGGAGGTGTGGCCGCCGTCGATGCCGATCTTGCCGCACGGGAAGATCGGAACGCCGCGCCAGGCCGGGAGCTGATGGCCCTCGACGTCGACGGTGCCCGGGTACAGGCCGCGTTTGGAGCATTCCCGGCCGAACGCGGCGATGGCCTTGGGATGGGCCAGGAACATGTGGGTGCTGCGGCGCATCGACAGCAGGTCGTCCATGTCGTCCGGGGTCGGCGGCCCGGACCAGGTGGAGATCCGCTGGTCGTAGTCGGCGTTGTGCAGCAGCCCGAACTCCCGGTTGTTCAGCAGTTCCCACTCCTGCCGCTCCCGGATCTCCTCGATGGTCAGGCGCAGCTGCTCCTTCACCTGGTCCATGGGGTCGTTGAACAGGTCCGCGACGCGGGAGTGGACCCGCAGCACCGTCTGCGTCAAAGACAGCTGGTACTCGCGCGGGCTGAGTTCGTAGTCGACGTAGGTGCCGGCGAGTTCGACCTCGCCTTCGTGGCCGGCGGCGATCTCCACATGCGCCTCGCCCTTGGCGTTGACCTTGCGGCCCGCGGCCGTGACGAACGCCGCCAGATGCTCGCGCAGATGCCGATGGGCGTCCTGCTGCCGTTGGAATTCCGCCCACGGCAGCACCATCATCGTGCCGGCGGTGGCCGCCCGCACCGTGGCGCCCCACAGCGGGTCCTCATGCATCAGCGCCTCATCGCCCAGATGCGCGCCGTCGGTGAGGACTCCCAGGACCTCCGGCTCGCCGTAGGCGCCGATCGTGGTGCGCTCCACCCGGCCGTGAGCCAGGATGAACACCTCGTCGACCGGATGCCCGGCCTCGACGATGACGTCGCCCGGCTCGAACTGCCGCGGCGTGAACAGCGAAGCCAGCTCGGCCAGCAGGGCGTCGTCGGCGAACCCGCGCATCGCCGGGATCTCCCGCAACGTCTCCGGGATGATCCGGATGTCGTCGGCGCCGTTCTGCACGAACGCGACCCGGCCCCGCCCCACCGCCAGCGTCAACCGCCGGTTCACCCGGTACGTGCCGCCGGACACCTCCTCCCACGGCAGCCGCCGCAACAGCCACCGGGACGTGATGCCGCGCATCTGCGGCTGCGACTTGGTGGTCGTCGCCAGATTCCGCGCCGCGGCGGTACTGAGCGACAACGGCGAGTCCGACATCGACGGTGCCTGGTCGGCCTCGTCAGCCGCAGTGCTCTCAGGGATGGTCGTCATGGCCGGTTCCTCCTTGTCCTGCCGTGCCGGCGCCGAGAAAAGCCCACCCCTTGAGTAAGGCCCAGCCGCGGCGGCCGGCACCAGGGCGCGGGCCTGTGGCGGATGGTGTGCAACCGTGGCGCGTGCCTGCCCGAACGGACGGGTTTGAGTGAAGTTCCAGCCCTGATACGCCCCCGTTCGCCTGGAGGTGAGGGCAGGTGCGGCGCGGGTACTACCGGCGCGCGCCGACGACACCGCGACACGGCGGCGAGGTGGCGTGACAGCCGGGGGCCGGGGCCGGTTCGCGGGATGGTGTGAGGGCCGGGGCCGGTCACCGCGAGTGCGGCAACCGGCCCCGGCCCTCCTTGTGCTCGGCCCCTGTGTTCGGGCCTGGTGTTCGGCAGCTGTGTTCAGCGGTACTGGCCGCCGAACGTGCCGGACCCTGCCGGGTTCACGGGTTCACGGTGATCGTGAACGTGCTGGTCGTGTTCTGAATGTTCACATCGTTGTTGCTCTCCACCAGGTGGTTGAACGTCACCGCGCCCACCGCCGGGCCCTGCCCGGACTCCGGCAGCGGGTTCGCCCAGATCCCGAACCCGGACTTGCCGTTGCCGAAGCCGTCGTTGACCGCGTGCGCGCCGCTGATGGTGGTGTTGGTGAACACCGTGTCGGTGAACGGGTTCTGTGCGGTGCCTCCCACATAGTCGGTCTGGAACATGATCCCGGTGTAGGTGGGATCGGTGATGGTGGCGTCGCTGACGCGGATGCCCTGGAACGGCTGGGTCGCCGAGAACGCCCAGATGGCGCCGAAGGCCTGGTTGCCCCAGAAGTGGCCGCCGTCGCGCGCCAGCGAGAAGTTCTTGATCGCGGTCTGCGGGGTGGCTTCGAAGCCTTCGAACGGGAAGCCGAAGTTCAGTGAGCTGATCGTCAGCCCCGGGTAGCACAGGGTGTCGGAGACGGTGAAGTTCTGCACGGTGTTGCCGCCGCCGCCGTAGATCGCCACGCCCGCGGCGCGCCACGGTGCGATCGCGGTGACGTTCTGGATCGTGTTGTTGGTGAGTTTGCAGCCGCCGCACTGGTCCTGGGCGGCGAACAGGGCGAAGCTGTCGTCGCCGGTGGTGCGGGCCTCGTCGTTGCTGATGAGGTTGCCCGCCGAGCCGTTGGTCAGGTTCAGCCCGTCGGCCATGGTGTCGCGGATCCGCAGGTTGGTGAACGTGGAGTTCTGCACGTTCGACGCGCCCCAGATGCCCACGACGTTGTGTTCGATCCACACGTTGTCGATGGTGATGTTCGACTGGTTGCGCAGGTCCCAGGTGTGGCCGGGTCCGTCTTGGCGGGTGGTGTAGTCGCCGAACCATGCGAATCCGGTGAACGTCGAGCCGGAGGCGCCGGATTGCAGGTCCCAGCCGGTGTCGGTGTTGCTCTGCCCGGCCGGGGCGAGGAACTGGGAGTACCAGACGCCGGCGCCGACGACCTTGACGGGTTTGCCGTAGACCAGCAGTCGTCCGCTCACCGCGTACTGCCCGGCCGGCAGGTAGACGCCGGTGAAGGTGCCGGTGGTGTCCATCCGTACCTTGTCCAGCGCGGCCTGCACGTCGGTTTGGGTGAACCCGGCCGGGGTGACCAGGTGGGCCGGGTCCGGGTTCGCTGTCGGGGCGGTCTGTTCCAGGTTCATGAAGTCGATCGCGTACTGCGAGGTGTTGGAGGTGTCTTTCTGCACCTTGAACACGGTTCCGGCCGGGTAGGACTGGGCCAGCAGGAAACTGGACTCGTCGTAGATGTGCCGGGGTGAGCCGGCCGACGGCGAGTCGCCCGGGGAGGTTTCCGAGCCGTACAGCCAGGCGTAGTGCGAGGTCAGGTTCAGCGGCTGCACCAGCTGTCCGTTGGCGTACAGGTCCAAGGTGGCGTTCTGTCCGCCGCCGCCGGGGGCGTCCGGGATGGAGTACCGCAGCACGAACGTGTTCGTGGCCTGCCGGGAGGTCCAGGCCACCGAGTCGCCGGTGTTGTCCAGCGTCACCGCGCGCCGGCCGGTCGCCTCTCCGGCGATGTCGCCGATGGTGCGGTTCGGGCCCACGACGGTCGCCGAGCCGCCCAGGGTGCCGTCGGTGGATTTGTAGGAGTCGTACGGCATGTTCGCGCCCTGTCCGACGAACAGCGGGGTGTCGCTGGTCAGGTGCGGGTATTTGACGGGCAGTTCGTTGGCGTCGGCGGCCAGGACCAGGTGTGCGGTGTATTTGCCGTTGGCCGCGGTCCAGGAGCCCACGGTCACCGGGGTGGCCTGTGCGCCGGCGGCGATCACGCCGGTGGTGGATCCGGTCAGGGTCGCCACGGTGTTGTTCGCCGAGTCCAGCAGGGTCAGGGTGATGCCGTGGCTGCCGGAGGTGGTGGCGATGGTGCCCTGGTTGCGGACGGTCACCGTGAACGTCACCTGGTTCCCGGCTGCCGGGGTCGACGGTGTCCACGCCACCGTGCCGACCAGGTCCGCGGTCTGCACCGGTTTCACCACCAGTGCGGTGGGGTTGGTGAACGACTGGTCGGCGGTGAGGTTGAAGTTCTTGTGTGACTCGTCGACCTTCGTGGTCAGCTGGTAGGAGCCGGCGCTCTGGGTGCCGATCGGTGCCGACACCGTCGCGGTGGCGCCTGGGGCGAGTGCGGCGACGGTGGTGGAGCCGACCTTGGTCGAGCCCAGGTAGAAGTTCACGTCGGTGGCCGCCGAGGTCGCGGTGCCGCTGTTCTTGATGACGGCGCCAGCGGTGATCGGGTCGGTCTCGACCGGGGCGGCCGGGCTCCAGGAGCTGGAGGCCGGGCTCAGGTCCGGGTTCGGTGCCGGGGTGCCCATCACCTGTAGTTCGGCGACCTGGCCGCCGGGGGCGCCGCTGTTCGCGGTGATCGACACCCGCACGTCGGCGACGCGTCCGGAGACCGGGATCGTCACGGTGTTGGCGTTTCCGGCGGGGTCGAAGGAGTACGACGCGGCTGCGGCGAGGGTCGTGAACGTCGTGGCCGACTGCTCCCGGCCGGACACCGCGATGGTCTGGGTCCGTGCCGACCAGGCCGCGGCCGGGTTGAGTTTGATCACGACCGAGGACACGTCGGCGTTGGCGCCCAGGTGCACGGTCAGCTGCGCCGGGTAGGCCGAGCCTTCGAAGTAGGTGGTCACATCGCCGTCGTCGGCGTTGGCCGGCACGTAGGTGAAGGTGTTGGCGGTGCCGTCGATCGGCTTGTTCAACGCCAGGTTCGTGCCGGTGCCGCCGGAGCCGGTGCGGGTCACCGTGTTCGACGCCGCGGACTCCAGACCGGCGGCGTTGGTGGCGGTGACGAAGTACGACACGGTCTGGGAGTCGGCGATCTGGTCGGTGTAGGTCAAGGTGGAGCCGCCGACCGAGGCGATCTTGGTGGTGTTGCGGTAGACGTTGTAGCCGGTGACGCCGACCGCGTCGGTGGAGGCGCCCCAGGTCAGCTTCACCTGCCCGGAAGCGGGCTGGGTGTAGGTCAGGTTGCTCGGTGCCGTCGGCGCGGTGGCCGCCGAGCCGGTGCGGGTCACGCTGTTGCTGTTCGCCGACTGGTTCCCGGCGGCGTCCCGGGCCCGCACGAAGTAGGTGACCGTGGCGGTCGTGGCCGGGTTGTCGGTGTAGGCGGTGATGTTTCCCGGCACGCTGGTCAGCAGCGTGTTGTTCGCGTACACGTCATAGGCGGCCAGGTTCGGTGTGGCCGAGGCCGTCCACGTCAGCGCGACCGCGCCGGAGGCGTTCTGGGTGAACGCCAGGTTCGTCGGCGCCGCCGGCGGCTGTGTGGAGCCGGCCGGCCCGTACACCTCGAACTCGGCTATCTGCCCGGCCGGCCAGCCGGTGTTCGCCGTGATCAGCAGCCGCACATAGCGGGTCGTCAACGTCGCGAACGAGATCGTCACCTGGTTCCCGCTCGCCGGATCGAACGTGTATCCGGCCGAGGGCACCACGTCGGTGAACGACGACCCGTCGGTGCTGCCCTGCACCGCCAGCGTCTGCGTCCGGCTCGCCCACGCCGTGGACGGCGGCAGCTTCAGCACCACCTGCGACACCGCGACGGTGGCGCCCAGGTCCACCTGGAGCCACTGCGGGAAGGCGTTGTTCGCCGACTCCCAGTAGGTGGAGCTGTTGCCGTCGCCGGCGTTGGCCGCCACATAGGTCTGCGACACCCCCGAGGCCGACATCGTCTTACCGGCGGCCAGGTTCGTCGTGGACGCCGCCGCGCCGTACACCTCCAGCTCGGCCAGCTGCCCGGCCGACCAGCCGGTGTTCGCGGTGATGGCGATCCGCACGAACCGGGCCGCGGTCGCGCCGAAGGAGATCGTCACCACGTTGTTCGCAGCCGGATCGAAGGTGTAGGACGCCGAGGCCACGATCGTGGAGAACGTCGAGCCGTCCGGGCTTCCCTGCACCGACAGGGTCTGGCTGCGCGCGCCCCAGGAGGCCGGCAGCTTCAACACCACCTGGTTCACCGACGTCGAGGCGCCCAGATCCACCTGGGCCCACTGCGGGAACGCCGCGGCCGACTCCCAGTAGGAGGACTGGTTGCCGTCGACCAGGTTCGAGGCCGCATATTGGCCGTTGGCGCTGGAGACGGCGGTGGCCTTGCCGTAGGCCAGGTTCGCGCCGCCGGCCGGGGCTGCCGCCCCGGCAGTGGGCAGGTTCGGCAGCAAGGCGGCCAGCAGCATCGCCGCCAGCAACGCCACCGCCCGCAGGAACGAAGGTCTTGATCGAAGCCGCATCGATGCCCTCACCTCGAGGCTCGCAGGAATGGAGCGGAAAAACGCCAGATACGTCGGCCGCCGTGTCCGCCCCCGCGACACCCCACCCGCCTCGGCTTCTTACCGGCACGGATCGGGAACTTGCTCGGTTCTGGCGACTTCTTGCAGAAGTGCGAGTGCACGGGAAAGTTACAGTCGGGTTATGAAGGGGTCAAGACCTCGGCGTCCGATCAGCGAACCCTGACCCGCCCCCGACCGCCGGTCCCACCGCGACGCAAAGCACGAATCCACTGGTGCCCGCTGGTAACGCACGATGCGACGGATCAAAGACAGAGTCGTGAAAATCTTCGACGAACCCCGCCTGCCGCCGCTGACCGCGCCGGTGCACTAAGGTCACGGCCATGACCGCGACCACCTGGCCCGACCCCGCCGACGCCACCTGGATCTCCCCGACCACCCTGGCCGACCTGCTCGACGGCGGCCAAGTCATGGATGCCGGCATCCGCGCACTGTGGACACCCCCGCCCCGGCTGGCCGGCCCGGCGTTCACCGTCTACTGCCCGCCCGGCGACAACCTGATGCTGCACGCCGCCATCTACCGCGCCGAACCCGGCTCGGTCATCGTCGTGGAATCCGGCAGCCTCAACCGCGCCCTGGCCGGCGGCAACGTCATGCGCGTCGCCCAGCGCCGCGGCATCGCCGGCTTCATCCTCGACGGCACCGTCCGCGACATCGCCGAAGCCCGCGAAGCCCGCTTCCCGGTTTACGGCCGCGGCGTCGTCCCCATCCCCGGCACCAAAGAACACATCACACCCCTGAACGAACCGGTACGCGTCGGCGCGGTCACCATCACCCCCGGCGACATCGTCGTCGCCGACGAGGAAGGAATCGTGGTCGTGCCGTCGGCGCGCGCCAAGCAGGTGTTCGCCGACGCCGCGGTGAAGCAGACCAAGGAAGCGACGCAGAGCCTGGACGAATGGGAAGCAGCACACCAGGCCAAGATCGAGTCGCTGCTCGCCGCCCACCCCCGGTGACGAACACATGTCCCCGCCCGCACACACCCCGGGCGGGGACACCAGACGGCGGGTGCAAGGGCATGGACGCCTCATCAAGGCGCAGGTACGCTCCCCGGGCAGCTCAGACCCTTTAGCCACCGGTGATTGGAGCGCGCATGAGCCCGACCCGCCGCACCGTACTGAAATGGGGGATAGGCGGCGGTGCCATAGCCGTCGCACCCGGCATCACCAGCGCGGCACCCGCCCGCGCCGACACCCCCTCCACCCCCGGCGGACAGCCCACCGACAGCTGGCTGGCACACCTGCCCGACACCGTGCCGCTGACCGCGCTGACGATCCCCGGCACCCACGACTCCTGCTGCCAGAACCCCGCCTACGGCACCGAATGGTCCCACACCCAGAACTGGGGCATCCCGCAGCAGCTCACCGAAGGCGTCCGGTTCCTGGACATCCGCTGCAACGGCCTGGCCGGCACCGCCAGCGAACTCGGGATCTACCACTCCAGCTGGTACCAGTACATCCGGCTGCAGGACGTGCTCGACCAATGCCGCAGCTTCCTGGCCGCACACCCGTCCGAAACCGTGGTGATGCGGCTGCGCAACGAGAACGCCGGGGGACAGGCCCTGACCGACACCGAGTTCTGCCGCCGCTTCAACTACTACCTCGACGACCTCGGCTACCGCCCCGCGTTCCACCTCTACGGCTGGCCCGCCCTGAGCACGGCCCGCGGCAAGATCGTGCTGCTCGCCGACTTCGGCTTCCCCGCACAATGGGGCCTGATCAGCTGGTCCAGCGGCACCAACGACTACATGATCACCCAGGACACGTTCGACACCGTCGGCCTGGACACCAAAGGCCAGCTCATCATCAACCAGTTCGACCAGGCCTACAGCAACCCGGCCTCAGCACAGATGTATGTCAACTTCCTCAGCTACGCCGGCGGCACCTGGCCCAAACTCAACGAGCAATACGTCATGGACCACGCCGTCTACCCCTACCTGAGCGCCCGCACCGCCCAACACGCCCGGTTCGGGATCGTGCCCATGGATTTCCCCGACTTCCACGTCAACGTCCTCCAGATGCTGGTAGATAAGAACTTCGTCTGACCAGACCGCCGGTGGCCGGCAGCCCGCACCCGCCGACGAGAACACACCATGGACGAGGACACCGATGGCCCGCGCCCGCATCAGAACCCTCAACGACGTCCACCCCACCCGCCGCGGCATGGTCCTGGCCTGGTGGGCGTTCACCGCCACCTTCGGCGGCCTGCGGGCCCTGACCTGGGCCATCCACGTCCACGTCGGCGGATTCGGCAACATCAGCGCCGGCGGCGTCCACATCCACCACTACCTGTGGGGCATCCTGCTGCTCATCATCGTCGCCTCCGCCGGACTGATAGAACGCTCCCCGACCTGGCACAGCTGGATGGGACTGGCGTTCGGCATCGGACTGGCACTCGTCATCGACGAAGCCGCGCTGCTGATCGAGCTCAAAGACGTGTACTGGGACAACGCCGGCGGGATCAGCATCGCCATCGCACTGATCCTCATCGGACTGGCAGGCAGCCTGCTGGCGCTGACCCGCACACGCGGAGTCGATGAGGAGGAGGACTGAGGACTGATCGGCGGGACGGGCAGACGGCAGGACACGGGACGGGGGACAGGCGGCGCCAAGCGGGCGGGGCGGATCTCAGACGGAGAACCGTTCGGGGCCGAAGTCGGCAAGCAGCTCACCACGGCGGCCGGTAAGGATCTCCTCGGCCAGCAACCGGCCGAGCACCGGGCCCAGCGTGATCCCGCTATGCGACACCGCCTCGAAATAGCCCGGTATCGACGGCACCGCCCCCACCGAAGGAAACCCGTCGACCGGGATCGGCCGATTCGACACCCGCGTCTGCACCACCTCGGCATCGCCGAGCGCCGGAACCGCGGCGCGCGCCGCGGCATGCAGTAGCCGGCCCAGCTCCGCAGGGTCCTTGGGGACTCTGGCGTCCTTGCCGACATCCGCGGGCCCGCCGGCGCGCGCCTGATGGCCTTCGCCGGTATCGATGAGCGCGTCGATCTCGCGGCTGTGCACCACCACCGAGGTGTCGCCGTCGGGGCGCAGCTCGACGTGCGGGGCGTGCATGGCCCGGCTGATCGGGACTTCGGCGGTGCGCAGCCGCATCACCGCTCCGGGTTCGTACAGCATCGGCAGCCGGCGCGCGACGAGTTCGGCGATGCGCCAGGCGTCGGGGCCGGCGGCGTTGACGACCGCGTCGACGTCCAGGCGGTCGACGTCACCGGCGGCGTCGGACAGCACGACGCTGCGGACGTGGCCGTCGGCGTCGGTGCCGATCTCGGCCACGGCGGCGCCGAAGCGGTGCCGGGCGCCCGCCGTCACGGCGTCCTGGATCAGGCGGGTCACGAGGTTGCGGCCGTGCACCCAGGCCTCGTCGGGATAGAACACGACCTGGGCGTCATCGGGCACCGCGATGCCGGGTTCCAGAGCGCTGCGTGCCTGAGCACCGGTGCACAGCTGCACCCGGTAGCCCCAGTCGGCCAGCAGCGCGGCCAGATCCAGCAGCTTGGCCTCGGCTTCGGCATTGCCCGTCCAGCGCAGGTGCCCGGTGGGATACCACCAGGTGTCCGGGCCGATCGTGGCGGCGAGTTCGCGGTGGGCGGCGATGCCTGCGACGTTCAGGTCGAAGTAGGACTTGCGGATCGTTTTGTTGCTGGCGTTCACCCAGGAGAACGACCAGTCGGTGACGCCGCGCCCCGGCTCGGCCGCGTCGAGGAACACCACCTCGGTGCCGGCGCGCGCCAGGTGCCAGCCTACGCAGGTGCCCAGGATGCCCGCTCCGATGACGGCGACGCGTCTGGGTTGGTGTGCGGATCCGTTCGTCGGCACCGGACGACCCCTTCGAAAGATCAGCTGCTGTTTGTGGTTGTGCTTCCGCTCGTGCTTGCTCTTGCGTCTGCGTGGAACGTTACCCGCATCGCAGGGGGCGGACGCGGCGGAAAGCGGCTGGGTCTAGCCCAGTTCGGAGCGCTCGTCGTCGGCGGCCCAGGGGTTCGCCGCGGGGTTCTCCAACTCGTGCCGTGGCGTCTTCGTGAGGGGGTTGATGCCGCGCTGGTGGAAGTACTCGACGGCGCTGTCGCTCCACTCCCAGTCGACATACAGGCCGGCGGCGAACCCGTCGGAGGCGATGGACTCCCACAGGCTGTCCTGCTCGTCGTCGTCCCGGACGTTGGCGGCCGGGTCGACGACGGTGAAGTGCTGGCCGATCGCGTCAGCGGCGTCGAACGCGAGGTCCTCGGCCTCCTCGTCGACGTCGTCGAGCCACACACCGTCCAGCTTGCCGTGTATCTCCCAGTAGGCGGCGAAGTAGACCAGGTGAGAGACGCTGCTGTAGTAGAGGCGCGGGGCATCCTGGTAGTTGATGAAGTCGTAGATGTGCCCGGTCCGCGGGTCCAGATACACGGTCTCGCAGTTCGCGCTGTACCCGAAGTCGATGAACGAGCCGTAGGCGTCGACGAACTTCTCATCCGGCGCGTCCTGCGCGTCGAGTTCGGCCTCGGCGAGGAAGTCGGCGAACGTCGTGGCGGGCCCGGACAGGAACGTCCCGTCATCGTAGATCCGAGCCTGCACCGGCACACCGACCGCACGCAGGAAATCGACCGTCGGCTGGTGCTCGATACCGGCCGTGCTCAACCACCGCTCGCTCGGCACCGCCATCGCCCATCGTCCGAAGGCCCGGTCAGCGAGCTCTTGCACGGTGTCCTGGTCCAGCATGGCGGTTCCCCTCGTCGTCGTGCCTTGATGGTGAGATCAGATGTTGCCAGATCCGCGTATTCAAGGCGCCGGGGGAGTGGGGCCGCTGTCCACTGCGATGATCTTCTGCCGCCGGTAGGCGTCGAGATCAGCGGCCAACCAGCTTTCACCGAGCCGAGCCCGGTGAAACCGGAACGTGCCGCCGGTACTGTCCGCTCCGATGACGCACCGCACCGGCACCGGCACCGGCAACTCACCCACCAGCCGAACCACCTCGTAGGCGAACCCGAGCCCGTGCCGCAGCATCAGAACCTGATCCGCCTCACCGATCACCGGCTCGCCGTCATCCAGGTGGCCCACCTGCACCGGCACCACGTCGTCCAGATGGAAGCTGCTCGCGGAGCACTCCCACAGCGTCAGGTCCGCGAACCGCCCCGGCGCGGCCTCGGCCTCGTCGGCGTGGGAGGCGAACGTCAGCACATCCCCTCGCAGCACCACACCCTGCGCGATCATGTCCTGAAGGCCAGAAGCCAGCAGCTGCGGCGACAGAGCAGCGCCGTCACCGCCAGCCGCGCTCAAAGACCTGGCCGCCGCATCGTTCATCCGCACCACCAGCACAACGCGAACTTTCTCACCTGGCCGCCGTCGAGTGCACGCCTGTTTCGGCGATGGCGTTGCGAGAGGGGCCGGACCGCCGCCGAGCGTGCCGGATGCGGTCAGCGACAACCCGCCGGCCGCCGCACTCAACCGGTTCTCAGCTGTACCCGTGGCCGCGGTGGCAGCCGGCCGCTGGCAACTCGACGTGTTCGCGATGGCCGCCGACGGCCGGATCCGGCAGGACTACCGGACGATCCGAAGCAGCGGCCTGGAGCTGTAGCCATCCCACCTTCTTCAAAGTGCACCGACCGGAACCGCGCACTGCGCGCCTCGTCGCCCCCGCGTCAGGCGCCGGTCGCGGGCTCGCCGAACACCAGGTCCCCGGCGCGGGCGAGGACGTCGGCGGGGGCGCCACCGGCGAGGTCGGCGGCGAGGAAGTGGTGGCCGACGGCCAAGCAGAAGGCCAGCAGGCAGCGTGCCTCGACGTCGACGGGGTCGTCGTGCAGGGCGCTGAACACCTCGCGGAGATAGGCCAGGCGGCGGCCGTCGACCCGGCGCAGGCGGGCCGCCACCGCCTCGTCGCGCCGGGCCCAGTCGCGGATCGCCAGGTCGATGGGGAGCAGGCGGTCGCTGGAGAAGGTGAGGCGGCCGGCGCGGGCGAACCGGGTCCGCGCATCGCCCCCTTCCTGCTCGACCTGCTCCAGCACCTCCTGGACGCTCTCGCGCTCCCAGGCGTCGAGCATCACGGCCAGTAGCGCCTCGCGGTCGGCGAAGTAGCCGTAGAAGCCACCCTTCGTGACGCCCAGGCGCTTGGCGAGCACCTCGACGCGCACCGCGTCGGGGCCGCCCTCGGCGAGGACCGCCAGTCCTTCTTCCACCCAGCGGTCCCGCGGCGTCCGCAGCGCGCCCACATCACCCTCCAGTCTGCTCGCCCAGGTTTCAGCAGCCATCTATACGACCCCGTATATCCTATGCTACCGTGCGGTTATACGGTTGCGTATAGATCAGCGTGACCACCCTACACGGGGGAGGGAAGACCTCTATGAACAGACCTCGCCTGCTGGTGGCGGCCGCCCAGGGCCTGTGGCTGCGCGCCACGGTCAAGCCGGCGCCACCCGCGACCGGACTCGACCACGGGACGGCGGCGGCCGGAAGCCCCGAGCAGCCCGGGCCCGCGCTGCGTGTCACAGTGCTCGGCGACTCCACCGCGGCAGGCTGCGGCGTGGCAACCCACGACGACGGCTACCCCGGCTGGCTGGCCCGCGGGCTCGCCGACCGCACCGGTCGCGCGGTGGAGTGGCGCGCGGTCGGGCAGTTCGGGGCCACCGCATCGCGGGTGCGGCACCGACTGCTGCCGCAGGTCGGCGACGGGCTGGACGCCGTCGTGCTGCTGGCCGGCGCCAACGACGTCCTGAGCCGGCGGCCCCCGGCGGCCTGGCGCGAGGACCTGACGGCGATCCTCGACGGACTGGCCGACCGGACGCGGCAGGTGGTCGTCGTCGGCATCCCGCCGTTCCGGCACTTCCCGACGATCCCGGCCACCCTCGGACGGTATCTGACGGAGAGTTCGGCGGCGCTCGACGCGGTCTCGCGGGAGGTATGCAAGCCACGGCCGGGAGTGCACTGGATCACCATCGAGGACACGCCCGGGCCGGACTTCTTCTCTCCCGACCGGTTCCATCCCTCGGGCGCCGGCTACCGCGTGTGGGCCGCGGCGGCCGT
>JABFXP010000413.1 GCA_013361685.1 Catenulispora sp.
CCTGGCCGCGAAGCACGGCGGAACCGAGGTCGGCCGCGAGGTCGGCGGCGCCGCCCGCGCCGGCTGGAGCATCCTGCGGCACCGCCGGCGCCGGCAGATCGCCGAGCCGGCGGAGCCTGCGGAGCCGACGGAGGTGGTGGGCGCCACCGACGCGACCGACCCCGCGGACAGAGCGAATCCGGCGAGTGTCGCGAACGCCGCGAAGACCGCCAAGGCAGCGAACGCCGCGAAGACAGCAACCAGCGCGAACGCGACGAACACGTCTGGGGCGGCGAAAGCCTCAGGAGCCTGACCTCCTCACCTGTGCCCGGTCACGCACAACTGCGTCGGCCCGAGCAACGGCGCACCCGAGGCATCGGTCAGGCTCTCCACCGGCAGACAGACCACCTGCGTGTGCGCCGGCGAGTTCCACTCCTGCTGCTGCCGCACTAAGTGAAACGCCACAAACCCGACCACGATCAACACCACCAACCCGACGGCCCCCGCCGGCCCGGACACCATGGCCCGCAACCCCGGCCACGGGGGTTCCTCGTACTCTTCGTCATCGTCGTCGACGGCGTCCACGGCTCCCCTTCCGCATGAGTGTGCGGGGAGCTTAGCGTCACGCGGCTCGGCGCTTCACTGCTTCGGCTTTGCTTCGGCACGGAGACGGCATGACTGTGCTCGCCCACGCCGAGCGAGGAGGCGGAGGAGACCCGCGAGACAAACCAGTGCCCAGAGCGGGAGTCGAACCCGCAACGCCCGAAGGCCGCGAGGTTTAAGCTCGCTGTGTCTGCCTGTTCCACCATCTGGGCCGGAGGGCCGTC
This sequence comes from Catenulispora sp., assembly GCA_013361685.1. GTDB lineage: Bacteria > Actinomycetota > Actinomycetes > Streptomycetales > Catenulisporaceae > Catenulispora. Next base: position 807 of record JABFXP010000413.1, read on the forward strand.
CCGCGGCTTGCGGGCCGCCGGATGATCCTTCGGGCTTCAGCGTAGCGAGAACTGCTCGCGAACGTGATCGAGTTCCAGCGCGGGTCCGCTCGAGGTCCGGTTCGGGTGCAGGTGGGGAGGGTGGCGCGACGGTGGCGCGGGAGGACTTTCACCGGACTCGGGGGCGGCGTTCCGGTGGCGTTCGGGCGGTCATTCGGGTGAGGGGCGCGCGCACGGCTACAGAGCCCGCGGCGACACACGCCGGGGGCTCTGTGATTCCGGGGTGGGGAGGGTTATCCGAATGCGCGGGCGGCGCGCTTCAGGTCCATTTCGTGGACGATCGCGTTCGCGTAGCCGCGCGGGAGGTCGTGCTCGGCGCGGAGCCAGTTGACCCGCTCCTCGAAGCGGGGGAGCGAGGGGCCGAGGTCGACCAGCTGGAACCAGGTGTCCAGACTGCGGCCGGTGGCGGCGGGGATGCGGGCGAGCAGGTTGCGGTGGGTCTCTTCGGAGTGGTGAATCGTCATACGGGCGCCTCCGGTAAGGACTTAGAACTACGGTCCGTGAGCGCCAGCGTGCCTGACCGCGGGGCTGCTGGCAAGAGGAACGAGTCGTGGCGATCGGATCGCCAGGTCGGGTCTGGGCCTTTGTGACGTGCGCCATCGTTCCGACGGCGTTCGTCCCACGTATCCTTCCCGGATGAGTTCCAGCACCAAACCGGGCGCGGGCGAGAGCGACGGGGAGCCGTCGCTCGGGGCGGCTCTGGCCGCCGAGCTGACCCGGGTCGCGGAGGCCTACCGGCGGCTGCCGCACTCCAAGTTCGCCCTCCGGCTGGAGCCCTACGGCGACCGCGCGCAGGCCGGTTACTGGCTTGCGTCGCAGGTCACGACCCTGGCGCAGGGTATGGAGAGCTGGGACAGCCCGGGGCCGCCGCGGTGGCGGGAGCTGCCGGTGCTGGGGGTGTTCGCTCTCGGCGACCAGATCGCGGTGGTGGGGAACGATCTGTTATCCGCCTACCGCGCCCTGAAGGATCCGAGCGGAATCCTCGTGTGGACACCCGGTGGGGGGCGCGTCCCGGCGGACAAAGCGATGGCGGCCGTGCTGGAGAGCACGACCGCCTTACGTCTTGCTTTGTAGCCGCTGCGAAATTTCTGCCGCGGCTCAGATCGTGAGACTCAACTCGGGCACTTGGTGAGACTCAGCTCAGGCGCTCCAGGATCAGCGCCATGCCCTGCCCGCCGCCCACGCACATCGTCTCCAGGCCGAACTGCTTGTCGTGCCACTGGAGCGAGTTGATGAGCGTGCTGGTGATGCGGGCGCCGGTCATGCCGAACGGGTGCCCGACGGCGATCGCGCCGCCGTTCACGTTCAGCTTGTCCAGGTCGATGCCCAGGTCCTGGTAGGAGGGGATGACCTGGGCGGCGAAGGCCTCGTTGATCTCCACCAGGTCGATGTCGCCGATCGACATCCCGGCGTTGCGCAGCGCGTTCCGGGTGGCGCCGACCGGGCCGATGCCCATGATCTCCGGGGACATGGCGGTCACGCCGGTGGCCACGATCCGGGCCAGCGGGGTCAGGCCGAGCTCGCGGGCCTTGGTGTCGGACATGACGACCACCGCCGCCGCGCCGTCGTTCAGCGGGCAGCAGTTGCCGGCCGTGACGGTGCCGTCGGGGCGGAACACCGGCTGCAGGGTCGAGGTCTTCTCGTAGGTGACGCCGGGCCGCGGGCCGTCGTCCTTGCTGATCACGGTGCCGTCCGGCAGCGTCACCGGGGTGATGTCCTTCTCCCAGAAGCCGTCGGCGATGGCCTTCTCCGCCAGGTTCTGCGAGCGGACGCCGAACTCGTCCTGCTCCTGCCGGGAGATGCCCTTGAGCTGCGCCAGGTTCTCGGCGGTCTGGCCCATCGCGATGTAGACGTCCGGCAGCGTGCCGTCCTCGCGCGGGTCGTGCCACACCTGGCCGCCGGCGGCGAACTGGTTGGTGCGGTTGACCGCGTCGGTGAACAGCGGGTTCTGGGTGTCCGGCAGGCCGTCGGAGGAGCCCTTGACGTAGCGCGAGACGGTCTCGACGCCGGCCGAGATGAACACGTCGCCCTCGCCGGCCTTGATCGCGTGGAAGGCCATGCGGGTCGTCTGGAGCGAGGACGCGCAGTACCGGGTGATGGTGGCGGCCGGCAGGTGGTCGTAGCCCAGCAGCGTGGCGACCACCCGGCCCATGTTGTAGCCGGCCTCGCCGCCGGGCAGGCCGCAGCCCAGGTACATGTCGTCGATCTCGCGCGGGTCCAGGCCCGGGACCTTGTCCAGGGCCGCGCGCACCATCTGCGCGGTCAGGTCGTCCGGCCGGATGGAGGTCATCGTGCCCTTGAAGGCACGGCCGATCGGGGAGCGCGCGGTGGAGACGATGACTGCCTCGGGCATAAGGGTCACTCCTTGCGAAGGGGTTCCGGGTCGTCGCCTGCCGGCTTCAGGGCCGCGCGGTCGGCGCCGCATGAGGTTGTGTGGGGCCAGCGTAGTTCGGAAGCTACCGCTTGGTAATGCCGGGTGTGGGAGAACTCACTCCCCTTCACCCTACGACGGTCCGCCCGGTTTCCACCTGCGTTCCCCCTCCGGGTGGAAGCTGCGCGACACCTTGATCGGCAAGCCTCTAAATACGGCCAACCGTGGGAAGCACCGCTTATATGTCTATAAGGGGAGGAAACCACCGTGGATGCCAGTGTTTGGATCGTCAACCTGACCGTGCTCGCCGCCGTCCTGCTGTCCGACCTCGGATACCGCGAAGTCAGCTTCCTGCGGCTGGCACGGCCGGTCGTCGTGGCGGCGGTGGTCGTGCCGCTGTTCGTCAAGCATCCGCAGAGCGGGGGCACGGGACTGGCGGCGGAGGTCGCCGGGGCGGCCGCCGGGACGCTGCTGGGGCTCGCGGCGGCGGCGCTGATGAGGTTCGAGGACGACCGCGCCACCGGCACCGTCTGCTCCCGGGCCGGGGCCGGCTACGCCGCGCTGTGGACCACGGTGATCGGCCTGCGGCTGGCCTTCGCCTACGGCGCGCAGCACTGGTTCCCGGCACAGGTCGGCGGCTGGATGCTCCGGCACCGGGTCACCGTGGACGGCCTCACCGACGCGCTGCTGCTGATGGCGGTCGCGATGCTGCTGGGCCGCACCGGCGCGATGGCGGTCCACCGGCAGCGGCTGATCCGCGAGAGGATCGGGGCATGGGAGCTCTGACCGCGACGTTGCGGGACCGCCGCTACGTCTGGGGGATCCAGGCGATGCGGGTCTGCGGCCTGCTGGCGCTGGGCGCGACCGTCGCCGGGATCCACCCGCAGCCGGGGCTGCACGGTCGCGGGCTGGCGCTGACGGTGACCCTCGCGGTGGCGGCGCTGGGCTGGATCGGGCTGATCGTCTTCGACCTGCGCGCGTGGTCGCTGACGCCGCCGCTGGCCGTGATGGCGGTGAGCGGGGGCCTGCTCGGCGCGCTGCAACCCGGCGGCCCGGCGATCGGGGTGGCGGCGGTGGCCGCCTTCGCCGCCGGCTCGAACCTGCCGCCGCAGGCCTCGACCATGGTCACCGTGCTCGGGATGGCCACGCTCACCGTCGGCGGGCTGGCCCTCGGCGCGCCGGCCACGGCGGTGATCGGCTTCGTGGTGATCCTCGGCACCGCGCTGGGCATGGGGATGATCCGCTACGGCATCACCCAGCGCGCGGACCAGGCCGAGCAGCTGGTGGAGCAGACCCGGCGGGCGGCGGCGGCCGAGACCGAGGCCGCGGTGCTCGGGGAGCGCGCCCGCATCGCCCGGGAGATCCACGACATCCTGGCGCACTCCCTCGGCGCGCTGGCGATGCAGGTCGAGGCGGCGCAGGCGCTGCTGACCCAGGACGAGCCGGACGTGGCCAAAGCAGTGCGCTGCGTCGAGCGCGCCGGCCAGCTGACCCGCGCCGGCCTGGCCGAGAGCCGCCGCGCCGTGCACGCCCTGCGCGACGACCTCGGCCCGCTGCCGGAGATGATCGGGTCGCTGGTCGAGGCGGACGGCGGCACCATGGCCGTCACGGGCGAGCCCCGCAAACTGCCCGCCGACGCGGCGCTGGCGCTGTACCGGACGGCGCAGGAGGCGGTGACCAACGCCCGCAAACACGCGCCGGGCAAGGCGGTCGTCGTGGAACTGCGGTACGAGACGGACGCGGTCCGGCTGTCGGCGTCCAACGCCCTGTCCGAGGCCGACGCCGACCGCCCGCTGACCGCCACCGGCGGCGGATTCGGGCTCGGCGGCCTGCGGGAGCGGATCGAGCTGGCCGGGGGCTCGCTGACGGCGGGCCGCGAAGGCGCCCGCTGGTGCGTCCGGGCCGCCGTCCCGGGCTGAGGACGAGCGCGAGGACCCGTCCGTGAGGGACAATCCCCGGGTGACCGACATCCGAGTGCTCATCGCCGACGACCAGGCCGCGGTGCGGGAGGGCTTGGCCCTGCTGCTCGACACCATGTCCGGGGTGACCGTGGTCGGCCAGGCCGCGGACGGCCTGCAAGCCGCGGAACTGGCCGCGGAGCTGACGCCGGACGTGGTGCTGATGGACCTGAACATGCCCCGCGCCGACGGGATCGAGGCGACCTCCCGGGTCCTGACGGAGAACCCTGACATCCGTGTCGTGGTGCTGACCACCTACGAGGACGACACCTCGATCGTCGGCGCCCTGCGGGCCGGCGCCCTCGGCTACCTGACCAAGGCCGCCACCCGCGCCGACATCGAACGCGCGGTGAAGGCCGCGGCCGCGGGGCAGGCGATCCTGGACCCGGCGGTGCAGCGGCAGCTGCTGGCGGCGGCGACCGCGGCGCCGGCGACCGGGCCGACGACCGGCTCCGGAACCGGCGGCGGCTCTGGCACCGGCAAATCAGAGCCCGAATCCGCCGGCGGCCCCGGTTCCGGCACCGACCTCAGCCCTCGCGAGGCCGTCGTGC
>JABFXP010000236.1 GCA_013361685.1 Catenulispora sp.
CCCCCGCACTCCCGCCCCCCGAACCCCCCGCACCTCCTCATGCACAGCCCGCCGCTGCGCACGCGCCGCAGGCGTCACCGCATGCACCACCGCCGGCACCGCCCCCGCCCCAGCAAGAACCGCCAGCGCCGGCACCGCCGGCAACCCCACCACCACCGGCAGCACCCCCACCGCACCCACCACCGAAAACCACGGCGTCACCGCACGCCGGCTCAACCCCATCCACATCACACACGCCGCCGCCAGATAAACAGCCAACCCCAGCGCGACCGCAGCCGCCTCCACCCCCGACAACCGCGGCCCCCACGGCGGCTCCGCATCCCGCGCCACGTTCTCCGCGATCGATCGCAGCCCGACCCCGAACGCCACGATTCCGGCCACCACCGCCAGATGCAGCCCGTCATAGTGCCAATGCCGGAACCGGTTCTGCGCGCCGAGTTCCCCACGGTGCTGATGCAGCTGATGCAGCAGATGCAGCCGGTGCTCGGCGTAATGCGTCAGCGTGTCGAAGTACAGCCACCACATCAGCACACAGATCGCCAGCGCGATACCGGTCACGGCGATGAGCACGGGCCCGATCGGCGTGTCCGAAAACCGGGTGCCGACCCCGTTCAGAGAGATGTCCAGACCGAGGATGACCAGGAACGCGAACCGCTCGGACAAATGACCCGCGGCCGCGGTCCTCCGCCTCCGGCCCACAGCCGCCGCCCCGACCGCGACCGCCTCGAACCCGGCAGCGGCGATCCACAGCGGCAGCGCGCCCAGGCCGCCGAGCAGCACCGCCGCTGCGACGTACTCCGCAGCCCCGACGGCGCAGGCTGCGCTCAGCAGCGCGCGGCGCGTGGCCGCACGTCCGTCCAGGTGGTACAGCGTGGCGGCGGACCCGAGCCGGACGACGAGGTACGCGCCGAGGAACACCGCGAGCAGTACGCCCGAGTGAGAGCCGGTGAAGGCGCCCGGCGTCGCCAGCCCGAGCAGCACGACGCCGAACAGCGCCGCCACGTGCAGGCGCCGCAGCGGCCCTCGGTCGGCGCGGCCGGCGTTGGCGGCGGCGCAGAACGCCGTCCAGCAGCAGTAGACCGCTGCGAGAACGACCAGCGCGCGCAACGCTCCGATGGCGCCGGGATGTCGCAGGAACAGGCTTCCCACCTGTGCGAACGTGAAAGCGGTCATGAAGTCGAAGAAGAGCTCGAAGCCACACACCGAATGCTCAGACCCACCGTCCGGGTGCGACACGCCGCCCCGGCTGGTTGCACACGCCCGCCGCCAACGATCAAGTCCATACACACATGCCACCAACACCAGCAGAACCCCCACCGCCACACCGACCGGCCGGCCACGTAACAAAGGAAACATCGCGGCGGCACAGCCAGCGCCCACAATCCGCAGCATGTCGGGACGCCAAACGGTCAGCGCCGAGAACAGAGCCTGACCCACCAAACACATGGCCAGCCCGCCAGCCAGACAAGCCAGCGCCATATCCCCGACGGCAGGTCCCCACAGCCCATCCATCACGTAATGCGCCCCCGCCGCCTTCGCCGCCCCCGGCGCCCCGCCTCCTCCGTGCTCGCCCTCCAGCCCCGCCGTCTCCATGAACGCCGTCCGCAACGCCCCAGCAGCCAACACCAGCCCACAGAACATCAGCATGTGCCCATAGACGTCCCCAAGACTGTGCGCCATCTTGCGTACCTGACTCAGCGTCGCGTTACGCGGATCCACCGCGTGCCGCGCCGGCTCAACGAGCGGCTCATACAGCCAATACAGCAGGCACGACATAGCGAACGCGGCGAACAGCAACACCATGCTGGCGGGCAAGCTCGCACCACCAACACCATGCTGAGCCGCGAGCTCCAGCAACTCCAGGCACAAACAACAGCCGACGATATAAGCCGTCGTATAGCGCTCTCGATAGGCCCGAGCACCGTGGATCGCCCAATGCTCGACGCGCGACCCGATGCCCAGACGCCGCGGATACGGAATCGCAGTGTTCGAGCACAACGCCATCGACACGGCGTACCCGACCAGCAGCCAACCCGCCTCGCCCCGCCCCACATGCAGCGCGGCCACCCACGTGAAACCAGTCATCGTCAGCATGAGAGCGACCACCAGCGCAGCGTTACCCCGCCACCGCCGGTCCGCCCGCCCCATGTGGATCCACATCCCGAGTGCGCAGAACCCAGCTACCGTCGTCGCGCAGGCGAACAGCACGGGCCCGTGCAACACACCCCGCACCGGCGTGAACGCCTCGTGCACCGAACCGGCCATCAGCAGGAAAGCCCCGGTGTTCGCCAGATACAGCGCCCGCATCACCCCGTCCAGCGGCACGATGCCCGTCGCGCCGGCCGCCATCTGCCAGAACAGCACCGTCACGAGCAGCAACGTCACCGCGTGCACCGTCCCGACGACGGCACCGCCGTGCAGCAGCAGGCCGCTGGCCTGGTTCAGCAGGGAGACGAAGGTGATGTCCAGCAGCAGTTCGACCGGATCGGACTTCTCGTCCGGGTCGCGCAGCCGGGGACCGGCGAGCCGGCCGGGCACAGCGTGCCCTGCCGTCCATCCGGATTCAGCTGTCAGGGCCGTCCGCGCAGCCGGAACCGCAGACGCGCGCTCCTCGGGGACGGGTGAACGACGGGCCGGTTCTGTGTGCACACCGTCTCCATCTACGGACGATCTTTCCCGGATCAACTGTGCCCTAGTGGCAGCACTGTGATCAGGAACGACACCGACAACTTATTGAGATGTCGACGTCGATTCCGTCCGTTCAGCCCATCTCCAGTCACCCCGGCCCGAGCAGCCGGAGCACCTCCGCGATCGGCACGCCGGGCGAGTGGTGCCCGGCCCGGCCGGTCATGGGCTGCGACGCCGCCAGAACGTTGAGCACCGCCTCCTCGACCGCCTCGACCACGGCCTCGTAGAACGGGTCCATCCGATTCCACGGGAGAAAGCGCAGCTCGGCGTAGTCGGCCTCGCCGTGCGGGAACCCCATGCCGCCGGTGAACGACTGCTCGTTCGCCGTGGAAAAGGCGAGGAACAAGTCACCAGAGAAATGGGAGCCAGTTGTCCCGGTCCGGGCCAGACCGAGGGGGACCCGCCGGGCCAGAGCAGTGCACTGCTGAGGCAGCAGCGGAGCGTCGGTGGCGATGACGGCGATGACCGAGCCGGAGCCGGGCGGGCGGCTCGGAGCAGAGTCCTCCAGCGGATTGTCGGCGGACAACGCCAGCCCGACGCGCGTGCCGCAGATCGTCAGCTCCTTGCGGGACCCGAAGTTGGCCTGGACGAACGCGCCGACCGTGTAGGTCTGGGCTCCGTGGGCGACGCGGCGCGATGCGGTGCCGTTGCCCCCCTTGAAGCCGTAGCAGTTCATGCCGGTGCCGCCGCCGACCGAGCCCTCCGCGACCGGGCCGGGACGGGCCGCGTCGATGGCGGCGACGGCGTGGTGCGGCTGGACGGCGGGGGAGTTGATGGCGTTGAGGTAGCCGTCCCACGTCTCGGCGACGACCGGGAGCAGCCATTCCTCGGCGATGCCCGGCTTCTCCCGGGCCGTCCAGTCGATCACGCCGCGGTGCGCCGGGCCGACGGCGTGCGTGTTGGTGATCAGGACCGGCAGGCGCAGGGTCCCGGTCTCGGTGAGCCACGCGGTGCCGGTCATCTCCCCGTTGCCGTTGAGCGAGGACCAGCCCGCGGCGCAGGGGGCTTCGACGGTCGCCGCCGGGCGCGGCAGGATCGCCGTGACGCCGGTGCGGACGTCGTCGCCTTCGATGAGCGTCGTGTAGCCGACCTGGACGCCCGGGACGTCGGTGATCGCGTTATGCGGTCCGGGAGTGCCGGGCAGCGGCAGACCGAGAGCGCGGGCACGCGGCCGGGGCTCGGCGTGGGCGGCCCGGGCGCCGCCTGCCGCGTCGGGCGCGCTCACAGGCCCGGGCACAGGTGAACGATCGGCATCCATCGTGTCCTTCAGTGTCCTTTCGTCGCCTCAACGCCACGCCGCCTCGTTGCCGCGGCGCCTTGCCGCCTCATCGCCCCGCTGCCTGGACGCCTCGCCCTCGCGCCGGCGACGATCACACGATCTGGAACGGCCTCTCGCCGGCCTCCAGCCGCCCGATTCCCCGCTCGATCCACTGCTCGTAGTAGTCGAGGAACGGCGGCCCGAGTTCCCACACGTCGTTGGTACGCAGCACCCACACGACTCGTCCCCGCGCAGGCCCGGTGACGACCAGACCGACGTCATCGCCGCAGCCCATCTGAGTGATCTCCAGGTAGCCGCTCTCGACTTCCTCGTCCCCGTCCTCATCCAGGTAGTACGGACCGCTGTCGCCCTCGGGGAACGGCTCCGCGCACTTCGCCGTGGCGCCGCGCCGCAGATACTCCCAGTCGATGCCGTAGTACGGTCCCGCGCCGACGCCGATCTCGCTGAGGAAGGCGCGGAACTCCGCCGGCAGCGTGCACCCCATCGCGGACTCCAGCGTGCGCAGGTGCTCCTCGTCGATCAGCCAGTGGCGGTAGGCGTGCGAGGCGGCGCCGAACATGATGTAGCCGTCGAGCCGCTTGCCGTCGCGGTCGATCAGGTTGGAACCCTCGGGCTGCGGCGGATCCAGCTCGCGGAGCCGGGCGAGCCGGGCCCGGATGCGGTCCAGGCGGGCTCGGAGATCACGGTCCATGGGCCCATGGTGGTGGCTCGGGTCCGGTTGGCGCCAGCGGTTTGGGAAGGGGCCGACATATCAACAGTCTGGTTTGCGAACGCGGGCGGGCCGCGCGGCCGCGGGCAGGCTGTTTTGAAACACCGTCGGCGCGTGGGTGACGATGTCGGTCATGGCTGAAGACTTCGCACAGACCGCCGTCGGCTACGAGTTCCCGACGGCGAACTGGCTGGACCCGTTCGACGTCGACGAAGCCGCGACGCAGCGGTTCCTGGTGAACCAGGACCGGATCAGCCGCGCCTGGGTCGCGCCGGTGGGAGACGACCGGGACGCCAGGGGATGGGGATTCGGCGCGGACGAGCCGCTCCGGGAGGTCTTCACCAATCCGCGCTCGTGCCTGTACTGCCTGGAGAAGGTGGCGGTCGTTGCGGGCGGGCAGGTGCTGCGCGAATGGGCGCCGACCGCCGTCACGCGGCCGGGCGACCCGAACTCCTGCGCTCAGCACAACGGATTGTACTTCGTATATAGCCGGGCGCAGCGTGTGTTCCCGGTGCACGAGGCGGTCAAATACGCCGATTATGACGAAGCATTGACTGAAGCGCTTGCCGCTCAGGACGACAAGGTCATGACCATGGTCGCCCGGATGGTTGATGCGGAGTCCTTGTGGTGATTCGTGATTAGCTGAATGCCGCCATCAGCCGCACGCGCACAAGTATGCGAATCGGAAATAAATCGCGGATAGTCCCCGGGCGGACCTGCCTGGCGTGGCGGGGCGGGGTCGGGTGTCCCAGGATGGAAGGAGAGTCGGCCTTGCCGTGACCGTGCTGGAGTTGCAGAGGTGAACAGCGAGGACAGTTCCTCCGTCTGGTCCGGACCCCGGCTGGCGGTCTCCAAGCTGAACTGGGAGAGCCGCCACTCGGAGGCGATCGAGCTTGCCGACCGGCTGCTGGCCGTCCTCACCGACCCGCAAGAGGTCTTCGGCGTGCTGCTGGCCAAGTTGTCGGCGCTGCTCAACATGGACCGGCTGCGGGACTGCCCGGTGGTCATCGACGCGGCGTGGGAGGCGGCCCAGGCCGAGGCCGTCTCCCCGGCGGATCTGGGCGAGTTCCACGCGCTGGCGGCGTTCTTCGCACACCGGGAGGGCTCCCTGGAACGGTGCATCACCAACCTGGTCCGCGGCGCGCGGGCGTTGGAGGCCACGACCACCGACGTGCGGGCGCTGCGGCCCTGGATCGCGATGGCCGTGACCTACTCCTACGTCGGGTTCCACCGCCACGCCGTGGTCGCGCAGGGGCACGCCGAGAAGATCAGCCGCCAGGGCTCGGCGGTGGACCGCAAGCTCGCGGCGCATCCGGAGATACGGGTGCGGTACGCGGTGTGGCTGGACCAGCGGGGTGAGACCGAGGCGGCCAAGGCCATGCTGCGCGGCCTGCTGGCGAAGGTGGGGCCGGAGGACCTGATCGAGATGGAGCGGGGCTACCTCGGCTATGCCGCCGCCCGCTACGCCGCGCTCGGCGGGCACGGCTACGTCGGCACGCGGGAGCTGCTGCGCTCCGGCGGCGGAGCGGGACCGTATCTGGAGAACACCGAGCTGCGCCGGCTCGGCCACGCCGCGCTGGCCATCGCCGAGTACCGCCCCGCGATCGCGCTGGACCTGCTGAAGGAAGCCGAGACGACGCACACCCGGCTGGGGCTGGCCGAGGTTCCGCGTCTCAGGGCCCTGGCCTACGCGGTGCAGGGCGACCACGCCGCCGCCTACGCCGCCGCCCGCGAGGTCACCCTGCAGATCGCCCGCGCCGCCGACCCGGTCTACGACCTGTTCGTCGACGGCATCACCGTCCGTCTCGACTTCGACGAACTGCGCCGCACCGTCAGCCGCTACACCGACGAGGCGCACACCGACTCCCTGACCGGCCTGCCGAACCGCCGCCACCTGGAACGCCACGTCGAGGAGCTCGCCCTGACCGGCGGCCCGGTGATGATCGGGGTCGGCGACCTGGACCACTTCAAGGAGGTCAACACCCTCCACGGCCACCTTGTCGGCGACCAAGTGCTGGAGCAGGTCGCGGCCATTCTGATGCGCACCATGCGCAGCGGCGACTTCCTGGCCCGATACGGCGGCGACGAGTTCGTCATGGTGCTGCCCGGCGCCACGGCCGCCGAAGCCCGGGAGATCGGCGACCGCCTGCGCGCCGCCGTCGAGGCGCACGACTGGAGCGCCCTGGCCCCCGGCACGCCGGTGAGCATGACGGTCGGCTTCGCGCCGCTGGAACCGGCCGGCGGCCTGGCCGAGGCGTTCCGCACCGCCGACCTGCTGATGCTGCGCGCCAAGCGGTCGAACAGCGAGAGCTCCTGGGACTGGGGCGAGTGGATCTGAGCCGCGGGCTGCCGCGATGCGGTCGAGGGTGGGTGTGCCAGGACCAGGGTGACAGCGCGGTCCTCGCTGATGCTTGAGGCATGAACGAAGCAAGGGCCCACCAGTTCGTGGGCATGTGGGTGACGGTGGACGAGCACATCCGGCGGGAACTGCGAGCAGGCGAGCATTCGGCGCTGCTTCGCGAAGCCGCCGAGGAGCCGGGCACGTGAGCGGCGGCGGTTCCTTCCCGGCCGCGCAAGTCGGCAAGGACCGTAATGTCGTTGCCATGAAGGACCTGAACCGGCTGGGGGAGTTCCTGCGGGCCCGCCGCGAGCGGATCCGTCCCGAAGACCACGGGCTGCCCGTGGCGGGCCGGCGCCGGACGCCGGGCCTGCGCCGCGAGGAGATCGCGATGCTGGCCGACGTCAGCACCGACTACTACATCCGGCTGGAGCAGGGACGGGAACGGAATCCCTCGCCCGAGGTGATCGAAGCGCTCGCCCGCGCCCTGCTGATGGACGAGGAAGCAGTCGCCCACCTGCGCGACCTCGCCCGCCGCACCCCCGTCGCCCAGCGGCAGCCGGCCGCCGTGGAGCGCGTCAGCCCGAACCTGATGCGGCTGATGGACCGCTGGCCCGACACGCCGGCACTGGTCCTGGGGCGGCGGATGGACGTGCTGGCCGCGAACGCGCTCGGCGACGCGCTGTTCTCCTGGCTCGGCGACCGCAACATCGTGCGGGCCCTGTTCCTGGACCCGGCCGCCCGCGCCTTCTACGCCGACTGGGAACGGACCGCCGAGAACTGCGTCGCCTCGCTGCGGGCGTCGTCCGACGGCGACCTGGAGGAACCGCGACTCGTGGCGCTCGTCGGCGAGCTCTCGTTGAAAAGCCCTGATTTCGCCCGGCTCTGGGCCCGCCACGACGTCCGCGCCAAGAGCGCCGAATCGAAGATCTACCACCATCCGCTGGTCGGCGACCTGGAACTGACCTACGAGTCGTTCACCGTCACCAGCGCACCCGGACAACAACTGGCGCTCTACAACGCCGAGCCCGGCAGCCCCAGCGAGCACGGACTGATGATGCTCGCCAGCCTGGCCGCCGAGCCGTCCGCCGAACGCGCCGAGAACAAGGATGCAAGGAGTTAGCACGCCATGTCAGTCTTCTTCATTACCGGAGCCCCCCGCGGCCTCGGGCTGGAGATCGCCCGCGCAGCCGCCGAGCGCGGCCACACCGTCGTCGCCACGGCCCGCGACGCCGACGCGGTCCGAGCCGCCCTGCCCGCCGCGACCGCGCTGCCCCTCGACGTCACCGATGCCGGCCAAGCCCGCGCGGCGGTCGAAGCCGCCGTCGCCGCGCACGGCCGGATCGACGTCCTCGTCAACAACGCCGGCTACGGCATGTTCGGCGCCGTGGAGGAAGTCTCCGACGCCGAGGCGCGCGCCATCTTCGACGCCAACGTCTTCGGCCTGCTGACCGTCACCCGGGCGGTCCTGCCGGTGATGCGCGCGCAGCGCTCGGGCCGGGTTCTCAACATCGGCTCCATCGCAGGCTTCTTCAACGCCCCGGGCCCCGGCCTCTACGGCGCGACCAAGTTCGCCGTGGACGGCATCAGCGAGGCGATGCGCGGAGAACTCGAGCCGCTCGGCATCCTCACCACCGTCGTCGAACCCGGCGCGCTGCGCACCGGGTTCTTCGGCGACCGCAGCTTCCGCTTCGCGGAGCAGGTCATCGGCGACTACGCCGCGACGGTCGGCAGGGCCCGCGCCGCCGTGCCGGGCCGCGACGGGACCCAGCCCGGCGACCCGGCCAAGGCCGCCGGGCTGATCGTGGACCTCGCCGAGCACCCGGAACCGCCGACCCGCCTGCTCCTCGGCTCGGACGCGGTGACGCGGGCCGACGCCAAGCTGGAGCACCTGGCCGAGGAGCTGGCGCAGTGGCGTGAAGCGTCCCTTTCCACCGATTTCTGAGCAGCCGGAGCATGACCGAGCCATCAGCAGGCTCGGTCATGTCCACCGCCTTCAGGACGACCGGAAGCCAGGCGTCTACCAGGGCTCTGCGATCACACGCCGGCAGCGCGGGCCTGGCCGTAGAGCTCCCGCAGGACCTCCACCATGTGCGCGCCGTCCCGGGCGCTGATGCTCAGATCGAGCAGCACCTCCTCGAGCCCGTCGATCTTCGCGTGGGCGAGCAGGTCCTCGACGATCTGCTCCACGGTGCCGTGGAACGCCTGGCGGCCCGCGTCGTCGACCGGCTTGTCGGCGAGTTCGACGTTCGCCCGCACGATGAAGCCGAGCGGACGGGTGCGGCCGCGCTCGGCGGCCAGGTCCCGCAGCCCCTGCCACGCCTCGGCCAGCTTGTCGGCGGGCAGGCCGACCGCCATCCAGCCGTCGGCCCGGTCCGCGACCCGGCGCAGCGCGGCGCCGGAGGAGCCGGCCAGGTAGACCGGGACCGGGCGGACCGGCTTCGGCCCCACTTCCGCGGGCGCGATGGAGGTGAGGAAACCCTCATAGGAGACCGGATCCGGGCCGTGGACCGCGGCGAAGACGTCCAGCAGTTCGTCGAGGACCCGGCCCCGCTGCTCGAACGGGGCGACCGAGCCGGCCGCGTACTCGTCCAGCGACCAGCCGGTGCCGAAGCCGGCGACGGCGCGGCCGCCGCTGGCGGCGTCCAGGGTCGCGAACCAGCGGGCCACCTGGAACGGTATGTGGAACGGCGCGACCAGCACGCTCGTGCCCAGGCGCACGCGCTCGGTCACGGAGGCCGCCATCGCCAGCGTCACCAGCGGATCGGCGACCCCGCGGTACTGATCGGGCCACGCCAGGCCCGGCACGCCGTAGAGACCCTGCGTCGCCGGGGTCGGGAACAAGGTGCGCTCGAACACCCACAGGCTGTCGTACCCGGTCTCCTCGGCAGCCTCGGCCACGGCGCGGATGTCGGTGGCGAGGTTGAACTGCTTCATCTGTGGAAGCGTCACACCGAGTTTGACAGTCATGGACTACTCCTTCGTTCTTGGCAGCCGGATCAGCAGTTTGATCATCCTCTCTTCTAGAACGCGGCGGTGGCGCGGTTGTTCCACCCGCGTGTCAGTTATGAGCTGTCGTTGAGGTGACCGAGCGCAGCAGCCGATCGACGGCCGACCGGTCGCCCACGACGGCGGCCCGGCCGTCGGCGCTCGCGGCGGCGAACGACGACGGATCGACAAGCAGGGAACTGAGAGTCTTGGGATCGGTGCGGAGCGAGGCGTCCGCTGTCGTGGGTTCGCCAGCCGCCACCTGGACTCGGCCCGACTCCGAGCGGACGGTCCAGACGCGACCGTCGAGTTCGAGGCGACAGGTCGCGGCCGGCGCGGCGGGGTCGGGGCGGGCGGCACCTTGCAGGAAGATCAGCACGGAAGTGGCGCTGAGCGCGGCCGGGGCCGGGGGTTCGGGGGCCTCGACGCCCCACTCTCCGAGCGCCAGCAGGATCGGTTCCAGCTGCCGGCCGCGTTCGGTCAGTTCGTAGACCTGGGAACCCTGCGCCTGTGTCTGCGCCGGCGCCGGTGTGCGGCGGACCACGCCGTTGTTCTCGAGTTCCCGGAGCCGGTCGGCCAGCACGTTGGAGCTGACGTTGGGCAGCGAGTGCCGCAACTCGGAGAAACGCTGCGGGGTCAAGAGCAGTTCGCGGACGACGAGCATCGCCCAGCGCTCGCCGATGACGTCGAGGGCTCGGGCGATCCCGCAGGAGTCGCGGTAGCTGCGGCTGGTCGGCATGGTCACTCTCCTTGTCCGGCTCAATCCTAAACCACAACCGCTGCTGGTTGTTTTTAACAACCACGGGCGGCTACCGTGGAGGGACAAGGGGACGCCAGCTACACGGAGGACGACGTCATGAGCGCGCTGCTGCTGGAGAACAAGAACGCTGTGATCTACGGAGGCGGGGGCGCCATCGGCGGCGCCGTGGCGCGGGTCTTCGCCCGGGAAGGCGCACGGGTCTTCATCGCCGGACGATCGCCGGCGAAGCTCGACGCGGTCGCGAAGGACATCGCGGCGGACGGCGGCCTGGTCGAGACCGCACAGCTCGACGTCTTCGACCAGCAAGCCGTCGAGGAGCACGCGGCCGCCGTAGCGGCGACGGCCGGAAGCATCGACGTGGCGCTCAACGCCGTCAGCGTCATGCACGACCAGGGGACTCCGCTGGCGGACCTGACCCTGGAGGAGTTCATGCGCCCGATCGACGGATTCCTGCGGGCGCTGTTCATCACCAGCAAGGCCGTGGCGCCGCATATGGGACACGAACGTCCCGGCGTCATCCTGACCCTGTCCGAGCCGGGTTCCAAGCTGGCGGTGGCGGGCATCCTGGGCCACAGCGTCAGCGCCGCCGGCAAGGAGGCGTTCTCCCGGGTGCTGGCCGCCGAGCTGGCACCCGCCGACATCCGGGTCATCGGTATCCGGCCGCACGCGGTCGCGGACGCGCCGGAGGCCGGGTCCTACACCAGGGACCTCTTCCAACCGGCCGCGGCGGCGGGCGGCCAGTCCGTCCAAGGCTTCCTCGAAGACGGACTGGCGCAGGGGACGCTCCTGAAGCGCCTGCCCCGGCTTTCCGAGATCGCGGAGACGGCCGCGTTCCTGGCCTCGGACCGCGTCGGCGTCATGACCGGGACGATCGCCAACTTGTCCGGCGGGGCGCTCGTCGACTGAATCGGTGAGACCGCTGCCGCGCTCGCGCCGGGAATCAGAGTCCTGGCTCAGGGCTTTGACGCCCGGCGCGACGGCAGCGGCTTCACCGGCTGCTACGGAACCGCCGGCCGACTCGGCGTGGCCTCCTGCGCCGGCATGCTGTTGGAGGTCGGGAGCGGGTAGGGGATCCCGACGTCGAGTGTGCCGGCCAGAGCGTTGAGCACGGCCTGCTCGGCGGCGGTCGTGTCGCCGAGGGAGACCACGGGAAGCGTCGGGAAGGCCGGATCGCCCGGCGCCGTGAAGTTCAGCGCACCGGTGAAGTCGCCGGTGGCTCCGCGGCGCCACGCCGACAGGTTCGGCACCGGGACGCCGAACCGGGTCTCGATGAACCGCAGCACCGAGGTGTGGTCCAGCGTGCCGGAGTACTTGTAGCCGCCCGCGCTGAACGGCGAGATCACCAGCGCCGGCGTCCGGAAGCCCAGGCCGATCGGGCCGTTGACGCCGCCGGCGGCGGAGGGCAGCGTGGTCAGCCATTCGCCGGGAGTGCCGGCCGGCGCGGTGGGCGGCGGGACGTGGTCGAAGAAGCCGCCGTTCTCGTCGTAGACCACGAACACGACGGTCTGCGCCCACACCTCGGGGTTGGAGACGAGCGCGGCCAGGACCTCCTGGACGAAGTACTCGCCGTAATACGGCGGCGCGGCCGGGTGCTCGCACTGGGCGACCGGCGGGATGATCCAGGACACCGACGGCAGGTGGCCGGAGGCGATGTCGGACTTGAAGTCGCCGGGATAGCTCGGCGTCAGGCCGCGCGCGATCAGCTCCAAGCCGGTGATGGAGAGCGGGTTGTCGTAGTTCTTGAAATACGGCAGCGGGCTCAGGGCCGCCAGGCCGATCGGGTCGTTGTAGACCTTCCAGCTCACGCCCGCCGCCAACAGGCGCTCCGGCATGGTCTCCCACTTCAGCTTCCCGGCCTCGGCGAGGCGGTTGCCGAAGGTCTGCACGACCGGTCCGCCGTGGGTGCCCTCGGGATCGATGGACGCCGACATCAGCATCAGACGGTTGGGGTCGGTCGGGCCGAGCACCGAGCAGTGGTAGCCGTCGCAGATGGTGAACGCGTCCGCCAGGGCGTGATAGAACGCGAGGTCCTGACGGGTGAAGTAGCCCATGGTGACCGGACCGTTGGTGGCGCCGTCCGCGGCCACGTGGGTGCTGACGAACGAGTCCATCGCACCGCCGTTCCAGCTCTGGTGCTGTGCGGCCCAACTGTGTGTGATGTCGTTGGTGCTCTGGCCGTTCTCCAGCGGCGGGTTGCTCACCAGATGGAACGGTTGCAGGTAGCCGGTCGGGGACGGGCCGATGCCGGGGGCGAAGCCGTACTGGTTGAAGACCGGGGAGGTCTGGCCGCCGACGGTCTGGGTCGGCACCGCCGGGTCGGAGAAGCCGCGGACGCCGGACAGCGTGCCGAAGTACTGGTCGAAGGAGCGGTTCTCCTGCATCAGGACCACGACATGCTTGACGTCGCTGAGGCTGGCGGCGCCGGTCGCCGAGGCGGCCAGGGTCGTGTCCAGGAGCCTCTTCTGCGGGTCGGTCAGGTGGCCGGAGCCGCCGACCCCGGCCAGGGCCACGGCGCTGAAGGCGCCGGCCGAGCCGGCGATCAGGTCGCGGCGGCTGACGTCGGCCTTGGCGGGCCGGTCCGGCCGGGCGGCGGCCCCGGCGGGCCGGTCGGTCTCCTCGGGGCGGTTCGACTCGGTCGGGTGCGTGGCGGGCTGGTCGCTCACGGGGTCCTCCGCGGATGACGTGGTCCGGTGGCTGCGTTACGCGCTAGTAACATAGCCTTCCGCAGTGGATTGACAAGCCCGGGCGGCGGTCGGCCCGGCGGCCATCCGGTGAAGGTTGGCCGGCCGGGCGGCGATTCCGGTGTGCGGACGCCGAGGGAGCCTCAGCCGAACATCACGGCGGTGGGGACACTCAGCGGATCCATGGCCTGGTTGACCGCGTGGACGACGTCTGCGATCCCCGGTGTCAGCGCGACGGCGACGAACTGGTCGACGCTCAGCAGCGGGCCCGCGGCGTTGAACGCCTCCCCGGTGCGGGCCGGAGGCGGCCATGCCATGGTGGGGTCGGCGTACGGCCCTTCGCTGGGACGCGTCGTGGGCCAGGGGAGGTCGCGGATCTGCTCCCTCGTCGAGATCGTCACGACCGTTCCGTCGGGATCGTCGGGCAGATAGGTGTAGGTGTCACCGGAGAAGGACGGAACATCGGCCTGGCCGGGCGTGTACGTGGATGTGGTGCCGGACCCCGGGATGTTCGAGGCGTGGGTCATCTCGACCTCGCCGCCCGGGACCTCCTTCCAGGTGCAGTCGGAGCGGGTGTGCGACTCGCAGGCCCGGCCGTGCCGCCAGTTCTTCTGTTGCGGATCCGTCCACCAGCTGAACTCGTTGCTCCCGGTCGGCCCGGTCAGAACCAGGTCGGCGCCGGACGGCTGCTGGTCGCTCGTGCCGAGCGCCAGCGTGATCCCGGCCGGCAGCACCCGCTTGGCGGCCGCCGCGATCTTGACGTCGGCCTCCTTGTGCCGCGCCAGCGTCGACTGGTCGACGGGGCTGGACGGGTCCAGCACCGTAGCGACCGCCTGGAATCCGGACTTTGAGATCAGGGCCGTGAAATCGTCCGGCGTCAGCAGGATTCCGGAGGGATTGAACGCCTCGCCGGCTTGGGCCGCCGGCGGCCACGGCTCATTCCCCCATTCCTTCGGCGGCTTCGCCGCGTAGTGCTCGTGCGAGACAGCCGCCGACAGGGTCACGTCGATCGTGTAGCCGTCGGAGGCCGTCGGCACGAACTCGTACTCGGCGTCCATGCTCAAGACCTGCTTGCCGGTGCCCGGGGCGAAGTCCGACTTGCCGCCGTAGTCGGCGGTGAAGCTCTTGTTCTGGATGTACAGCGTTCCGTTGGGAAGCTGGCGGTTGCTGCACACCCCGCCCGCCACACAGTTGCCGTATTCCAGCGCCCGGTTCCGCTGTGTCTTCGGCACCGCCGACAGGTTGAAGTCGTTGGTCCCCGCCGGGCCGGACAGCTGGAACACCGTGTTGGGCACCGTGGACGTGCTCTTGCGCAGCGCCAGGCCCGAGGGCAGCAGGGGATTCAACAATCCGGGCAGCCGGTAAAAGACGTCATGGCTCTTGTCCCACTGCGACGGCTCGGCCCGGGTCGACGGCGAGACGGTCGTCGTGCTGGACGCCGCCGGTTCCGGACGTGCCGCGGTCGGCGGCCCGGCCGCCCACAGCGCCGCCGTCGCCCCGGCCGCCACCACCAGTCCGGACCCCGCCGCGCCGAACGACCGCACCCGCCGCCGGCGCCGCAACACGATCTGCACCGCCGGCCCGATCAGGTCGCGGTGTTCCTTCTCCTCCCGCATGGCCGCCTTCCGGAGCATCCGGCGCACGTCGTCGTCATCCATCAGATCCACTCCAGAGCCGTTCACCGCTGCGACCGCCCCTCCAGCGCCACGGTCAGCCGCGCGCGCAGCTGGGCGACGGCCCGCGACGTCTGACTTTTCACCGTTCCCTGCGTCACCCCGAGCAGCGCGGCGGTCTGCTCCACGCTCATGTCCTCCCAGAAGCGCAGCACGATCACCGCCCGCGCCCCGGGCGGCAGCTCCGCGAGCACCTCCAGCACGGCGCCGTCGAAGGCGTCCGCGGGCTCCGCGGCGGCGGGTTCTGCCATGCCCTCCATCGACACCATGGGGAGCTGCTTCTTGTTCTTGCGGTAGTGGTCGAGGAAACAGCGGTATACGACCTGCCGGGCATAAGCGAGCTGGTTGTCGACCTTCCGCACCCGCCGCCACACCCGGAAGATCTTGACGAAAGCGGTCTGGACTATGTCCTCCGCGAGGTGCCAGTCGCCGCACAGCAAATACGCGCTGCGTCTCAGGTGTCCCTGCACCGCGGCGGCGAACTCGCGGAACTCCTCTTCGGCTTCGCTCATGCCCCCCTGCCCTTTCGTCGCTGTCCAAGCAGGGAACGTCGGCGGGACGCGGCCAGGTTGGAACCGGCATCAAGCTTTTTCGAGAGCCGCCCGTATTCCGACGCCGAGCAGGGTGACGCCGGTGACGCGTTCGGCGGCGCGCATCACCTTGGGGCGGCGCAGATAGGGCAGCAGGAGCGCTGCTAGCGCGGCGAGGAGGGAGAAGTAGGCGAGGCATACGACGGCGTCTATTCCGGCGAACACAAGAGTCGAGGACAGGACTGAGGTGTTCTTCGGGAGGATCTGCGGGAGGATCGCGACGTAGAACAGGCCTGTCTTCGGGTTCAGCAGACCGGCGATCGTTCCGGTGCGCAGGCCGATCCACGGGCTTCCCGGCTCGGTCGCAGCCTCTTGCGCCGGCTCCGGCGTGGCTGCCGATCGCCGCGTCGACCACAGGGTCCGCACGCCCAGGAAGGTCAGATACGCGGCGCCGGCGAGCTTGACGACCGTGAAGGCCAGCGCGGAGCGCTCCAACACCACGGCCAGGCCGAACGCCGCCGCCACGCCCCAGGCCAGCGCGGCCACCGCCGAGCCGGCGCCGACGGCCGTCGCCTGGGCCCGGCCGCGCAGGCCGCTGCGGACGACGAGCAGCGAGTCCGGCCCCGGGATCGCGGTCAGCACCACGGAGACGACGACGAAGGTGATCAGCATCGAAGTCATAGTCTCAGTGTGCAGGGCGGTGGCTGCCCGGGCGACGACTATTCGGCGCCGGCCATCCGGGCTCCGCCTATCAGGGCCGCGACCCCTGCTGCTCTTGTTCTGCCTGCTGATCCGGTCGACTCTGTTGGTCCTGTTGGTCCTGCTGCCCCCGCTGACCGGTCAGCTCCCGCCATTCGGCCGCCACCCCGAACGCCGCCGCCGTCAGCGGCACGGCCAGCAGCGCGCCGATGATGCCGCCGATCGCGGCGCCGCCGGTCACGGCGAGCATCACGATGGCCGGGTGCAGGGACACGGTGCGGGACTGGATGACCGGCTGAAGCAAGTTGCCCTCGACCAGTTGCACCGCGAGGACCACGCCGAGCGTCCAGAGCGCCGTGCCCAGCCCGTTGTCGCCGAGCGCGACCAGCACGGCCACCGAACCGGACAGGAAGGCGCCGATGAAGGGGATGTAGGCGCCGACGAACACCAGGGCGGCCAGGCCGGTGGCGCCCGGGATCCGCAGGATCAGCAGGCCGATCAGGATCAGCACCGCGTCGATCAGGGCGATCATGGTGGTGCCGCGCATGAAGCCGGACATCGCCGCCCAGGCCCGCCGGACCATCTGGTTCGCGGCCTGAGCCGAAGCCCGGGGCAGCGTGTTGTTCAGCAGCGACGGGAAGAGGTGGCCGTCGCGGAGCAGGAAGAAGATCAGGGCCACGGCCAGCACGGAGCCGGTGAGGATCTGCCCGGCCGTGGAGACGCCCCGGATGACGCCGGCCGCCAGGCCGGACGCCGTGTTCGAGCCCATCGACTTCAACGCCTCGGCCGCGGAGGAGATCGCGTCGTCGACCGACCCCACGCCCAGCCGCTGCCCGACCCGGTCCAGCGCCTGGCCGATGCCCTCGGAGGCGTCGACGACGGCCCGCACCACCAGGAAGACGGTCCCGCCGACCACCGCGACCAGCACCCCGCACGCGATCCCGGCGGCCAGCGACCGGCTGCGGATGCCGCGCGTCAGCCGCCGCGCGAGCGGTTCCAGCAGCGAGGTGGCGAGCAGCGCCATCAGCAGCGGGATGACGGCGGCGCTGAGTTCCACCAGCGTCCAGATGATCCCGGCGAGCACCGAGACCGCGATGATGACCGCCAGGTTCCACGCCGTCGCGCGCACCGCCCACGCCGGCAGCGGCCACCGGGACGGGGGAGGCTCCTGGTTCACGGTCCGCCCGCGCCGTCTCAGTGCTTCTTCGCCGCGCGCTTGGGACGGCCCAGCGGGGTGATGGTGAGCAGCCAGGTGAAGACCGTGATGAGCACCGCGCCCCAGACGGCGGATCCGAAGCCGTCCAGGTCCAGATCCGAGGACCAGGCCGCGACCAGCCGCAGCAGCACCGCGTTGATGATGATCCCGAACAGCCCGAGCGTCAGCAGCATCAGCGGCAGGGTGACCAGCCGCAGAATCGTTCCGAGCACCAGATTGAGCACCCCGAACAGGGCGGCGATCCACAGCCAGCCGAGAAACCCGCCGTGGACGCTCATCCCCGGCGCGATCCACGCCGCCAGCGCGAAGGCCAGTGCGAGGATGACCCAGGAGGCGACCAGCCGTTTCAGCATGGATTCACGCTAATCGCGGCTCATCGGACGCGCTTGCCGGGACGGTCGAACGGGTCACCCGGCGGCGGCCGGCCGAAGGATCCGGCCGGCGCCGGCCCCGATCACGATCACCCCCGCCACCACCAGCAGCCACGTCATCAGACTCAGCACGAGTCCGAACGGCCCGTACTCGGACACGCTCCGCCCGGTCACCGTCGGCATCACCGCGCGCGATCCGAGCCCGACCGCGGCCTGGCCCAGCCCGGTCAGCAGCGCCGTCGGCGCCAGGGCCCGCCACCCGACCCGCCGCAGCAGCAACAGGTGCGGCGTCCACCACCACAGCAGAACGCTCATCGTCGCCGACGCCGCCCAGCCCACCACCAGCAGCGCGCCCCGGCCCGACCGCACCGGTCCCTGCGCGGCGAGCACAGCCACCCACACCACGATCCACAGCGCCCAGCGGCCGGCCGACGACGCCATCCGGCCCGGCGGCAGCCGCCACTGGTGCTCGTAGATCCGCTGGAGGCGCCGGGTGAGGCTGGTCGCCGAGATCAGCGCGACCAGCAGTCCGATCACGCCGATCGCGTCCCGCAGCGAGTCCTCGCCGTCGAAGAACGCGGACACGGCCTGCGACGCCGCGCCTTCGATGCCCAGCTGGTCGCTCACGCTGCGCCGGACCCGGTCCCGCAGCGCCGACGGCAGGAACGCGCTGACCGCGATGGCCATCGGGATCGCGGTGATGAAGATCTGCGCGGCCACCGCGAAACAGCGGTCGATGGTGTCCGGGGCCAGGGCGAAGCGGATGATCTCGGCCGGCTTCGGATGCCGTTCGGCCAGCCGGCCGCGGTGCTCCTGAAGGGCGGCGGTCAGCCCGGCGAGGCGCCGGGCCGGACCGCCGGGGCTGCTCACGCAGCCAGCAGCTTCTTCTTCGCCTGCTCGAACTCGGACTCGCTGATCGCCCCGGAGGACTTCAGATCCGCCAGCTTCGTCAACTCGTCCACCGGGCTGGACGCCGCGCGGGTCGCACCGCCGGGGGCGGCTGTGGAGCCGGCGGTCCGCCGGATGTAGTCGTCGAACTCCTGCTTGTTCTGTTCGGCGTGCGCCTGTGCCCGCTCGGCCATCCCCTTGCCGCGCGCGACGAGGTAGATGAACACGCCGATGAACGGCAGCAGGCACACCAGCAGCACCCATCCGACCTTGGCCCATCCGCCGAGGCCGTGGTCCCCGAACAGGTCCGCGATGACGCGGAACAGCAGCATGAACCACATGATCCAGAGGAAGAACCAGAAGATCATCCAGAACGCGTTCAGCAGGGGATGGTCCATGGCAGCCACTCCTTTCGTCCGTTGCCGACTGTTCTGAAACTAGGAGTGGGCCGCGGGACGCACGCGCTGTGTGTGGCATTCGGGTGGATCATTGAACGCTGCTGACTAGGAAGGGCGCGAGGACGGTATCCGTCCGGGAGAGGAGGGGAAGGACGAGCATCCGGGAGCACTGATGCGTGTGGCGGGCCCCAC
>JABFXP010000002.1 GCA_013361685.1 Catenulispora sp.
AGTTGCCACCCCAGCCGCCACCGCCGCCGCCACCGCCGGAGTTGCCGCCGGGGCCACCGCCCCAGCCGCCGCCTCCGCCGCCACCGCCCTGCCCGCCGGGCCGGTTGGCCTTGGTGACCTTCGCCGTCGCGTACTTCAGCGACGGGCCGATCTCCTCGACCTCCAACTCGACGACCGTGCGCTTCTCGCCTTCCTTGGTCTCGTACGACCGCTGGCGCAGCCGCCCGGAGACGACCACCCGCATGCCGCGGGTCAGCGACTCGGCGACGTTCTCCGCCGCCTGCCGCCAGATCGAGCAGCGCAGGAACAGCGCGTCGCCGTCCTTCCACTCGTTGGTCTGGCGGTCGAAGGTGCGGGGCGTGGACGCGACGGTGAAGTTCGCGACCGCGGCCCCCGACGGGGTGAAGCGCAGCTCGGGGTCGTCGGTCAGGTTGCCGACGACGGTGATGACGGTCTCGCCTGCCATGCTCAGGTCCTCAAACGTGAGAGCGGAGTGTCTTACCGCTGGTCGGGACGGATGACCTTGGTGCGGACGACGGTCTCCGAGAGGTTCGCCTGACGGTCGAACTCCTTGACGGCGTCCGGCGTGGCCTGCACGTCGACGACCGCGTAGATGCCCTCGCTGACCTTCTTGCCGCTCTTGGTCTTGATCTCGTAGGCGAGCCGGCGGCGGCCCCAGATGTCGTTCTTCTCGATGCTGCCACCCAGCTCGCGGATCACCTTGAGGAATCCGTCGAGGGTCGGGGTGATCGAACGCTCGTCGAGGTCCGGGTCCAGGATGACCATGACTTCGTACTGACGCATATGCGTAACCCACCTCCTTTGGACTATGCGGCCACGGTCTCTCCGTGGCAGGAGGGTTGTGCGCGTCTCCTTCCGAGCCGCCAGTCGCTTCGCGTAACTCGCCTGCGGCGACGCTACTCCGGCCTACCGACACTCGGGGAACGGTCCAGGGTACCCCGGCGCGCCGCCCGGATTGAAATCCGTGTCGGATCACCGGATCCTGGGTATTGGTCCGATTACGTTCCTGGTCCGCTGTGCACGTCTCAAGCACAGATGAGCGAGGTGGCAGGCATGACGCAGACGTCCTCCGGCCGCGGCACCGGCGACTACGGCCCCGAGGTGGCCGGACAGCCCGGATCGACCGCCGCCGACTATCGGCTGGACCCGCGCGAGCGCCCCGGGTTCCACATCGGCACGCACAGCCAGGAGATGGTCCTGTCGGCGGCCGCGGTCCTGCTGGCGGTGGTCGGCGCGGTGCTGATCGCCTGGCCCGGCGCGCACGTCGTCGGCGGCTGGGTCTCCCTGGCCGGCATCCTCGTCGGGCTGTACGCGCAGCTGACGTCGGACACCACGTATGAGCGGATGGTCAACGTCTGTGCGATCGGGCTCGCGGCGGTGGCGTTCGCTTTCCACATCCACCACGGCGGGCTCTGGTAGCTCGGCAGCCCCACCAGGCGCTGGAAGCACCACAAGCACCACCCGCACCACGCGTCGCCGTCGGCTCAGACCGGCGGCGACGCCGGCTGCGCGGTCGGCACCGCTGTCAGAGGCACCGGCTAGCGTGGGCACCATGGCTATGCGCATCGGCTCCCACGTCGACCAGGTAGACCCCATCGCGGAGGCGATCGCCCGCGGCGCGGACGCGGTCCAGATCTTCCTGGGCGACCCCAAGAGCTGGAAGGCGCCGACGGTCGCGTACCCCGGCGGCGCCGCCGCGCTGAAGGCCGCCGCGCAGGCCGCCGACGTCACGCTGTATGTGCACGCCGCCTACGGCATCAACGTCGCCTCGCTCAACAACCGGATCCGGATCCCCAGCCGCAAGCTGCTGCAGCAGACCGTGAAGCTGGCCGCCGAGGCCGGGGCGCGCGGCGTGGTCGTGCACGGCGGCCACGTCACCGCCGACGACGACCCGGACGCCGGCTTCGAGAACTGGCGCAAGGCCGTGGACCAGTTGGAGCAGCACTGCCCGGTGTTCATCGAGAACACCGCCGGCGGCGACCACGCGATGGCCCGCCGCCTGGACGCCATCGCCAAGCTGTGGGACGCCGTCGGGCACAGCGGCGTCGGCCTGTGCCTGGACACCTGCCACGCCTTCGCCGGCGGCATCCCGCTGGAGTCGGCGGTCGCCGACCTCAAGGCGATCACCGGCCGCGTGGACCTGGTGCACGCCAACGACTCGCAGGGCGGGTTCGACTCCGGCCTGGACCGGCACGCCAACTTCGGCGACGGCGAGATCAGCCCGGCAGACCTCATCGCCCAGGTGATCGCCCAAGCCGGGTGCGACGCGGTGTGCGAGACCCCGAACGGGGCCGAGGCGCAGGCGGCGGACATCAAGTTTCTCCGGGAGCGCGTCGCATAAGGTTGCCCCATGGTCTTGAGGGTGCGGACGCTGAGCCGCGAGGAACATGTGGCGTTCATCGAGCGGCGCGCGGCCGAGAAGAACGCCGCCAGCTCTGTCAGCTTCCTGCAATGCCCGTCCTGGGGTGACCTGAAGACCGACTGGCGGGCCGAGTCCGTCGGGTGGGTCGACGACGCCACCGGCACCGTGGTCGGCGCGGGCCTGGTGCTGTACCGGGACCTGCCCATCCCGAAGCGGGACAAGCTCCCGTTCCTGCGCCGCTCCCTGGCCTACCTGCCCGAGGGGCCGATCCTGGACCTCACCGTCCCGGAGGCCGGGCAGGCGCTCAAGGCGCTGCTGGCGCACCTGCGCAAGCAGCGCGCCTTCACCGTGAAGATGGGCCCGCAGCTGGTCTCGCGCCGTTGGAACTCCGACACCCTGAAGAAGGCGATCGCCGACTCGGACGAGGCCCAGGGCGGGGTGCGGCTGAAGGACATCAAGCCCGACTTCGAGGACCCCGAGGCGCTGCGCGTCATCGAGCGGCTCCGGGCCACCGGCTGGAGCCGCAAGGAGTCCGACGGCGCCGGCTTCGGCGACTTCCAGCCCCGCTACGTCTTCCAGCTCCCGCTGGTCGACGAAGAAGGCAAGCCGCGCAGCCTGGAGGAGGTCCAGAAGGGCTTCAACCAGCTGTGGCGCCGCAACATCAAGAAGGCCGAGAAGAACGGCGTCGAGGTCACCGTCGGCGGCTACGACGACCTGCCGGAGTTCCACAAGCTCTACGAGGTCACCGCCAAGCGCGACCACTTCACCCCGCGCCCGCTGGCCTACTTCCAGCGGATGTGGAAGGCCATGGAGGCCGAGGACCCGCGCCGCCTGCGGCTGTACCTGGCCCGGCACGAGGGCGAACTGCTGGCCGCCACCACCCTGGTCACGGTCGGCGACCACGCCTGGTACTCCTACGGCGCCTCCGCCGACCACAAGCGCGAGCTGCGGCCGTCGAACGCCGTCCAGTGGCGGATGCTCAGCGACACCCACGCGGCCGGCGGCAAGGTCTACGACCTGCGCGGCATCAGCGACACCCTGGACCCGAAGGATCACCTGTTCGGGCTGATCCAGTTCAAGCTGGGCACCGGCGGCCAGGCGGTGGAATACCTCGGCGAGTGGGACTACCCCCTCAACCCCCTGCTGCACCGCGCCTTCGAGCTCTACATGGCGCGACGCTGACCCCCACTGTTCTTAAGGAGAGACCGCCTTGTCGCTGACGCTGCACGTCGCCACCGACCGCTGGCGCGCCCACCAGGACGCCGTCCTGGCCCGGCACCCCGACCTGGTGCCGGTGGTCAAGGGCGTCAACGGCTACGGCCTGGGCATCGCGAACCTGATGGAGGCGGCCTCCAAACTGGCCGCCGGTGGCGTGGAGATAACGGCGGTCGGCACCGCCGCCGAGGCCGAACTCGCCAAGGACCACTACTCCGGCCGGCTGCTGGTGCTGATGCCCTACCTGCCCGGCGAGGACGTCCGCGACCTCCCGGACCGCGTCATCCGCACGGTGTCCACCGTCGAGGCGCTCCAGGCGCTCCCGGGCCGCCGCGTGGTCGTGGACCTGATGACCTCCATGCGCCGCTTCGGCCTGGAGAAGACCGACATCCCCAAGCTGCGCCCGGCCCTGGAATCGGACCTGGTCCGCCTCGAGGGCTTCTCCGTCCACCTGCCCCTGGACCGGGTGGCCGGCGACCACGGCGGCCACGACTACGTCCGCGAGGTCAGCGACTGGATCGACGCCCTGGTCGCGGCGGCGATCCCGGTCCGCACCCTGTTCGTCAGCCACCTGTCCCCGGACGAGATCAGCACCCTGGCCAAGCGCCACCAGGGCACCACCTTCCGCCCCCGCATCGGCACCGAACTCTGGCTCGGCGACCGCAAGGCGCTGCAAGCCCGCGGCACGGTGCACAGCGTGCAGAAGGTGAGCAAGGGCGACCGCTTCGGCTACCGGCAGCACAAGGCCCGCGGCGACGGGTACCTGGTGGTCGCCTCCGGCGGCACCGCCCACGGCGTCGGCCTGGAGAACCCGAAGAACTTCGCCCGCGGCATCGCCGGCCTGGCCCCGCGCGGGAAGGCGCTGGCCCGCCAGGGGCTGGCGTTGTTGAACCGGACGATGTCGCCGTTCTCCTGGCAGGGCAAGACGCTGTGGTTCGCCGAGCCGCCGCACATGCAGGTGTCGGTGCTGTTCGTGCCCGGCGGGGTGACGCCGCCGGGGGTGGGGGACGAACTGGCGCTCGAGGTGAGTCCGGTGATGACGCACTTCGACCGGGTCGTTTTCGAGTAGGGCGGCTGTGCCGGTCGAGCGGGCGGCGAACCCGGGCAGTGCCCGGGTCGTCCGACCGGCCACCGTCATCAGGCGACCGGCCGAGCGAAGGATCATCCGATCGGACGACCCCGCTACCCCCGCACCCGCCCGAAGAAGTTCGCCATGGCGCGCGTCACCCGCTTGTCCTGATACGCCGGATGCCCCAGCCCCAACGGCCACAAGAACGTACCCGCGGTGAACACCCACGCCCCGCTCGCCGCCCGGTACACGCTCGTGTTCTGCGTGAACCGCGTCCCGTTCGAGATCGTGTACGGCGAGGCCGTCAGCAGCGCCTGCTCCTCAGCCTTCGCCTTCGGCATGTCCTCGAACAGCGAGTCGGCCTCCCCGCCGAGCAGACCCGGCAGCTCATCGCCGTCCTTCACACCGGTGCCGGCCCAGAACCAGTGCCCCGCCTCACGGACCACCAACGGCAGCCGGCCCTTGATGATGCCGCTGTACTGCACACCCATCAGCTGCTGCTCGGCGCGCGGATTGCCTTCCCCCGCCCGCCACATGCCGGTGCCGAAATCCTCGATGTGCGGGTCCTCGAAGCCCTTGTAGCAGGACATCGTGCGGCTGGCCTCGTCGTAGCGCACATGCCAGTACGCGTTGTTGGCTGTCAGGAACGCCAGCGAGGTCCCCGCCGCCACCGCCTCCTCGGCGTGCCGGTACATGTCGGTGGACCAGTACTCGTCGTGTCCCGCGAAGACCAAGCCCTTGTATTTCTTCGGGTCGATGCGGCCCGCGTGCAGGTCCAGGCCGGTGGCGTAGGACAGGTCGTACCCCATGCCCTCGGCCCACTGGATGAAGGACTGCTCGCGGACGAACCCGTCCGGCAGGCCGTCGGCGAAATAGGGCCGCGCGAACGACACCTGGGTGGCGCGCGCCGGGTTCGAGATCCAGCCGCGCGCGTCGGCGGAGAACGTGGCCTTCAGCGCCGGATCGCTCTCCGCGGCTTCCTTCGTGACGTAGCCGTAGTACACGTTGCGTCCGGTGATGCCGTCGCGCGGCCACCAGTTGTACGCCTGCCAACTCGTCGACGGCAGCACCACGAGGAAGTCGGCGGCGGCGTCGTCCCGCACCACGAACGGCACGTAGTTCCGGAACCCGTCGGCCTTGTCGAGCACCGCGACGTACGTTCCCGGAACCCAGCCCGGCGGCACGTCCAGCGTCCACGCCACCGGCCACTCCACCGCGATCCGGCCGGTCTCCGGATCGGCCGCCGGCACCGGCTGCGGCCCGGCCTCCAGCCGCGGCGAGACCATCACCCGCCGCGCCGAGTCACCGCCGTAGTACCCCAGCCGGTATACCGAGACCGTGAACGACCCGGCGGGCTCGGCCGCCACGTGGAAGTCGATCGCCGAACCGACCGCCACCGAATCGGTCGACGCATAGCCCTTGATCTGCCGCTCGTAGTCCGTCCCGGCCCGCGACTTCCCCGATCCCATCCGCCACTGCGCCGAGCCCGGCCGCGCGTTCTCCGCCGTGATGCGGTTCTCCCCGCTCGGCAGCACCGACGCCGGCAATCCCGCGCGCGGATCCCCGAGCTTGCCCGGCCCGGTCTTCACATGGGCGGCACGCAACACGGCGCGCGCCGCGGAGGCCGTGTTGGTCTTCTTGGCCAGATCGCGCAGGAACTTCGACGGGCTCGACATGCCTCCGATCGTAGTGCCCGGAACCACGGTGGCCCCGGGCCCGGGGAGTCGCGCCGATCTCTCTTGCGAAGGGCCCTGATGCGACCTCACACTGGCTTCCACTAGCGATGCGTCTGTGATTCGGGGGACACACCATGGCTCGTATCCCGCTTCGGCTCGGCGCGCTCGTGGCGGCCCTGATGTTCGCCGGGGGCACGGTGCTGGTGGGGATCAGCCTGACCCAGCCGGACCCGGCGACCGAGGCCGCGAACGCCTCAGCCTGTGCCACGCCGCATCCTGCGGCGGACAGCTATTGCTGGATCGACGAGCCGGCCACCGTCGCCGACACCGGCCGGGACGCTGTCGTCGTCGAGGTCGGCAACCACGCCAACGGCGGCAGCAAGTCCGAGCCGGTCGGCTGGCTCACCCTCGTCATCCCGCCGGCCACGCAGGCCGGGACGCCGATCTCCTTCGCTCTCGCCGACCTGGACAGCCTCGGCGTCCACAAGGGCGACAAGGTGACCGCGCGGGCCGTCCAGGGATCCATCGTCAGCGTCGCCGGTGCCCACGGACGCTACCTGGTGATGGGCGCTTCGTCGGAGGTCTATCCGCTGGTGTTTCCGGCCGTGTTCTTCCTGGCTTTCGGGTTCGTCGCCGCGGGGTTCTCCCGCGACCGGCGCCTCACCGGCCTGCGCCGCACCTACGCCCGGGCGGCGGACCGGGTCCTCGTCCCCCTCACCGGGGTCGCGATCATCGTCTTCTACGTCCACCGCAGGCCTGTGACCCTGTGGGCGGTCCTGCTCACCAGCGGCGTGGCGGCTGCCGGCTACCTCGCCGGCACGCGGTTCACGCTCACCCGGCCCACTGCCCGGACAAGAACAGCACCGCGACCCCGACCATGATCGGGCCGACGCAGCACACGTAGACGGTCCGCACCCACGGCCGCCGCACGGCCCAGGCCCCGAGCATCGTCCACAGCGGCCACCACAGCAGCATCGCCCGCGGCACCGACATGAACCACGTCGTCGTCCCCAGCGCGAGCAGCGACAGCGCCACGTACAGGGCCTCGGGCCACCGGTGGCGGATCAGCAGCACCACGGTCAGGGCCGTCCCCACGACGACCGCCAGCAGCTCCAGCTGGAACACCCACGCGGTGTGGCCCTGCTGTGTACCGCCGAACCCGGCGCGCCAGGTCTGGTTCCAGGCCGACTCGGGGTCGGTGAACGTCCGGAACCAGCCGGTCGCCTGCGCATGCTGCCACGCGAGCCAGTCGCCGGTGTTGCGGTGCAGGTAGAGCAGATACCCGAAGGTCGGCAGCACCGGGACGACCAGCAGCGGCAGTTGTTGCAGCCGGCGGCGTCCGGGACCGGCGAGCAGGAACTCCACGGCGATCGCCGCGGCGAGGAACAGGCCGTTGACCCGCACGGCGCTCGCCCCGGCCGCCAACAGCACGGCCGGCACCCAGCGGTCCCGCCGCGCCGCCCACCAGGCCGAGAACGCGAAAGCCGCGAAGAGGCTTTCGCTGTAGCCCGCGGCCAAGAACACCGCAGCCGGGGCCAGCGCGAAGAAGAAGACCGCGTTGGCGGCGCCCCGCGCTCCGGCGCGGACCGGCTCGGCGCCGGAGGTCAGGACCTCGTCTCCGGCCAGCTTCCCCAACGCCGCCGCCGCGATCGTCCCGGCCGCGAGCGACACCAGCAGCCCGGCTGCTGTCCAGTTCCAGACCAGCAGGTGGCCGAGCCACAACGCCACCGGGAAGCCGGGGAAGAACGCCACGTTCGTCGGCTGGAGCCCGGGACCGAAGTATCCGTCCCGGGCTATCGAGATGAAGATCCCCGCGTCCCACCGGTCCCACCGCGCCAGCCACGGCCCCGGCGGCGCGGCGTCGACGGCGAACAGCCACGCGGCGATCCAGGCCAGCACCACCATGCCCAGCCGCGACGGGATCCAGACCGCCAGCGCCGCGCGCCCGTCGGTGCCCAGCCGCTGCAAGAGACGCGAACCGGGCGGCGGCATGTCAGACGGCGTAGTCGCGGCCACCGGCGATATGCCCGACGTTCCTGACGTCGGCGACGCAGCGGATTCTGATGCCGACGCCCGCTCCGAAGGCATCGGCGACCCGGCTGCCGCGCCCGGGGCCGACGCCGACGCTGCCGCCGTTCCCGCCGCATCCGGCACACCGGGCTCCCCCGCCGACCCCCCGCTCAAGCCCTCACGCCCTCACACCCGGCTCATGCCGGCCTCACGCCGAAGCCGCCCTCACGTCCGATCCGACTCGACCTCACGCCCAACCCGGCCTCACGCCGACGTCGGCTCAGGTTCGACCGCGGCCGTTCCCGCTCCCACCGCCGCGGTCGCCCCCGCCGCCCGATGCGACCGCGGCTGCGCCCACGCCCACACGTCCGGGCTGTCGCTCAGCGCGCCGCCGGCCGGGTCGTCGTCCTGGCCGTCGGCGCGGACCGGATCCCGGCGCGGGTCCAGCACGTCGCGGACCACCTGCACCATCAGGTACGCCGTGCCCGCCAGGTGCAGCACGATCGCCCAGACGTAGAAGTTGTCCGGCAGGCCCCGGGTGTTGCCGTTCGACGGCCCCGCCTGCCACACCAGGTAGTACCAGACCGACACGTAGTACAGCACTTCGCAGCACTGCCACACCAGGAAGTCGCGCCAGCGCGGCCGGGCCAGCGCCGCCAGCGGGATCAGCCAGAGCACGTACTGCGGCGAGTACACCTTGTTCAGCAGCACGAACACCGCGATGGTCAGGAACGCCAGCTGGGCGAACCGGGGCCGGCGCCGGGCCATCAGCCCCAGCAGCGCCACGCCCAGCCAGCCGGCCAGCACCAGGGCGATGATCACCACGTTCTTGTTCGGCGGCTCCCAGTTCAGCCAGTGCCGGATCGCGAACCACGGCGAGCCCAGGTCGATCGGGCGGTTGTCGTTGAAGGTGAAGAAGTACTTCCAGCCGTGGAAGGCGAAGATCATCACCGGCGCGTTGACCGCCAGCCAGGACACCGCCGCCGCGCCGGCCGCCGAACTCCACTGCCGCATCCGGCCGGCGCGCCAGCACAGCACCAGCAACGGGATCAGCAGGAACACCGGGTACAGCTTGGTCGCCGAGCCCAGTCCCAGCGCGACGCCGGCCAGCACCGGCCGGCCGCGGGCCCAGGCGAGCATGCCCACCGAGGCCAGGGCCACCGCGATCAGGTCCCAGTTTATGGTCCCGGTCAGCAACAGCCCCGGGGCCAGCGCGAACATCGCCGCGTCCCAGGGTCTGCGCCCGGCCAGGCCGATCACCGCCAGCACGCAGACGATGGCGAAGGCGATCAGGAACCAGGTGGTGATGTCGTAGAACCAGCGCACCTGGTCCGGCGTGCCGTCGCCGAGCTGCTGCGCCAGCAGCGCGGCGGTCTCCATCGTCGCGCCGGCCACGACCGGGTACTCCAGGCCGTTGTTGCCGCTGGCCGGGTCGCTCTGCCGGTACGGCGTGAGCTTCTTGTCGAAGCCGCGGCCGTAGTACATGTACGGCACGTCGGTGTAGCACAGGTGGTTGTACTGCTGCTTGCCCGAGCCGTTCCACGCCGACTTGTAGCACGGCTCACGCTGCGCCACGCCGAGCCCGAGGGTGAGCAGCGTGAGCAGCACCAGCACCCGCGCCACCGTGGTGACGGCGGTGCGCGAGGTCAGCCGCGGCCGCCAGGCGTGCCGGCCCAGCGGGCCGCCGAGCGCGTCCGAGGCGATGTTCACCACCGGATCGTCGAGCGAGGGGGCGATGATGACCGGTGCCGGGGCGCCCCGGCCCGTCGGATCCCCCGACGGACCGGTCGCCTCCTCGCTCACGTCCGAACTCACTCGCACATCGTGCCCTACCGGGCTGTTCCCCGTCTGCATGTCCGGCCAAAGAATCCCGGTCGCGACCGGCCGCTACTGGCCGGTCGAGGTCGTCGTCGTGCCGGTCGGCGTCGAGGTCGGCGGCGAGGAGGACGACGACGACGTCGGGGTGTACCACTCGCAGCCCGGATCGGTCGGGTGGAACTTGCAGTACTTCAACGGCTGCGAGGTCGGGGCCCCGGTCGGCTGCGTCGACGGCGTGGGGTTCTGCGGCCCGGTCCCGGTCGGCGCGGTCGGCCCGTTGTCCGTGGACGTCACCGGTATCGGCACGCACTGCTGCGAACCGGGGTCCCACTGCTGCCCGGCCGGGCAGACCGGCGGCGGCGGAGGCTGGCTGGAGCTGCTGGTGGTCGGGGTCGGCGTCGGCGTCGGGGTCGGCGTCGGGACGAACACGCCCTGGCAGTTGGGCTCCGAACCGGTCGGGGTGCCGGGCTCGGCGCTGCCGGCGGCGGCGACCTGGCCGGCGGCCACGGACTGGCCGGGGCCGACGAACTGGCTGACGCCGGTGCACACCGGGGTGTAGACCGGGAACTGGCCGGCGAAGTCCTTCTTCTTGTTCATCTCGATGGTCATGAACTTGGACCAGACGGTCGTCGGCCAGTCCATACCGTTGATCCGGGTGCTCTGGTCGTCGTACCCCAGACCCTTGATCGACTCCAGGGTCTTGTTCGGGGTCTGCCGGAAGATCGCCACCGCCGTGGACAGCGTGGTGGAGTATCCGGTGAACCAGGCCGAGTGGTTGTTGTCGGTGGTGCCGGTCTTGCCGGCCAGGTTCCCCTTCGCCGCGTTGGCCAGGGTCTTCGCGTCGCGGTTGGCGTAGGCGGTGCCGCCGTCGCTGAGCACCGCCTGCAGCGCCTCGGTGACCCCGGCGGCGGTGTTGGCGAACATCACCTGCTTGTTGATGGTGGAGTGCGGACGGTCCGACGGCGGCGTCCAGACCACCTTGTTGTCGCTGAGCCGGATGATCTGCTTGACCTGCACCGGCTCGTGCGCGACGCCGCCGTTGGCGAAGGTGCCGTAGACGTTGGCCATGCGCATCGGCGTGATCTCGGCGACGCCCAGGGTCAGCGCCGGGACCTTGCTGAAGTCCGGGGTGGTGTCCTTGATGCCCAGCGCCTGCGCCATGTCGTAGACGGCCGGCAGGCCCACCGAGGGGTCGAGCTCCAGAGCGGCGAACACCGAGTTCAGCGACATCTGCATGCCCTTCTTCAGGGTCGCCGGGCCGCCGCTGTAGGACTCCTCGTCCTCGTTGGGGGGCCAGTTCTCCTTCTTATGCGTGGTCGCGTTGATGAAGGTCAGCGGATCCTTGTCACCGGGGTGCCAGTACAGCGGGGTCTTGTTGTCGCCGGGCTCGGTGCTGTCCAGCGAGAACTTCCCGGACTGCAGCGCGGTGGCCAGGGTGATCGGCTTGAACGTCGAACCCACCTGCACCCCGCCTTGCAGGGCGTAGTTGAAGGCGTCGTCGTTGTACTCCTCCTTGCCGTCGGTGCCCGTGTAGAACGACTGCACGTAGCCGTTCCTGGGGTTCACCGAGGCGAAGGCCAGGTGCACGTCGTGGTCGGAGGGGTGCTTGGGGTTCAGCTTGCCGCCGGGGCTGTTGCCACCGCTGGTCCCCTTCCACAAGGCGTCCGCGGCGGTGACGGAGTCGTCCATCATCGCCTTGTTGTACGTCGTGACGATCTTGTAGCCGCCCTTGGACAGCGTGTCGATGTTCGCGTACTGCTGGGTCTCGTCATCGGTGCGGTACTCGCTGAGCTGCGCCGACAGATAGGCGGTGGCGGCGTCCTTGAGGTAGCCCTTGTAGCCCGACAGGTCTTCGGCCTTCTGGTCCTGCACGTCCGGCAGCTTGTCCTGGAACTTGTCGGTGGTCGCCTTCGGCACGAACTTGTAGTCCGACATGTTCTTCAAGATCGCGTTGTACCGCTTCTTGAAGCGCTCCATGGTCTTGGGGTTGTCGGCCTGCGCCTTCTTGCTGGCCAGCGCGCGTGAGAAGTTGCTCGGGTCGTTGACCAGGGCGGCCAGGAACGCCGCGTCGCCGGCGTCGTCCTCGGTCAGCTTGCTTATCGGCTTGCCGAGGTACAGCCGGGACGCCGCGTCGATGCCGTAGGCGCCGCGGCCGAAGGAGATCTGGTTCAGGTAGCCCAGCAGGATCTGCTGCTTGCTCCAGCTGTGGCTGAGCTTTATGGAGATCAGGACTTCGTTGACCTTCCGGGCCAGGGTCTGGTCCTGGGACAGGAAGGCGTTCTTCACGTACTGCTGGGTGATCGTCGATCCGCCCTGGGTGCCGCCGCTGCCGAACAGGTCGTTCAGCGCCGAGCGGGCCACCCCGGAGAAGGAGACGCCCGGGTCGGACCAGAAGGAGTAGTTCTCCGCCGCCACGAAGGCGTTCTGGACCACCTTCGGGATCGAGTTTATGTCCTTGACCTCGTAGTAGTTCACGCCGATCGTGGCGAACTGCGAGCCGTCGTCGTAGGTGAAGACCGTCGGGTCGCCGGCCGCGATGCTGTTGGTGTTCCTCGGGATCTTGGTGTTGGCGTACGCGTAGGCGACCAGCCCTATGACACTGAACAGGAACGCCAGGAACACCGAGAGCAGCTGCTTGATGGACGGCATCCAGTGGCGCCACCCGCGCTTGTTGTAGCGCGGGTAGTCGATGAACTTCATCCACCAGTCCTTCGGCGGCGGCGCGCCGTTGGCCGCTGCGGTGGCCCGGCGCCCGGCCCGGCCTCCCCGTCCGCCTCCGCCCGAGCCGCGCCGGCCGCCGGGTCCGCCCGGACCGCCGGAGCCGACCTCGGCCGGCTCGTCGCCGAACCGGTCGTCGTACGAGCCGTAGCCGTCGTCGTAACCCCGGTCGTCGTGCTCGCCGTACTCCTCGCCCTGCGCGCCGCGCCGGCCCGCACCGCCGCGTCTGCCGAGCATCCCGGAGAGTTGGCCGGCCAATCCCTCGAGCTTGTCGCCGAAGCCGCCGGCGCTGGCCGAACGGCGGCCGCCGCCTCGCGACCCACCGCCTCCGGCACGTCGACTGCCGTGCTCGCTCATCCCTCGGTCCGCCTCACTGAAGTTCTCGGTGCAGCATCGCTTCCCCACACGCCATCGGCCGACGGCGCGGCGGACGGGCCGCCACGCGTACCGGCTTGCTCGCGGAGACGCCCGGAACCGGTCAGCCGGTTGCGATCAGCCCCCACCGGGCGCGCTAGAGCGACAGGGTACGCCACGCGCCAGTGAACCGAGGGGGATCGGCGGCGTTGTGTCCGCTTCATGCCGGTTCCCCTGGGGACTTGTGCGATGGCTCGGGCACCGGCTACCGTTTCGATGTATCGGAGCGATACATCGAGAAGCTGTATCGAGGCGGTGTATCCCTTCGATGTATCGGGCCCTGCCGGGATCCGGGGAGCGCGGAGCGCGACACCGGAGATCAGCGGGGAATCAGCACGGAAACACCAGCGGTGTGCGAGTACCGTACGCGGCGGACGGACGAGCGAGAAAGGAGCGGTCATGGCGAAGCGGTCCCAGATTCTGGAACTGGCGGTGCTCGGCCTGCTCCACGAGCACCCGATGCACGGCTACGAGCTGCGCAGGCAGCTCAA
Source organism: Catenulispora sp. (assembly GCA_013361685.1). Lineage (GTDB taxonomy): Bacteria > Actinomycetota > Actinomycetes > Streptomycetales > Catenulisporaceae > Catenulispora. Next base: position 13,795 of record JABFXP010000002.1, read on the forward strand.
CGTGCAGCTCGGGGCGTTCCGCGCGCTGTCCTACGGCACTCTGTACCCCTGCCTGAAGGACCTCGTCGCCCGCGGCTGGATCGCCGAGGACGACACCCAGACCGCCGCCGTCGCCGCCTCCCGCCGGGCCAAGATCAGCTACAAGCTGACCGCGGAGGGCAAGGAGCGGTTCCAGGAGCTGATGACCACCTCCGGATCGGCGGCCTGGGAGGACGACAACTTCGGCGTCCACTTCGCGTTCTTCGGGCGCACCAGCGCAGGTGTCCGGATCCGGATCCTCGAGGGGCGGCGCAGCCGCCTGGAGGAGCGGATGGAGGCCGTGCGCGGCTCGCTCGCCCGCAGCCGGGACCGGCTGGACTCCTACACGCTGGAGTTGCAGCGGCACGGCTTGGAGAGCACCGAGCGCGAGGTCCGATGGCTCAACGAGCTCATCCGGACCGAGCACGAACAGGCGTTCCCGGTGCCGCCGCAACAGCAACCGCAGCAAGGCTCCCCGGAGCCCCGGCCCTCTTAGCGCGACCCGCGCAAGAGAGTTTGAGCGGCCCGGTCAGCCAGGCCGGCCACTGTCCCCATTACAGAGATGCAGGAAGACCGTGCCCGATTCCCCCGGGTCCGGCAGATGAAGGAGAAACCGCCCATGGGTTCGGTTCGAGTAGCGATCGTCGGCGTCGGTAACTGCGCCGCCTCGCTGGTGCAGGGCGTCGAGTACTACAAGGACGCCGACCCCAACGCCAAGGTCCCCGGCCTGATGCACGTGCAGTTCGGCGACTACCACGTCAGCGACCTGGAGTTCGTGGCCGCGTTCGACGTCGACGCCAAGAAGGTCGGCCTGGATCTGGCCGACGCCATCGGCGCCAGCGAGAACAACACCATCAAGATCGCCGACGTCCCGCCGACCGGCGTCATCGTGCAGCGCGGCCACACCAACGACGGCCTGGGCAAGTACTACCGCCAGACCATCGTGGAGTCCGACGCCGAGCCGGTCGACATGGTCGCCGCGCTCAAGGCCGCGCAGGCCGACGTCCTGGTCTGCTACCTGCCGGTCGGCTCGCAGGCCGCCGTGGAGTACTACGCGCAGGTCGCGATCGACGCCAAGGTGGCGTTCGTGAACGCGCTGCCGGTGTTCATCGCCGGGACCAAGGAGTGGGCGGACAAGTTCGAGGCCGCCGGCGTGCCGATCGTCGGCGACGACATCAAGTCCCAGGTCGGCGCCACCATCACGCACCGCGTGCTGGCCAAGCTGTTCGAGGACCGGGGCGTCGTCCTGGACCGCACCATGCAGCTGAACGTCGGCGGCAACATGGACTTCATGAACATGCTCGAGCGCGAGCGCCTGGAGTCCAAGAAGATCTCCAAGACCCAGGCCGTCACCTCGCAGCTGTCCCACGACCTCGGCGCCGGCAACGTGCACATCGGCCCGTCGGACTACGTGGCCTGGCTGGACGACCGCAAGTGGGCGTACGTGCGCCTGGAGGGCCGCGCGTTCGGCGACGTCCCGCTGAACCTGGAGTACAAGCTCGAGGTCTGGGACTCCCCGAACTCCGCCGGCGTCATCATCGACGCGGTGCGCTGCGCCAAGATCGCGCTGGACCGCGGCATCGGCGGCCCGATCCTGTCGGCCTCGTCCTACTTCATGAAGTCCCCGCCGGTGCAGTACTTCGACGACGAGGCGCGCGACGCGGTCGAGAAGTTCATCAAGGGTGAGGTCGAGCGCTGACGCAAGGCTGACATAACCAGGTCGGACGGTTGAATGCGCACTGATCAGGTCGGATTTTCACCGACCGGTACAGATCGCGGCACCGCTCGTCTAGACCATCGGCCGTAGAAGATTTACGCCGTACGAGCACGCCCCGGACCCACCCCAGGTCCGGGGCGTGTCGCGTAAGCTCCCGCGTGGCATCACAACGCAAGGAGCTTTACATGGGTCGCAGTCGCGAAATATCGGTCATATCGAGTCTCGCGGTGGCAGGCGCGGCCTTCGGCGGGACTTTGGTCTCGGCGCCGGGCGCCTCAGCCGCCACCAGTCACGTCGCCGCCTCCGGCTCCGACGTGGTGGCCATCAACCCCGCGCTGTTCAAGGGCAGCGCCCCGGGTGGGCCGGTCGGTCAGGATCTGAGCCAGATCCTGCGCAACTCCTCACGCTATCTGGCCACCACCTGGTATCCGAACACGTACAAGGGCGTCGCCTCCGACGGATATCTGAACCTGGACATCCCCGGCGCCGTCCCCGAGCAGTCCTTCCGGCTCCCCGGCATGGCGGCGCTGTCGATCGCCACCGCGGTGAAGCTGAACGACTGGGACGCCGGCGCCTCCGGGATCAGCGCGGACGAGGCGGCCAACCGGGCCGCCACCCTGGTGCGGTCGCTGGCGCACCGCTACTACACGAACAACTCGCTGGCCGGGGTGTCCACCTGGGGCAACGGCTGGCAGACGCCGCTGTGGGCGTTCTACACCGGCCAGGCCGCGTGGCTGGTCTGGGACAAGCTGTCCCCGGCCGAGCGCGACGACGTGGCGCGCATGCTGGCCACCGAGGCCGACCGGCTCGCCTCGGGCAACGACGTGTACCTCACCTCGGACCAGGCCGGCGCGAAGCTGTTCCAGTACGACCGCGGCAACACCGACGTCACCCCCGGCGACACCAAGGCCGAGGAGGACAACTACGACGCGCAGCTGCTGGGTCTGGCCGTCGCGATGATGCCCAACCACCCGCACGCCGCGGACTGGCAGCGCCGCAACGAGGACCTGCTGATCGCCGCCGCGGCGATGCCGCAGGACCTGTCCAACCCCAACTGGGTCAACGGCCGCCAGCTCTCCGGCTGGCTGCAGGGCTACAACCTGCAAGCCGACGGCACCCTGCAGAACCACAACATCCTGCATCCGCTGTACATGACGGCGCTGGACCAGTCGCTGCAACAGGCGGGGACGTTCGCGCTGGCGGGGCAGTGCGTTCCGCAGGCCTCGCAGTTGAACGTGGACAAGCTGTACCCCGCGCTGACGAACAACAAGTCGTTCCCCTACGCGCCGGTGCCCGGGAACCCGGCGGCGAACGTGACGCCGCCGATCACCATGGCGAACCCGATCTACCAGTCCCCGACCGACCCGGCGATCAACTACCCGCAGGGCAACGACTGGGGCAAGGAGTTCCCGGCTTACTACGGGTCCTTCGACGCGCTGGTCGGCGTGTACAACCTGGCGCCGGGCGCGGACACCAACGCCGACACGCACCTGCAGGCCGAACTCCGGCTCCAGAGCCGGTTCAGCACGGGTCAGACCTACGTCCCGTGGAACCCGCAGACCACGCCGGCGGACCAGGCCGAGAACTCCTACGTCGGCGCCGAGCAGCGTGTCGGCCAGATCTCGGCGCAGGCCTACATGGCGCTGTACCTGAACAACCTGCACCCGGTGTGCGTCGACAACTCCGGCACCCCGCGCCCGCCGAACGTGCCGGCCCCGCAGCCCACCGCGGTGTCCCGGATCGCCGGCCAGGACCGGTACACCACCGGTGTCGCGGTCTCGCAGCGGCAGTGGGCCAACATCGGCGGCGACAACACCCAGCGGGCCCAGGCCGACGCGGTGGTGCTGGCGCGCGGCGACAACTTCCCGGACGCCCTGGCCGGGGTGCCGCTGGCCAAGCGGGACCGCGGTCCGCTGCTGCTGACCGAGTCCGCGTCGCTGAACGGCGCCACCAAGAACGAGATCCTGCGGATCCTGCCCAAGGGCAAGACCGTCTACATCCTCGGCGGCAACGTCGCGGTGTCGCCGACGGTGGAGTCCCAGCTGCGGAATCTGGGCTACAACGTGCAGCGCTTCGGCGGCACCGACCGCTACGCCACCGCCCTGGACATCGCCAACCGCGGCATGGGCGCGCCGCACCAGGTGATCGTCGCCACCGGCCTGAACTTCCCGGACGCGCTGGCGGCCGGTCCGCTGGCGGCCGGCGAGGGCAACGCGATCCTGCTGTCCAACGGCAAGACGCTCGACCCGTCGACGAAGGCCTACATCCAGGCGGCGCAGAAGAAGGCCGACGGCAGCGCCGACGCCAACTTCCACATCAACGCCGTCGGCGGCGACGCGGTGAAGGCGGTCGCCGGATTCAAGGCGAACCCGCTGTGGGGCGCCGACCGCTACGCCACGGCGGTCGCGGTGGCCAAGCAGTTCGCCACCGACATGCCGGTGACGCAGTTCGGCGTCGCCACCGGCATGCAGTTCGCGGACGCCCTGACCGGCGGCGCCTTCATGGCCAACGCCGGCCAGCCGCTGATCCTGACCGATCCGGCGGGCCTGTCCCCGGCCGACGTCCCGATGCTGGCCACCATGCACAACCAGATCTCGGCGATCTCGCTGTTCGGCGGCCCGGCGGCCATCAAGCAGGTCGTGATGGACCAGATCACCCGCGCGGTCGGCGGCGTGGAGCGGTAGTCCGCGCCGTCCGCCCGCGGCTGTTCGCTGCTCGGGCTTCGACGCCCGCCGCCTGCGGACCCAGGTCCGCAGGCGGCGGGCGTTCCGCTTTCGCCGGACGCTGTTCCCCGCCTGCGGAATGCCCGCCGCGTCGGAGGGCGTTGAGCAGGAGGACAACGGCTGTAAAGGAAACAGGGAGACCCCCATGCCCGAGACCGAACCGGCCGCCGCCCCGCCGCAGTGGCGGCAGTGGACCGAGGCCCGCGACGCCGCCGTGTCTCGCGCGCACGGCCCCCTGGCCCTGGTCGCCACCCACTGGCTGGCCATCGGCCCGGCCGAACCGCTCGACGGCGTCCCCGGCCGCTGGGCCGCCGCCGGCCGCCGGGTGCGCGTCACCGCCCAGGCCGCCGAGGCGCTGCTGCTCGACGGGCTCCCGATCGACGGCGAGCGGCTCCTGAACCCGGACCTTTCCGAGGACCCGCACATCCTGGTCCACGGCGACCGCAAGCTGGTGCCCATCGTCCGCGAAGGCGCCCTGGCGCTGCGCGTCTACGATCCGGCCTCGGCCGGCCGCCGCCGGTTCGCCGCCATCGACCGCTATCCGCACGACCCCGCGCTGGTCCTGCCGGGCCGCTACGAGCCCTACGTCCACGGCCACGTCGAGCAGGTGCTGAACGCCGACGGCCGCAAGCGGGGAATGGAGCTGGACGGCGACCTCGTGTTCGAGCTCGGCGCGCAGGAGTACCGGCTCGCCGCCGGACGGGACGGCGCGACGCTGTCCGTGACCTTCGGCGACGCCACCAACAGCCCGGACACCTTCGGTTTCCGTCAGCTCACGGTCAAGGCTCCGGACCCCGGGACGCACGCGATCGTCGTCGACTTCAACCGGGCCACGCTGCCGCCGTGCGCGTTCAGCGACCACTACATCTGCCCGGTGCCGCCGGTCGGGAACCGGCTGCCGGTGGCGGTGGCCGCGGGGGAGAAGCGGCGGGTCGACCGGCCCTGAGGGGCTGAGCACTGAGCACTGAGCACTGAGCACTGAGCACGAATGCGAACGTGGGGCGGCGGCCGATACGGCCGCCGCCCCACGTTTCGTGGATGAGTTCTCCTA
>JABFXP010000207.1 GCA_013361685.1 Catenulispora sp.
AGGCCGCGGCGGCACTGGCCGACGCGGTCGGGCAGGCCAAGGCCGGGCTGGATCCGGCGCGGGTGGGCTTCGTGGTCGTCGGCCTGGCCGGCGGCGCGGCCCTGCCCAGCGGCGCCGACCTGCCCGGCGGCGAGGCGTTCGCCCAGGTCTGGGAGCACGCCGGCATCCGCTGCCCGGTGGAGTACGAGGGCGACGCGCTGATCGCCTTCGTCGCCGGCTCCGACCAGCCCGAGGGCTCGCTGCTGCTGTCCGGCACCGGCGCGGTGGCGATCGCCGTCAAGGACCGGGCCATGGCCGCGCGCTCGGACGGCCACGGCTGGCTGCTCGGCGACCGCGGCTCCGGCTTCTGGCTCGGCCGGCGGGCGGTGATCGCCGCGATGGCGGAACTGGACGGCGAAGGTCCGCCCACGGCGCTGACCGGACTCGTGATCGGATCGTTGCTTTCCGGCGGCACGGACCCGGGTAGCGCGGCGGCGGCGCCGGGTACGGAACCAGAGCCGGATCCCTCCCTCCCCCGCCCATCCCCCACCCCCGTGGCCGCGCGCGACCTCGTCGCCGCGGTCATGTCCCAGCCCCCGCCGAACCTCGCCCGCCTGGCCCCGCTGGTCGCCACCGCCTGCGCCGCCGGGGACCCGGTGGCCCGACGCATCGCCGACCGCGCCGCGGAGCACCTGGCCGCGACGCTGTCCGTGGTCCGCGAACCGGCCGCCACGACCCCGATCGTGCTGGCCGGCAGCATCCTCACCAACCCGACCCCGGTCGCCGAGCGGGTGCGCGCCGCGCTCGCCGCCCGCTGGCCGGACGCCCCGCTGACCCCGGCGCTGGACGGCGCCGCGGCGGCGGTCTGGCTGGCGCTGGACCGGGCCGGCCGGCCGCCGGAACCGGCGGTCCGTGCGCGATTGTTTTCGGTATCTACCGCGAGCTGACAAAATCTGAGACCCTACCGAGCAACTCGAGCAATTCAGAGCAGGACAAGGGCAACAACCAGTAAGAGCACGTAAGAACCAGCAAGAACCAAGCAAGAACACGCGAAGCACTGTTGAAGGACCGCGGCACAACGCACCGCAACAGCACGGCCGAGCACTCGCATCACCTGACCACAACGCACGAGCGCACCTCCCTCACCAGCCGGATCCGTCCGGCGTCCGCACCTCGTCGATCAGGAGAACCAACAGTGTCCGAACACGGTTTGCCCGCCGACGTCTCCCGCCGGCAGATGTTGCTCCGCTCGGCGGCCGTCGCGGCCCTGGCCGCGCCCGCCGCGGGCCTGGCCGCCGGCTGCGCGGCCGGCAGCGGCAGCTCCCCCAAGACCAACCCGAGCACCAGCGGCTCGACGGGATCCGGCGCCGCCGACCCCAAGAACCCGTTCGGCGTGAAGGACTCCGACCCGCTGGACGTCTACGTCTTCAAGGGCGGCTACGGCGACGACTACGCCAAGGCCTTCGAGGCCATGTACAAGCAGCAGCACTCCGGCTCCAACGTCACGCACAAGGGCTCCCAGGACGTCACCGGCGACCTGCAGCCCCGGTTCAACGCCGGCAACCCGCCGGACGTGATCGACGACTCCGGCTCCAAGCAGATCAAGCTCGACGTGCTGAACAAGGGCGGCCAGCTGACCAACCTGGACAAGCTGCTCGACGCCCCCTCGATCGACGACCCGAGCAAGAAGGTCCGCGACACCCTGCTGCCGGGCACGGTCGAGACCGGCCTGCTGGGCAGCAGCATGTTCTCGCTGAACTACGCGTTCACCGTCTGGGGCCTGTGGTACTCCTCCACGCTGTTCACCAAGAACGGCTGGACCATACCCAAGACCTGGGACGACTTCATGACCCTGTGCGCCACCATCAAGGGCACGGGCATGGCGCCGTTCTGCCACCAGGGCAAGTACCCGTACTACATGATGGTCCCGCTGATGGACATGGTCGCCAAGAACGGCGGCCCGGACGCGCAGACGGCCATCGACAACCTGGAGCCCAACGCCTGGAAGTCCGACGCGGTGAAGAACTCCGTCGAGGCGCTGTACATGCTGGTGGACAAGGGCTACATGCTCCCGGGCACCGAGGGCCTGACCCACATCCAGTCCCAGACCCAGTGGAACCAGGGCAAGGCCGCGATCATCCCCTGCGGCTCGTGGCTGGAGAACGAGCAGCTGGCCGCCACCCCGGCGGACTTCGGCATGGCGGTGTTCGCCATGCCCTCGCTGTCCGGCGACAAGATGCCGGCCACCGCCATCCGCGCCGGCGCCGGCGAGCCGTTCATCGTCCCGGCCAAGGCCAAGAACCAGGCCGGCGGCCTGGAGTTCATGCGCATCATGTGCTCCAAGGCCGGCGGCGCCTCGTTCGCCAAGACCGCGAACTCGCTGTCCGTGGTCAAGGACTCGATCACCCCGGACATCGCCGCCTCGCTGAAGCCGGGCACCAAGTCCAGCAACGACCTCTACACCGCCGCCAACGGCCAGATCATCAACTGGTACTACCTCAACTGGTACTCCGCGTTCGCGACGGACCTGGAGAACGCCATGAGCCAGCTCATGGCCAACAAGATCAAGCCCGACGAGTTCATCACCCGGGCCCAGGCCGCCGCCGACAAGTGCGCGGCCGACTCCTCGATCCAGAAGTTCAAGCGGCCGACCACCTGATCCGGCGCCTGCGCGAGCGCCGCGGACGGCCGACCGGTTCCCCCGGTGCGGGCCGTCCGCGCGCCGCGTCCCCAGACCCCGACCCCGAACCCTCCACAGCCCGGGAGCACGCGCCATGCGGCTGCGCAAGAAGACCAGAGAACGACTGTTCATCGCCTCGTTCCTCGCGGGGCCGCTCGCGGTCTACATCATCTTCGTCATCTGGCCCTACATCGAGACCTTCGGCTACTCGCTGACCGAGTGGACCGGCGTCGCGCCGCCGAGCAAGGTCGTCGGTCTGAAGAACTACGTCGACCTGTTCCACGACGAGTCGTTCCGGCACGCGTTGTGGCACAACATCTTCCTGCTGATCTTCTTCCCGACGATCACCATCGTCCTGGCGATGTTCTTCGCGTTCATGCTGAACGTCGGCGGACGGCGCGGCGGCCTCGGCGGAGTGAGGGGCATCCGCGGCTCCGGCGTGTACCGCGTCGTGTTCTTCTTCCCCCAGGTGCTGTCGGTCGCGATCCTGGTGATCCTGTTCCAGGCCCTGTTCGAGACCAACAACGCCGGCTTCTTCAACGGCATCCTCATCAAGCTCCACATCACCGACGCCAACCATCCGTGGGAGTTCCTGAACTCCAACACGTTCGTGCTGTGGTGCATCCTGTTCATCCTGGTGTGGCAGTGGGTCGGGTTCTATCTGGTGCTGTTCTCCGCGGCCATGCAGCAGATCCCCCGGGACTACTACGAGGCGGCACTGCTGGACGGCGCCGGCCGGATCCAGACCTACTTCAAGGTCACCATGCCGCTGCTGTGGGACTCGGTGCAGACGGCGTGGGTCTATCTGGCGGTGGCCGCGATGGACGCCTTCGCCCTGGTGGCGAACCTGACGCCGGGCTCCAACTTCGGCGGCGGCCCGGACGGGCACGGCGAGGTGCTGGCGACCTACCTGATGCGCAACTTCCAGACGGCGGGCAAAGCCGGATACGCGTGCGCGATGGGCGTCGTCATCTTCTTCATCACCCTGATCCTCTCGCTCGTCGTCCTGCGCCTGACGCGCCGCGAGCGCCTCGAGTACTGAGCGCCAAGGAGAAGACGACATGGCAGCGGATATGACGCGGACGACACTGGACCCCGCCCAGACTTCAGGCCGTGGCCGGCCCGCCGGCGGCGACCGCTCCCGGCGGCTCTCGGAGTCCGGGGTGACCCTGAACGTGTTCGGCACCGGCTTCCTCATCCTGTGGGCGCTGCTGGTGCTGGTCCCCGTGCTGTGGGTGATCCTCGGCGCGTTCAAGGACACCGGGGAGCTCAACGGCAGCGCGTGGTCCTGGCCGCACGAGTGGTCCATCGACGCCTTCCGGCGGGCCTGGCGCACCGGCATCAGCACGTATCTGAAGGACACCGCGATCGTCATGGTGTTCTCGGTGTCGCTGACGATGCTGTTCGGCGCGATGGCGGCCTACGTGCTGGCCCGGTTCCAGTTCCGGGGCAACCGGTTCATCTACTACCTGTTCGTCAGCGGGGTCATGCTGCCGGTGTATCTGGCGCTGGTGCCGCTGTTCTTCCAGGTCAGCAAACTGCACATGCTGAACACGTACCAGGGCCTGGTGCTGGTGTACGTGGCGTTCTCGATGCCGTTCACGGTGTTCTTCCTGCACTCGTTCTTCCGAACGCTGCCGTCGGCGGTGTTCGAGGCGGCGCTGATCGACGGCGCCTCGCACACCCGGGCCTTCTTCCAGGTGATGCTGCCGATGGCCAAGCCGGGCCTGATCAGCGTCGGCATCTTCAACATCCTGGGCCAGTGGAACCAGTACCTGCTGCCGCTGGTGCTGATGCAGTCGCAGCACGGCGAGGACGCGCACCAGATGCTGTCGCAGGGCCTGGTCACGCTGATGGTGAACCAGGGCTACAGCGGCGACTACCCGGCGCTGTTCGCCGGGATGACGATCGCGATGGTGCCGGTGCTGGTGGTGTATCTGTCGTTCCAGCGGCAGGTGCAGGCCGGTCTGACGGCGGGCACGCTGAAGTAGCGCCGGCTGGCGCGCGAGCCGATGCGGGCTCAGTGGCCGCGGAAGGCCTCCTCCAACCACCAGGAGGCCTCGTCCGCGGCCACTTTCGCGTCCAGCAGCAGCGGCCGCTCCCGCGGGCCGGCCAGCCAGTCGGTCAGCGCCGCCAGGTCCGCGGGCACCCGCACCGTCGCGGCCTGGCAGCCGTAGCCACGCGCGATCGCGGCCAGGTCGGTGTCCGGGAAGGTGACGGTGCCCAGGTCGTGGCCGTCCGGCCCGAAGTGGTGCACCTCGGCGCCGTAGCCGGCGTCGTTGTAGATCACGATGACCAGGTTCAGCCGCTCACGGACCGCCGTCTCGAGCTCGGCGGCGGACATCAGCGCCCCGCCGTCGCCCAGCGCGGCCACGGTCAGCCGGTCCGGCCGGGCGACCGCCGCGCCGATCGCGGTGGCCAGGCCCAGGCCGATGGACTGGTAGGCCTGGGTGAAGACCAGCGCCTCCACGTCCGGCAGGTCCAGGAACATCACCGGGTAGCCCATGAAGTTGCCGGAGTCGACGGCCACGGTGCGCTCGGCCGGCAGCAGGGTGTTGAGCTCCCGGGACAGCGCGCGCGGGTCGATCCGCTCGGCGGTGGACAGGTCCTGGAACGCCAGCGTCGGCCAGCGGCCCTCGTCGGCGATCCGCTCGGCGAGCTCGGCGGTCCGGTAGCCGACCTTGCCCGGCACCCGGTCGGCGACCTGGCGCGCGGTGTCGGCGGCGTCGCCGACCACGCCGAGCCCGACCCGCCGGTGCCGGCCCAGCGCCTCGGCCTCGCTGTCGACCTGCACCACCTCGGCGTCCGGGCCGATCAGCGAGCCGTGCCGCAGCGTCCACATGTTCAGCGCGCAGCCCCAGCCCACGACCAGGTCCGCGCCCCGGATCAGGGCGGCCGCCAGCGGGGTGGCGAACCCGCCGCTGACGTCCAGGTCGTAGGGGTCGCCGAGGAACAGCCCGCGGGCCGCCGCCGAGGTGGCCAGCAGCGCGCCGCCGCGCGCGGCCAGCTCCCGCAGC
>JABFXP010000796.1 GCA_013361685.1 Catenulispora sp.
GCGCTGGCCTACGCCGACGGCATCGCCAAGGCGCACCAGGTGCGCGGCGTCACCGACCGCCAGGTGGTGGCGGTGATCGGGGACGGCGCGCTGACCGGCGGCATGGCCTGGGAGGCGCTGAACAACATCGCCGCGGCCAAGGACCGCCCGGTGATCATCGTGGTCAACGACAACGAGCGCTCCTACACCCCGACCATCGGCGGCCTGGCCGAGCACCTGGCCACGCTGCGCACCACCCAGGGCTACGAGCGGTTCCTGGAGTGGGGCCGCGGCATGCTGGGCCGCACCCCGGTCATCGGCACCCCGCTCTACGAGGCGCTGCACGGGGTGAAGAAGGGCCTGAAGGACATCGTCGCCCCGCAGGGCATGTTCGAGGACCTGGGCCTGAAGTACGTCGGCCCGGTCGACGGCCACGACATCGCCGGGATGGAGGCCGCGCTGCGCCGGGCCCGCAACTACCACGGCCCGGTGATCGTGCACGCCATCACCCGCAAGGGCGAAGGCTACCCGGCCGCCCGCAACCACCAGCTGGACCAGCTGCACCAGGTGGGCCCGGACAGCGACCCGGAGACCGGGCAGCCGCTGGCCCCGGCCGGTGCCTCCTGGACCTCGGTGTTCGCCGACGAGATGGTGAAGGTCGGCGACGAGCGCGACGACGTGGTCGGCGTCACCGCCGCGATGCTGCATCCGGTGGGCCTGCACAAGTTCGCCGAGCGGCACCCGGACCGGATCTTCGACGTCGGCATCGCCGAGCAGCACGCGGTCACCTCCGCGACCGGCATGGCCTTCGCCGGCCTGCACCCGGTGGTGGCGATCTACGCCACCTTCCTGAACCGCGCCTTCGACCAGGTCCTGATGGACGCCGCGCTGCACAAGGCCGGCGTCACCTTCGTCGCCGACCGGGCCGGGGTCACCGGCAACGACGGCGCCAGCCACAACGGCATGTGGGACCTGTCGATCTTCCAGGTGGTCCCGGGCCTGCGGATCGCCGCCCCGCGCGACGGCGCCCAGCTGCGGGCCCAGCTGCGTGAGGCGCTGGACGTCTGCGACGCCCCGACCATGATCCGCTTCTCCAAGGGCGCGGTCTGCGACGACATCCCGGCGGTGGCCAAGGCCGGCGGGATGGACGTGCTGCGCACCACCGCCGGCACCGCTCTGACCCCGGACGTGCTGGTGGTCAGCGTCGGCGCGATGGCCGGGGTGGCGCTGGACGTCGCCGAGCGGCTGGCCGACCAGGGCATCGGCGCCACCGTGGTGGACCCGCGCTGGGTCAAGCCGGTGGACCCGGCGCTGGTCCTGCTGGCCGCCGAGCACCGCCTGGTGGTCACCGTCGAGGACAACGTCCGGGTCGGCGGCGTCGGCTCGGCGATCGCCCAGGCGCTGCGCGACGCCGACGTCCGCACCCCGCTGCGCGACTTCGGCATCCCGGCGCGCTTCCTGGACCACGCCAACCGCGGCACCGTGCTGGAGCAGGTCGGCCTGACCGGCCAGCGCATCGCCCACGAGATCGTGGGCCTGGTCGCCGGCCTGGGCGCGCCCGCCGCGGTCCGCGCGGAGCCGGCCGCCGAGCCGGCCCCCGGAACGGCGAACGGCGCGGCACCGAAGGTGACGGCACGATAGCGTTCGGCTGATGTTCCGCGGTCACCTCCCCCGGGCCGGGCGCGGGGGCGGTAACCTCTTCGTCATGGGTGATGAGGCATAGCACGACGATGGTCGCGACTGATGCTCCCCAGCTGACGAAATCGGGCCCGCCCGCCGGACCCGGCGCGGGCGGATCCGCGGAGTCCGCCGAGCCGCCGGGACCGCCGTGGACCCGGCGGCTCTGGAACACGCCGCAGGCCTCCTGGACCCGGGTCATCCTGCTGTTCCTGGCGGTGGCGACCATCACCCACCTGCCGGCGTTCAGCCGCACCTTCTGGAACCCGGACGAGGGCTTCCTGGCCACCCAGGCCCGCGCGCTGAACACCGAGGACGGCCAGTTCTACCAGATCATCGTCGACCGCAAGCCGCCGCTGCTGCCGTACCTGTACGCCTGGGTGTTCAAGCTGTTCGGCGACCACGGCCTGTCCACGGTGGTGGTGATCCGCGCCCTGGCGATCGTGGTCCACGTGATCACCGCGGTGCTGATCACCCAGATCGCCAAGAGCCGCTTCGGCCGCCACGGCGTCTGGGCCGGCCTGCTCTACCTGCTGGGCTCGGCGGGCATGGCCCCGGAGGACTCCCAGGCCGCCTCGTTCGAGGTCTTCATGCTGCCCTGGACCTGCGCGGCCTTCCTGCTGGCCGATTCGGCCCGACGGCGCCGCCACTACGCCATGCCGCTGCTGGCCGGCGCCGGCGTCGCCGCGGCCCTGGCCACCCTCACCAAGCAGACGGCCGGCGTCACCATGCTCCCGGTGATGTGGCGGGCCTGGAAGGACCAGCGCTGGCGCGGCCTGGCCACCGTGATCCCGGCCTTCGCCCTGCCCATCCTCGGCGTGGCCCTCTGGGTCGGCTTCGGCGACTTCTTCTTCTGGGTCTTCACCGGCAACAGCGAATACCTCACCTCGCTGGGCTCGTTCTCCACGATCATGGCCCGCCTGTGGGGCAACCTCGGCATCTTCTCCGGAGCCTCCGCCGCCGCCTTCCTGGCGATCATGTACATGACCGCCCGCAACGGCATCTTCAAAGCCGACGCCGACCTGTGGCTGTGGCTGGCCGGCTCCGCGATAGGCGTCTCCAGCGGCTTCCACTTCTTCGGCCACTACTTCCTGCAGATGCTGCCGCCGATCGTGATCCTGGCCACCGGCGCCCTGCACCGCAACGGCTCCCGCCTGCGCTGGACCATGCTCGCCGTCACCGCCACCACCGCCACGTTGTTCCTGACTTTGGCCTTCACCTGGCCCCGCACCAACAAGGAACACAACTGGGAAGTGGCCCAGGAGGTCCAGAAGGCCGCCGGCCCCGGCCGCTCCGAACCGATCATCGTCTGGGGCATGGACCCCTCGATCTACTTCATGTCCGGCCAGATCCCGGCCAGCCGCTTCATCACGGCCGGCTTCCTGTCCGGCTTCGCCGGCGGCGGCGAACAGGACAAGGTCCCCGAGATCGTCTACGACCCGAACAGCCCAATGGTCGGCCTGGCCCAGGACATCCTGAACCTCCAGAAGAAGGGCCAAGACCCCGACCTGTTCGTCGACGACTCCTGGGGCAAGCCTTACCAGCCCAGGGACGTCGCAGTGATCGCCGACCTGCTGAACAACTACTACACGTTCGACAAAGGCGTGGACCACACCTTCATCTACAAGCTGACGAACCGCGACGGCCTGCGCGTCTGGGCCCAGACCATCGTGGACAAGGGCATGCAGGACGTCTGGACCAAGAACCACTGGGACTTCATCAACCCCGGCGACGACAGCTGACGCGTGCGAAAATCGGGGCCATGGCCCTCACTCAGGACACCCTCAACCGCACCCTCCTGACCCGCCAGGGCCTCCTGACACCGTTCACCGGCCCCCTGCCCGCGACCGTCGAAGCCATCGGCGCCATCCAGGCCCAGTACTGGCCCTCCGTAGCGGTGTCCCTCCTGGCCCGCAACAGCGAAGCCACCCTCGACACGGTCTACGAAGCCTTCGAACGCCGCGAACTGGTGATCGGCTCCTCGATCCGCGGCACCGTCCACGCCGTGACCCGCAAGGACCATCCCCTCTACGCCGCCGTCTCCGAAGCCACCGACGCCGACATCGTCGCCTCCCGGAACGAAGGCAAGGACCCGGGCATGCGCGAACTCCGCACCGCCGTCCTGCACTTCGCCGCGGAGCAGCCTCGCGAACCGGCCGAGTTCCAGGCCTTCGCCAAGGAATGGGTCCAAGCCCACCCCGGCCGTATGTCCCCGGCCAACCTGGAGTACCACGAAAGCCGCAACTGGCGCCCGATCTACCGCAGCAACGCCCTGATCCGCTTCCCCTCCGACGGCCGCTGGGCCACCGCCACCGGCCCCAAGACCTATCTCCACCAGCCCGAACGCGTCCCCGACGTCGACACCGCCATCGCCACCCTGATCCGCCGCCACCTCGCCGCCTTCGGCCCGTCAGGCCCCGACGACGTCGCCACGTGGCTGGGCCTGAAGGTCACCCACGCGCGCACGGTACTGGAGACCTTCACGGACCTGCTCACCTACACCGACGAAGCCGGTCGCACCCTCTATGACCTGCCGGACAGCAAGCTCACCGACGCAGACGCCGACGCCCCGCCGCGTCTGCTGCCGCGCTTCGACAGCACCTTGCTCGCGTACAACGCGAAGTACCGTCAGCGGATCATCTCGCGCGAGTACTGGGACCGCGTGTACAGCGGCAAGAACTTGCAGATCCTGCCCTCGTTCCTGATCGGCGGCTATGTCGCGGGCACGTGGTCGACCGAGGTGAAGAAGAAGCTTGCGACGCTGACCCTGGAGCCCTTTCACAAGCTCAGCAAGGCCGACGCCAAGGCCCTGACGGCTGAGGCGGAGCGGATGGTGCGGTTGCTGGCGCCGGAGTCCGCGGACATCGCCGTGCGGGTCGCCTAGGGCTGTCTACCTCCCACCCCTTGACTGTTGTCGCGACTACTTTTATTGTCGTCGCGACAACAGATTTCGGCTTGATGGAGGGGGAACGATCATGAAGTACCAGGTGGACGTGGAGGCGACGGTCGAGGCCGACGTGCAGGCGGTGTGGTGGGCGTGGTCGGACTTCGACCGGTTCGCGGAGTGGGATCCGCGGGAGGAGGAGTCGAAGCTCGACGGGCCGTTCGAGGTGGGGAGCACCGGGTGGAGCAAACAGCGCGGGTACGGGCGCAACCGGATCACGCTGACGGCGGTCGCGGAAGGTGAGCGCTGGGAGGCGACGACGCCGTTGCCCGGCGGCAGGTTGGTGATCGACCACCGGATGACGGATGTCGGGGACGGCCGGGTGCGTCTGGCGAAGACGTACACCGCGCACGGGCCGTTGTCGGTGGCGTTCCGGCTGTACTACGCGCGGCGGATCCGGCGGGAGATCGGACCGTCCTTCGCGGCGCTGGCGGCGGAGGCGCGGCGGCTGGCCGCTGTCGCGCAATGAAGAACACGGACACAGATCAATGAAGAACACGGACACAGATACGGACATGAGCACGAGCGCGGGCAGGGGCACGAGCACGGACATGGATACGAGTGCAGGCAGGAACACGGACACGACCGCTCGCGGCCCCCACACCAGCCCCGGCTACTGGCTGCACCACGCCGCGCTGGTGTGGCGGCAGGTGTGCGAGAGCGGTCTCGGCCAGACCACGTATCCGCAGTTCAACGTGCTGTCGGCGGTGAGCCTGCTGACCGGCCGGGACGGCTCCGCGCCGACCCAGCAGCAGGTCGCGGACTTCGCGCGGATGGACCGGATGATGGCCTCGAAGGTCATCAGGGTGCTCCAGGACCGGGCGCTGCTGGTCCGGGCGCCGGACCCGCACGACGCCCGGCGTCAGCGGCTCGTGCTGACCGAGCAGGGGCGGTCGGCGCTGCGGACGTGCATCGACGCCGCACGCAAGGCCGACGAGGAGGTGTTCGGCTCCGGGCCGGAAGTCGAGGTGCTGCGGGAGGCGTTGCGGGCCATCGCGGAGCGGCGTTGAGGCTCGGCGCCCGCTGTCAGTCTCGATCGGTTGCGGTCAGTCGCGGTCACTCGGCGGCGGAAGCACCCCCGAGGAACGCACCGATGGCCTCCCAAGCCTTCTCTGCGGCCTCGGCATGCCCGTCCCGGCCGAAGTGGTCCCACTCGATGAATCCGTGCGGCTGGCCGGGGAACACCTCGATCCGGTGCGGCACACCGCTCTTTGCGAGATCCCGCGCCAGATTCTCATGGACGGAACTCGGCACCTCGGTATCCGCCCCGCCGAACACCCCGAGCACCGGCACCCGGATCGCCGCTCCGAAGTCTTCCGGCAGCGCCTTCGAGACCCCCATCGGCCCGACGAACGGGCAGATGCCTATCACCCCCGCCAGTCCGAGATCCGCGGTCCCCGCATACAGTGCGTTGGCCCCGCCGATGCAGAAGCCGCCCGCGAACACCGGGCCGTCCTTCAGCCCCCGCAGGTAGGCGACCGCCGCCGTCACGTCAGCGAGCACCAACTCACGATCGAACGCCTCGGCCGTCTCCGGGTCGTACTCCTCCCCGCGCCCCGCCGGCCCGAGCGTCCGACCGTAGTAGTCGATGACCAGCACGTCCGCCCCGGTCCGTGCGAACCGCCGGGCCAGGTCCCGGAACGGCGCCCGCATACCGCCGACGTCCGGCAGCAGGACGAGCCGCGCCCCGTTCGGCTGCTCCGCCTCGGCGAGGTAGGCGCCGAAGCGTGAGCCGTCCGCGGACGTGAGCTCGATGATCGGATCGTCCTCGGCGGCCACCTGGATCTCGTTATCAAGGCACATACGACGACCCTAAGATCGCCGTCAATCGAGAATGGGTGGCGCCTGGTCCGCCAGGCGCCATCCACCCGATCGCCGGCTGGAGCAGGCCTTCAGTACCGCTTCTTCGGCCGCTCCTGAAGGACGCCGTCGATGTAGATGTCGACCTTCTCGTTGTACACCGCAGCGAGCCCGGCGATCTTCTGCACCTCGGCAAACGGCGTCCGGTAGCCCCAGATCAAATCCTTGTACAGCTGATCCCCGACTTGCACCGACCAGTAAGTAGCCGCGCCCTTATACGGGCAGTGCGTCACCGTCTCCGACGGACGCAGCACCTCCTGGTTCAGCGTCGTGATCGGCACGTAGTACCGCGGCGGCAACCCCGTCTCGAACAGGATCATGCTGCTCGGCGACTCCGCCAGCACCACCCCGTTCAGCTCCGCCCGGAAATGCCGACTGCTCGCCAGCACGTCGATCCGGCTGTACGGGTCACGCGGATGCGTATAGATCGGCTCGTCTTCCTCGAACCAGTCAAAGGCGTCGAAGTCGAACCGCACCGCGTTGCGCAGTTCCTCCAACGGCGACTCCGGCACCGTGCGAGCCTTCCCCGCCGCGGTCAGCCCACCGGCCACGACATCCTGCACCTGCGCGTCGCCCCGGCTCGGCGAATGCTCCGACTCCCCGGTCGGTTTCAGCTCCGCCAGCACATCGTCGGCCTCCACGTAGTACGTCGGGTAGAACGGCGACTCCCACACCAGCAGCGGCCGCAACGTGTCAGCCACCAGCTTGTTCTGGAAGTAGACGCGCACGCGCTTCTGCCCCCGCTCCACCTTCACGCGCCCGCGAACGTTGTCCGCCATTGTCCTCGCCGCCTCTCGGTCAGTCCCGGATCGCGATACGCAAGCGCCGGAAGCCCTTGCCTTTGTTCTCCACCTTCAACACCTCGATGCGGCCGATCCATTTCGTCGACTCCACATGCGTCCCGCCGTCGGCCTGCGTGTCCAGCCCGACGATGTCGACGATCCGCACCTCGGTCAGCTCCGGCGGCACCAGGTTCGTCGCGGTCCGGATGATGTCCGGGATCGCGAACGCCTCATCCCTGGGCAGAGTCTGCACCTCGATCCGCCGGTCCTTGCCGACCTCGACGTTGCACGCCTCCTCCACCCGCGCCTTGAAGTCGGCGGGCACCTCCGGCAGGTTGAAGTCCATCCGCGCCGTCCCGGGTTCCATGTTCCCGCCGGTCACCAGCGCGTCGAAGTCGCGGAACACCACCCCCGACAGCAGATGCAGCCCCGAGTGCGTGCGCATGAGCCAGGTCCGCCGTTCGTCGTCCAGCGCGCCCCGCACCGCGGTCCCCGCCGGCGGCAGCGGATCCTCGTCGTGCGGGATCAGCACCAGATCGTCGCCCTTGCGCACGCCCACGATCCGCGTCCGCACGCCGCCCCACAGGAGCACACCCTCGTCCGGCGGCTGGCCGCCACCGCCCGGGTAGAAGGCCGAACGGTCCAGGACGATGCCTTCGCCGTCGGACTTGAGCACCGTCGCGTCCCACTCGCGCAGGGTCTGGTCGTCGAGTTCGAGCCGCTGCGTGTGGAGATGAGGAGTCGCCGTCATGGCCGAAGCGTAGTCCGGCCGACACCGTGAGCGGCGGGTGAGAGCGCGCCGGGGACCAGGCCAATCAGCAGAGCGTGGCCCCCATGCCGGTCAGGCGTCTCAGATCCGCCTGCCACCTGCTACGGGTCAAGCTCAGATCAGGCTCAGGCCGGCGGCGGGCCAGGCTCAGATCAGCTGGTACCCGGCGCCCTCGACGGCGTCCCGCACCGCCGCGATGTCCAGCGCCGCGGCGCTGCTCACCATGGCCCGCTTCCCCGCGAGGTCGATCTCCACCGCGCTGACCCCGGGCAGCGCCGTCAGCGCCTCGGTCACCGCCGCGCTGCAATGCCCGCAGCTCATCCCCGCGACACCGTAGGCGACGGTGGTGGCCCCCGCGGACGGGGCAGGCGAAACAGCGGCGGCAGACATCACGCACTCCTGGCAAGCTCGGGGGCCGGTACGTCCGCCGACGCTACCCGCGTCCCCTTGATCCAGGCGGCGCCGCGCCGCACCACCGTCTGGATTCCAGCCGAAAGCACCAGCAGCGCGACCCCGACGATCCCGTCGGCCCAGTAGTGGTTCGCCGTGGCCACCACCACCGTGATCGTCAACACCGTGTGCACCGGCCCGACCCACCGCCACTTGCTCGGCGACACCCGCCACACCGTGTACCCGACGATCACCGCCCAGATCACGTGCACCGACGGCATCGCCGACAGCTGGTCCGGCGAATCGGCGTTCATCGGCCCGTACACCGACTGGTGGAAGTACAACGCGGTGTCGGTCAGGTGCGCCTTGTCGATCATCCGCGGCGGCGCCACCGGGATCAGCTGGATGACCAGCGCGAACGCCGTGGCCATGGCCATCGTGGTGCGGACCCGCGGGTAGTGCTCGCGATGCCGGACGAACAGCCAGATCAAGAAAATGATCATGCAGGTGAAGTGCATCGACGCGTAATACAGATTGAAGAACTTCACCACTGTCGGATGCGCCGGGAAGAACAGGTGCTGCACCCAGTGCTCGCTGGGCAGGAACACGTCCCGCTCCGCATCCCACAGCCACTCGCCGCGGTCCAGCGCCCCGTTCACCTTCATCACCGACAGCCGCCCCGCGACCTGCCACAGCCCGAACAGCCCCAGCACCGTGCCCAGCTCCCGGGGGAACGGCAGGTACTTGACCAGCAGCGGCTTGCGCGAGAAGTACATGGCCGTGGCCAGCGCCAGCAGGATGCCGCACAGCCAGAAGGCCATTTGATAAGGCATCATCCAGTGCACGCGCGGCTCCCGTGTCGATCGGATCGGACCACCTCGAGGGCACGGTGATCAGAAGTGGTCGGCGGTGATCAATGGCCCAGCTTAACCCCAGTGACACGCCGGGCGTCGGGGGTGTGCGCACACCCGTGGCGCACCCCCGCCACACCGGCGCATCAGCGCGATCACAACGGATCTTGACGCGACCCCCCGCCGCACACCAGGGTAGGGGCCAGCACCGTCGCAAAGTCCTGTCAGCCCGATCTCGCGGACACCCGTTTCGCCCGGGTCCGCCAGCGTTCGACCGAGGTAGGCTTTATGCCCCCGCGCACCGGCATGCTCACGCTCCAGCAGCTCCGCGACCTCATATCCGTCGGCCGGATCGACACGGTGCAGATCGCCATGACCGACATGCAGGGCCGGCTGCAGGGCAAGCGCCTGTCCGCGGAGTACTTCCTCGACGAGGTCGCCGCGCACGAGACCGAAGCGTGCAGCTACCTGCTGGCCGTCGACGTCGACATGAACACCGTCTCCGGCTACGGCTCCGCCAGCTGGGACACCGGCTACGGAGACTTCGTCCTCAAACCGGACCTGAGCACCCTGCGCAACGTCCCCTGGGAGCCCGGCAGCGCGCTGATCCTGGCCGACGTCGTCGACCACCACGGCGCACCGATCGCCCCCAGCCCCCGCCAGATCCTCAAGAAGCAGCTCGACCGGCTCGCCGAACACGGCTGGACCGCCTACGCCGGCACCGAGCTGGAGTTCATGGTCTTCGACGACTCCTACCAGGACGCCTGGCGCAAGGGCTACCGCGACATGCAGCCCGCCGTGCACTACAACGGCGACTACTCGATGCTCGGCGGCGCGCTGGTCGAGCCGCTGCTCAAACGGATCCGCACCGGCATGTCCGGCGCCGGCATGTACGTCGAGTCGGCCAAAGGCGAGTGCAACTTCGGCCAGCAGGAGATCGCCTTCCGCTACGCCGACGCCCTCACCACCTGCGACAACCACGTCATCTACAAGAACGGCGCGAAGACCATCGCGCAGCAGGACGGCAAGTCCGTCACCTTCATGGCCAAGTACGACCACCGCGAGGGCAACTCCTGCCACATCCACCTGAGCCTGCGCGACGCCGACGGGTCCCCGGTGCTGGCCGACCCGAGCCGCGAGCACGGCATGTCGGAGACGATGGAGCACTTCCTCGCCGGGCAGCTCGCGTTCCTGCGCGACTTCACCCTGCTCTACGCACCGAACATCAACTCCTACAAGCGCTACGCGCACGGCTCCTTCGCCCCCACCGGCATCGCCTGGGGCCGCGACAACCGCACCTGCGCGATGCGGATCGTCGGGGCGGGGCCCTCGCTGCGCGTCGAGAACCGGGTCCCCGGCGGCGACGTCAACCCCTACCTGGCCATCGCCGGCATGATCGCCGCCGGCCTGGCCGGGATCGAGCGGAACCTGACCCTGCCGCCGGAGTTCACCGGCAACGCCTACGACGCCGAACTCCCGCGGGTCCCGGACATGCTCAGCGAGGCCGTGGACATGTTCTCCTGGAGTGAGCCGGCGCGCGTCGCGCTCGGCAACGACGTGGTGGAGCACTACATCAACATGGGCCGCGTGGAGCTCGCGGCCTTCCAGTCGACCGTCACCGACTGGGAGCGGTTCCGTTCCTTCGAAAGGATGTGAGCCCGACAGATGCCGGCGCCTCTCATCGGCCTGAGCACCTATCAGGAGACCGTCACGTGGGGGCCGTGGCGCAACGTCCCGGCGGCTCTGCTGCCGCACCGCTACGTCGAGTGCGTCACGCGGGTCGGCGGCATCCCGCTGCTGCTGCCCCCGCACCTGGAGGCGCACGACACCGAAGCCCTGAAAGCCGAAGCGGAACAGGTCGTCTCCGTCCTGGACGGCCTGATCCTCACCGGCGGTCCGGACATCGACCCGGCCGGCTACGGGGCGGTGCGGCACCTGGACACCGACAGCCCGCGCAAGGACCGCGACGCCTGGGAGTACGCCCTGCTGGCCGCGGCGCTGGACCGGGACCTGCCGGTGCTGGCCGTGTGCCGGGGCTTCCAGCTGCTCAACGCCGCGCTCGGCGGCACGCTGCGCCAGCACCTGCCGGACGAGGCGGTGTTCGGGCACGCGCACCGGCAGCAGCTCGGCCAGTACGCCGCGGTCCGGATCGACCTGGACCCGGCCGCGCCGCCCGGCCGCGACCTGGGCGCGCACATCATCGCGTGGTGCCACCACCATCAGGGCATCGACAAGCTCGGCGCCGGGATCGAGTCCTCCGGCAACGCGCCCGACGGCCTGATCGAGGCCGGGTGGATGCCGGGCAAGACGTACGTCGTCGGGGTGCAGTGGCATCCCGAGGAGGACAGCAAGCCCGAGCTTTTCAGGTCCCTGATAGAGGCCGCGGCCCGTTACGCCAAAGGAAGATAGCGCGTGTCCGACCTGAGCTCTGTCCACGACTTGGTCAACCCGGCCACCGGCGAAGTCTTCCGCAGCATCGAGATGACCACCGCCGAGGGCGTGGACCAGGCGGTGGCGCGGGCGCGGGCGGCCTTCCCGGCCTGGCGGGACGTGGCCCCGGCGGACCGGGCGCGGCTGCTGCGGCGGTTCGCCGACCTCGTCGACGCCCACGGTGAGGAGCTGGCGCGGACCGAGGTCGAGAACGCCGGGCACACGATCTCCAACGCGCGCTGGGAGGCCGGCAACGTCCGGGACGTGCTGACGTACTACGCGGCGGCGCCGGAGCGGATGTTCGGGCGGCAGATCCCGGTGGCCGGCGGGCTGGACCTGACGGTCGCCGAACCGCTCGGCGTGGTCGGCGTCATCGTGCCGTGGAACTTCCCGATGCCGATCGCGGCGTGGGGGTTCGCCCCGGCGCTGGCGGCCGGTAACACGGTGGTCCTCAAGCCCGCGGAGACGACGCCGCTGACCGCGCTGCGGCTGGCGGAGCTCGCGCTGCAGGCAGGACTGCCGGAGGGGGTGCTGCAAGTGGTGCCGGGCTTCGGGGACGAGGCCGGGGCGCGGCTGGTCGAGCACCCGGACGTGCGCAAGATCGTGTTCACCGGCTCCTCGGCGGTGGGCCGCGCGATCATGGCGCGGTGCGCGGCGCGGGTCAAGCGGGTCACGTTGGAGCTCGGAGGCAAGAGCCCGAACATCGTCTTCGCCGACGCCGACATCGAGAAGGCCGCGGCCGCCGCGCCGTACGGCGTCTTCGACAACGCGGGGCAGGACTGCTGCGCGCGCTCGCGCATCTATGTCGAGGCGTCGGTCTACGACGCGTTCATGGAGCGGTTCCTCGACGCCTGCCGGGGCGTCGTGATCGGCGACCTCCTCGACGAGAAGACGGAGATGGGGCCGCTCATCTCCGCCGCGCAGAAGGCCCGGGTCGCAGGGTTCGTCGACGGAGTCGGGGCGGAGAACATCGCCTACCGCGGCGAGGTGCCGGATTCCGCGGGGTTCTGGTTCCCGCCGACGGTCGTCACCGGTGTGCCGGCGGACGCGGCGATCCAGTGCGAGGAGGTGTTCGGCCCGGTGGTGACCGTGACGCCGTTCGCCTCCGAGGCCGAGGCGGTCGCCGCCGCCAACGCGACCGAGTACGGGCTGTCCGGTTCGATCTGGACCCGCGACCTGTCCCGGGCGCTGCGGGTCTCGCGGGCCGTGCAGTCGGGGAACCTGTCGGTGAACTCGAACTCCTCGGTGCGCTACTCGACGCCGTTCGGCGGCTTCAAGCAGTCCGGGCTCGGCCGGGAGCTGGGGCCGGATTCCCTGGCGGCGTTCACCGAGACCAAGAACATCTTCATAGCGCTGTGACGCCGAGCGAGGTGACGCCGGAGGCGACACCTCGCTCGAGAACCACTTTGGGATCACTCTAAGAACAGGAGAACAATGAGCGAGCGTCTGTCCGGCCGGGTGGCCGTCATCACCGGCGGCACCGGCGGCATCGGGACGGCCACCGCGCGGCGCTTCGCCGCCGAGGGCGCCCACGTGGTGCTCGCCGACCTGGACGAGGCCCGTGGCAAGGCGGCGGCCGAGGAGGTCGGCGGGCTGTTCGTGCGTACCGACGTCACCGACGCCGAGCGGGTGGCGGCGCTGTTCCAGGCCGCGGTCGACACCTACGGCCGCGTCGACGTCGCCTTCAACAACGCCGGCATCTCCCCGCCCGACGACGACTCCATCCTGGAGACCGGCATCGAGGCCTGGGACCGGGTGCAGAAGGTCAACCTGACTTCGGTGTACCTGTGCTGCAAGGCGGTCATTCCGCACATGCTGCGGCAGTTCGAGGAGACCGGGCGCGGCGGGTCGATCATCAACACCGCCTCCTTCGTCGCCACGCTCGGCTCGGCGACCTCGCAGATCTCTTACACCGCCTCCAAGGGCGGGGTGCTGGCCATGTCCCGCGAGCTCGGCGTCCAGTTCGCCAAGCAGGGCATCCGCGTCAATGCCCTGTCTCCGGGGCCGGTGAACACCCCGCTGCTGAAGGAGCTGTTCGCCAAGGACCCGGAGCGGGCCGCCCGCCGCCTGGTCCACGTTCCGCGCGGCAGCTTCGCCGAACCCGAGGAGATCGCCGCCGCGGTGGCGTTCCTCGCCAGTGACGACGCCTCCTTCGTCACCGCGTCGAATTTCCTGGTCGACGGAGGCATCAGCGGAGCGTACGTCACTGCCCTGTGACACCCCTCCTCTTGTAAGGTCTGAGACATGACGAGCAACGTCCCCGAACCCATCGACCCGCGCCAGCTCCGCGTGTCGGACACCGAGCGCGAGGCGGTCGCCGAACAGCTGCGGGTCGCGGCCGGGGACGGCCGGCTCGATCTGGACGAGCTGGAGGACCGGATCACGGCGGTCTACAGCGCGAAGACCTACGCCGAGCTGGAGCCCATCACCCGGGACCTGCCGGTCGGCACCACCGTCCGGGGTGCGGCGGCCGTGCCGGCCCCGGCCACCCGGGGCCGCTGGCGGGTCGGGCTGAAGCCGGGGCGGACCAAGAACATCGTGGTCATGGGCGGCGCGGAGGCCAAGGGCAAGTGGGTCGTGCCCAAGAACTACAAGGCGTTCGCGTGGATGGGCGGCATCGAGCTGGACCTGCGTGAGGCCGACTTCGAGGACATGGAGGTCACGATCAACGCCTCCACCTGGATGGGCGGGATCGCGATCATCGTGCCGGAGGGGCTGAACGTCCACGTGCACGGGTTCGGCTTCATGGGCGCGTACACCGGGACGCCCGGCGGCGAGGTGGACCCGACCGCGCCGACCGTCCACATCCGGGGCTTCGCGTTCATGGGCGGTGTCGACGTCAAGCGCAAACCGCCCCGGCAGCCCAAGAACAAGGAGCTCCGGGACGACCGCCGCGAGCTCGGGAGCTGACGCGCGATAAACCGCTAACGATCTGTCGGCGATCACCGTTAGGTTGCCGGCATGGCCCAGATCACATCCGCGGACGCCCCGCTCATCAAGGCGGTGGGCCTGCGCAAGGTGTTCCCGCCGGCGAAGCGGGGCGGCGAGCCGTTCACCGCCGTGGACGGCGTCGACTTCGAACTCCGCCGCGGTGAGGTCTTCGGGTTCCTCGGCCCCAACGGGGCCGGGAAGTCCTCGACCATGCGCATGATCGGCTGTGTCTCGCCGATCAGCGGCGGCGAGCTCACCATCCTCGGCATGGACCCCCGCGTGGACTCCTCGCGGATCAAGGCCCGCCTCGGCGTCGTCCCCCAGGAGGACTCGCTCGACCTGGAGCTGCGGGTCCGGGAGAACCTGCTGATCTACGGGCGCTACTTCGGCCTCAAACGCGCCGAGATCGCCGAGCGCACCGCCGAGCTGCTGGAGTTCGTGCAGCTGGCCGACCGCGCCGAGTCCACGGTGGAGCCGCTCAGCGGCGGCATGAAGCGGCGGCTGACCATCGCCCGGTCGCTGATCAACTCCCCGGAGATCCTGATCCTGGACGAACCCACCACCGGTCTGGACCCGCAGGCCCGGCACGTGGTCTGGGACCGGCTGTTCCGCCTCAAACAGGCCGGCACCACGCTGGTGCTCACCACCCACTACATGGACGAGGCCGAGCAGCTCTGCGACCGGCTGGTGGTGATGGACCACGGCCGGATCGCCGCCGAGGGGTCGCCGCGCGACCTGATCGAGCGCTACTCCACCCGGGAGGTGCTGGAGATCCGCTTCGCCCCGGGCAGCGGCGACCACGAGTCGGCCCTGGCCAAGGCCGAGGGGCTGATCGGCACCGGGGAACGCGGGTCGATCGACCGGCTGGAGGAGCTGCCGGACCGGATCCTGCTCTACAGCGACGACGGCGAAGCGGCGCTGGCCGCCGTCCACGGCTCCGGCATCACCCCGCTGGCCTCGCTGGTCCGCCGGTCCTCGCTGGAGGACGTGTTCCTGCATCTGACCGGCCGGACGCTGGTGGACTGACATGGCCGTCGAGATGCCGCAGCCGGCCGCCACCCCGATGGCGGCCCGGGAGCTGCAAGGGCTCCTCACCAACTACCGCCGCACCTGGCGGGCGTCGATCTTCTCCAGCGTGCTGGCGCCGCTGATGAGCCTGGTCGCGCTCGGGATGTCGCTGGGCAAGATCGTCGACGCCGGTCCCGGTGCGCACACCTTCGGCACGGTCGACGGGCAGCCGGTGAAGTACCTGCTGTTCCTGGCCCCGGCGCTGATGGCGAACACGGCCATGCAGACCGCGATCGGCGAGTCGACGTACCCGGTGATGTCGGCGATGAAGTGGCAGAAGACGTACCACGCCGCGATCGCCTCACCGCTGAGCGCGTTCGACGTCTACCTCGGCCACGTGATGTTCATCGGGCTGCGGGTGCTGATGAACTGCGGGATCTTCCTCGGCACGATGGCGCTGTTCGGCGCGGTCGAGGCGGCCGGCCCGGCGGGGATCGGTCCGCTGCTGGCGCTGCCGGCCGCGGTGCTGACCGGGCTGGCGTTCGCCGCGCCGGTGGTGGCGTGGGCGGTCCTGCAGGAACGGGACACGGGGTTCTCGGTGGTGTTCCGGTTCGTGATGATCCCGCTGTTCCTGTTCTCCGGGACGTTCTTCCCGGTGTCGCAGCTGCCCGCGCTGATCCGGCCGCTGGCGTACGTCACGCCGCTGTGGCACGGGGTCGACCTGTGCCGGGGACTGGCGCTGGGGTCGGCCACCGCCGGGTCGGTGCTGCTGCATGTCGGGTACCTGGCCGCGGTGGTCATCGCCGGGCTCTGGTACGGGGCCCGCACGTTCCGCCGCCGGCTGAATCCGTAGAAAGGGGTCGGCGATGACGACGACCGAACTGCCGCTGACCCGGCTGTTGCTGGGCCGGCGCGCCTTCGGGCCGATGGGCGGCGCCAAGGCGCCGGTGCTGATCGAGCGGAACGTGCTGGTGTACCGGCGGCTGTGGCTGATGCTCGCCTCGGGGTTCTTCGAGCCGGTGTTCTACCTGCTGTCGATCGGGGTGGGGCTGGGCAAGCTGACCGGCGCGGTGGACGGGGTGCCGTACACGGACTACGTGGCGCCGGGCCTGCTCGCGGTCTCGGCGATGAACGGCGCGGTCTTCGACTCGACGTTCAACGTGTTCTTCAAATTGAAGTACGGCCGGATCTACGACGCGATGCTGGCCACGCCGCTGCGCGTCGGCGACATCGCGCTGGGCGAGATCACGTGGGCGCAGCTGCGGGGGCTGATCTACTCCGCGGCGTTCCTGGCGATCATGGTCGTGGGCGGGCTGGTGCACTCGTGGTGGGCGCTGCTGGCGCTGCCGGTGACGGTGCTGATCGGGTTCGCGTTCGGCGCGGTGGGGATGGCCTGCACGTCGTTCATGCGGTCGTGGCAGGACTTCGACTTGGTGACGCTGGCCCTGATGCCGATGTTCTTGTTCTCGGGGGCGTTCTATCCGCTGTCGGTGTACAGCCACTGGGTCCGGGTGCTGATCGAGACGCTGCCGCTGTATCACGGGATCGACTTGCTGCGGTCGCTGACGCTGGGGCGGGTGCATGTCGGGCTGCTGTGGGACGTGCTGTATCTGGTGGTGATGGCGGGGATCGGGGCGGTCGTCGCGGCGCGGCGGCTGGAGCGGTTGCTGCTGACGTAGCGGCTCGGCGGCCCGTGGCGCGGCGGCTCGGCCCAAAGTGCGTGTCGCTGATCGAACGCCCGCACCGCAGGCGGAAGAATCACCGTCGGTAGTGATTCAGGTTGACTTCCGTTACGGGAGTTAGGTAAGCCTTACCTGATCTCTTGCCACGGATGGAGAACCGCTATGCCCTCGCCCGCCCCGCCCGCCGACCGTTCCAACCCCCAGGCCGTGACACCCGGCGATGGCGTGCCGGGCGGGAGCCGGCCGATCCTGGCGCGGCAGGCCGCCCGCGAGTCGGCGGCGCGCACCTATGCGCGGCACCTGCCGATCGTGCCGGTGCGGGCGCAGGGGGCGTGGATCACCGGCGTCGACGGCCGGGACTATCTGGACTGCCTGTCCGGGGCCGGGACGCTGGCGCTCGGGCACAACCACCCGGTCGTGGTGGCCGCCATCCGCGCGGTGCTGGACAGCGGCGCGCCGCTGCACGTGCTGGACCTGGCCACGCCGGTGAAGGACGACTTCACCTCGGCGCTGACGGCGGTGCTGCCGCCGGAGCTGGCCGCCGACTGCCGGGTCCACTTCGCCGGGCCGACCGGCGCGGACGCGGTCGAAGCGGCGGTGAAGCTGGCCCGCACCGCCACCGGGCGGCGCGGGCTGTTCGCCTTCACCGGCGCCTATCACGGCATGACCGCCGGCGCCCTGGCGCTGACCGGCGCGAACGCGGTGCGGGAGCCGGCGGTGGCCGGCGATCCGTTCCTGACCAGACTGCCGTTTCCGCATCCGTACCGCTGCCCGTTCGGGCTGGGCGGTTCGCTGGGCGAGGCGGCCTCGGCTTCGTATGCCCGCACTCTGATGGAGGACCCGCAGTCCGGCGCCGGGCTGCCCGCCGCGGTGGTGGTCGAGCCGGTGCAGGGCGAAGGCGGTGTGGTGCCGGCGCCGGACGGCTGGCTCCGCGCGCTGCGTTCGCTGACGCGCGAGCACGACGTGCCGCTGATCGCGGACGAGGTGCAGACCGGTTTCGGCCGCACCGGAGAGCCGTTCGGCGTGGACCACGCGGGCGTGGTGCCGGACATCATGGTGCTGTCGAAGGCCGTCGGGGGCGGACTGCCGCTGGCGGTGGTCGTGTACCGCGGCGAGCTGGACCGCTGGGCCGAGGGCGCGCACACCGGGACGTTCCGCGGCAACCAGCTCGCCATGGCCGCGGGTGCCGCGACGCTGCGCCATATCGCCGCCGAAGGGCTGGCGGCGCGCGCGGGGGAGCTGGGCGGTCGGCTCATCGGACGTCTGATGAGATATCAGGCCCATTACCCCCTGCTCGGTCAGGTGCGCGGACGCGGACTGATGATCGGCATGGAGATCGTGGACCCGGCCGGGGAGCCCGACGCGCTCGGTGCGCTGCCCGCCGCGCCGACGGTGGCCCGTCGGCTGCGCGCGGAGCTGCTGTCGCGCGGCGTGATCGCCGAACTCGGCGGCCGGCACGGCGCGGTGCTGCGGTTGCTGCCGCCGCTGACGCTGGGTGACGACGAGGCTGAGCACCTGCTCGGGGTCCTGGGCCGGGCGCTGGACGTCGTGGCGGAGGACCGGGACGCGCCGCGGGCGCGGGTGGAGGTGGCGCGTGTCTGAGGGATTCGAGGCTGAGGTTCTGGGGGACGGCGGCGTGGCTGACGGCGGCGTGGCCGCCCCGGCCGAATCGCAGGTCGGGCCGAGCAGCGCTGTGACACCCGGGCTGATCGCCTCGATCGGTCAGATCGCGCACGACATCGAGGCCGACGTGCTGCGCGGGATCCTGCGCGCTGAGCCCGTCACCGCGCCCGCTTTGACTGACGCCCCATCAGTCGGCAACACAGCCGTGTGCGACATCGAGGCAGAGGTCCTGCGCGGCGTCCTGCGCGCCGAATCGTTCGGCCCGCTCGTCCCCGCCGCGCCTGACCTGACCACTGGTCCGGCCCTGTCCATCGAAGCCAACCGCGCGGCCGCCGCCCCCGACCCGCTCTCC
>JABFXP010000864.1 GCA_013361685.1 Catenulispora sp.
GGTTCTATTGCGAAATCAGTTCCCGGACCTCTGGCGCCAGCTCGGCGTAGACCGGGCGGAGGTCGCCGGCGAGGAACAGGGAGCGCATTACCGAGCGCTGGATCTTGCCGCTGGTGGTGCGTCTTACCGTGCCGCGGCGGAGGAGGACCACGTCGCGGATGGGGGTGCCGAGCATGCCGGTGAGGTGGTTCTTTACGGCTGCTACGGCTGCGGGGAGTTCTTCGGGGCGGGCTTTGGGGCTTATTTCGTGGACCAGGATCACGCGTTCTTCGGGGGCTTGGATGCCGAAGGCTGCGCCTACGAAGTCGGCGAGGAGGGGGTGGGCTGCGCGGGCTGCGTGTTCGAGGTCTTGGGGGAAGATGTTGCGGCCGCGGATGACCATCATTTCTTTGAGGCGGCCGGTGATGTGGATTTCGTTGTTGAGGAGGGTGGCCAGGTCGCCGGTGCGGAGCCAGGTGGTGTCGGTGGGGGATGAGGCGGGGGCGGCGTGGAAGGTGCGGGCTGTTTCGGTGGGCTTTTCCCAGTAGCCGTGGGCGACGCTGGGGCCTCGGAGCCAGAGTTCGCCGATGTGGCCTGGGGGGAGTTCTTGGGTGGTTTGCGGGTCGCAGATCAGGGTTTCGCAGGCGAAGGGGGTGCCGCAGCTGACCAGGAGGCGGGATTGGGGGTCGGTGGTGGGGTGGACTCGGCCGTGTTCGAGGGTGGTGGGGTCGGCTTGGGTGATGGCGGTGGTGGCTGCGGGGCGCATGGAGATCGAGACGGTTGCCTCGGCCAGGCCGTAGCCGGCGGACATCGCGGTGGGGTTCAGGCCTGAGGTGGTGAAGCGGTCGGTGAAGGCCTGCATGGTGGGGACGTGGATCGGTTCGGAGCCGTTGAAGAGGTAGCGCAGGCTTGACAGGTCGACGGTGGATGCCTGGTCGTCGGTGATCATGCGGAGGCAGAGGGCGTAGGCGAAGCTGGGGGCTGCGGTGACGGTGATGCGGTGGCGGTCTATCAGGCGGAGCCAGGAGATCGGGCGCTTCACGAAGTCTGAGGGTGGCATCAGGATGCAGGGGCGGCCTACTAGGAGGGCGGTGCTCAGGAAGGCGAACAGGCCCATGTCGTGGTGCAGGGGGATCCAGCTGCCGAAGATTTCGTCGGGTTCGAAGGCGGCGCCGGTGCGGAACTCGTCGACGTTGGCCAGGATGTTGCCGTGGCTGATCATGACGCCCTTGGGGTCGCCGGTGGAGCCGGAGCTGTATTGCAGGACGCCGAGGGTGTCGCGGGTGAGGGTGGGCAGGGGTGCGTGGGCTTGGTGGGGTGTGTCGGCGGCCTCGATGGGGCCTGGCACGTCTGCGTCCAGGTCGCGGGAGGTGACCAGGGTCAGGGCCGGGCGGCAGTCCTGGACGATTTTGGCGATGCGTTGTTGGGCTGCTGTGGAGCCGCCGGGTTCGGGGACGGGGACGGCGATCAGGCCGGCGAACAGGCAGCCGAGGAAGGATTGGACGAATTCGGGGCCTGATGGCAGTGCCAGGACTATGCGGGTGCCGGGGGTGAAGCGGGCTGAGAGGTGGTGGGCTGTGCGGGTGGCCGCTTCGGCCAGGGCGCCGAAGGTGAGGCGGGTCTCTTCTTCGCCGCGGGCGATGATCAGGGCTGTGCGGTCGGGGTGTGCTTGGGCGCGGGCGAGGAACACGTCGCGGACGTTTTGTGCGGTGGCCAAGTCGGTCATGCTGTCCTCCCGGTGGGCAGGGCGCCGAGGACGTCGGCGATGATGGCGGCGAGGTCTTCGGGGCGCTGCTCGAAGTAGAAGTGACCGCCGGGCAGTACGCGGGTCGTGAAGGACCCCAGGGTGTGGGTGGCCCAGGCGGTGGCGTCGGCCTCGGTGAAGGCGGTGTCGTCGGCGGCCGTGATCGCGGTGATCGGGCAGGCCAGGGGCGGGCCCGGGGTGTGGCGGTAGCGGTCGGCGAGCAGGAAGTCGTTGCGCAGGACCGGTAGGGCCAGGGTCCACAGTTCGGGGTCGCGCAGTAGTTCGGCGCCCTGGCCGCCGAGGCGGTCCACGATCGCGCGGACCTCCTCGGCTTCGAAGGACAGGCCCAGGGGGGTGCAGGCGTGGGGTGCTTTGCGGGCCGAGACGATCAGGCCGGCCAGGGGTGAGGGGTAGCGGGGCAGCAGGCGGCGGGCTGTCTCGTAGGCGACGGTGGCGCCCAGGCTGTGGCCGAGGAAAACGGTGTTCGTCGTCAGCTCGGGCGTGACCGCCTTGCCGATCGCCTCGACCAGGGTGGTCATGTCGCTGATCATCGGGTCGTCGTAGCGGTCCTGGCGGCCGGGATACTGCACCGCGAGGACCTCTACGTGGGGTGCGAGCGTCAGCGCCAGGGGGCGGAACGCGGCCGCGGTGCCGCCCGCGTGGGGGAAGCAGATCACCCGCGGGCCGGCACTGCGTGGCAGGAAGCTGCGGAGCCAGGCCATCAGTGGTCGGGCTCGAACAGCTCGGTCATGGCGACCGCGATGCGGCGGGTGCCGGTGTAGGGCTCCCGGCCGTGGGCGGCCAGCATGTTCTCCACGATCAGGATGTCGTCCTGCTGCCAGTCGAAGCGGGTCGAGGCGTCGCGGTAGGCCTGGCGCAGGTGGGCGGCCACGTCCGGGGGGATCGGGGTGCCGTCGCCGTAGTAGGTGTTGCTGGGCAGTTCGTCCTCGCCGAACATCGCCAGCAGGCCCTGCTGGACGTCCGGGGCGAGGGTGGTGTGGTGGAAGAATATTGCGTGGTTGAACCAGACGTCCTCGCCGGTGTCGGGGTGGCGGTGGACGGCGCGGCGCACTGCGCGGGTGCGCAGGCCGTCCTTGCCGAACCATTCGACGCGCAGGCCTCCTGCTTTCGCGTACTGCTCTACCTGGGCGCGGTCGTCGGTGTTGAACACCGAGCGCCATGGGACGCCGAGGTGCGGGTGGAAGTTGCGGACCACCATCCAGCCCTTGGCCGCGAACTCCTCGCGGACTTGGGGGTCGATGGCTGCGTGGACTCGGCGGATGTCGGCCAGCGGGGTCGCGCCGAGGGTTTCGGCCGGGGCGTCGCAGTAGAACCACAGCAGGCGCGGCCAGGATGCCTGGTAGGAGTTCTCGTTGTGCAGGAAGATCTCCTCGTGCGGCGGGTAGTCCGTCGAGGTGTAGACGTTGCCCAGGATGGAGTGCCGGGGTGAGGAACGTTCGGCGTAGACCAGTGGATCGCCGGACAGGGCCTGCACCGCTTGCTGGAAGCCGGCCACTCCGTTGATCCGGAAGCCGCGCAGGAGGACTGCGCCGTGTTCCAGGAGCAGCTTCCTGATGATCGGCCGTTCGGCCTCGAAGAACGCGGCCGGGTCGGCCGGGTCGGCTTCGATGATGTGCGCCAGAGTCTGCATGTCCCGCGCCCCTTTCTGTTTAGGCCGGGGATCCGGACATGGCGACCAGCACCCGGCGGGGGCCGTCGAACGGCCGGCGGCCGTGGCCGACCAGGACGTTGTCGATGACCAGCAGGTCCCCGGCGTGCCAGGGGACGTCGACGGCCGCTTCCAGGCCGACGTTCTGGACGTGCAGCACGTAGTCGTTGGGGATCTCGCCGCCGTCGGCGAAGAAGGCGTTCTGCGGCAGGTCTTCCGGGGCCATGATCTGGGCCAGGGCCTTCGCGGTGTCGTCGCCGAGGCCGCCGGGGTGCCACTGGTCGGCCTGGCAGAACCAGACTTCGGCGCCGGTCACCGGGTGGCGGACGGTGGACGCGCGCACCTGTGAGACGCGCAGGCTGCCGTCCGGGCGCCACTCCCAGTCGGCCTCGGCGGTTGCCAGGAACTCGTCGACCTGGGACCGGTCCTCGGTCTCGAAGGTCTGCTGCCAGCTCTTGCCGAGGCCGTAGCCGTCGTGCAGGTTCTGGACGTACCGGACGCCGCCGGCGAACGCCTCGCGGATCGCCGGGTCGATGCTCGCCAGCCACAGTTCGCCGTCCACGACCGGGGTCGCGCCGCCGGCTCCGGGGGTGGTCTCGCAGAAGAAGGCCAGGCGGCTGGGCCAGTGCGCGGCGTAGGACATCTCGTTGTGCATCGCGATGGTGTACTGCGGCGGATACTCGGTGGAGGTGTAGACGTTGCGGCCCACCTTGGTCCGCGGCGAGTTGCCGTGGACGTAGGCCAGCCGGTCCGGCAGCAGCACGTCCAGCACGCCGTCCAGTTCGTCCGGACGGACGCCGAAACCGCGGAAGACGATGGCCTTCTCGGCGGTCAGCATTCCGGCGAGGTCGGCCCCTGCCAAGTACTCCAGCAGCGCGCCCGCGCCCGGTCCGGTACCGAGTTCGTCGGGCGACAGCTCGCGTGGCTTCCAGCTCTCGTTCACTTCACAACCCCTTCCGGGCGTTCTTCGACGGCCGATCGTCATGCTGGGCCCGGGCTCTATAAGGGCCCTGCACCAGTCATTCCGGCACCGTGCGGCCCGAGTGCACCGACCGGCCGGAGCGGACGGCCGGGCTCACCGCGGCGGTGATCGCCAGCAGGGCCATGGCCGCGGCGGCGACGCTGATGGTGTGTCCGACTCCCCAGTGCGCGAGCGCGAAGCCCGCTGCTACGGCGCCGAAGGCGTTCGTGCCGGAGGACAGCAGGGTCGCGACGCTGATCACGCGGCCCTGCATGCGGTCCGGGCAGATCTGCGACAGATAGACCCCGGCGGTGACGTTGGTGGTCGCGCCGATGGCGCTGACGCCCGCGAACAGGATGCCGAGCACTATCGGGTTCGGCGTGATCAGCAGCAGCGGCACCAGCACTGTCCAGAGCGCGAAGGCCCCCGTCACGATGCCGGCCGCGGACGTCCGTGCCAGCCACCACCGGCCGGACAGGGCGCCGGCCACTCCGCCGAGACCGCTGACTATCCCGACCACGCCGAGCTCGGCCGGCGAGCCGCCGTGCTGTTTGATGATCAGCACCAGGGCCAGGCTGGTGGCCTGGAAGACCAGGTTGCTCCCGGCGACCAGGCTGATCGCCGCGCGCAGGAAGCGCTGTCGCCACAGCCAGGTCATGCCCTCGGCGATCTCCGCGCGCAGGCTGCGGGACGCCGGACGGCCGGGCTGCTGGAAGCGGGTCCGGATGCGCAGCAGCGAGCCGAAGGCGAACACCCGGCCGCCCGCCGAGGCCGCGAACGGCAGCCACGGCAGGACCGCGAACAGTCCGGTGCCCAGGGGGCTGCCGAGCAGTCCCGCGGCTTGGCCCCGGGCTTCGTTCCGGGAGAAGGCCGTCGACAGGTGGCTGGGGTGGACCACGTTGCGGACCGCGGCACGTTCGGCGAGGCGGTAGCAGATGGTGGCCGTGCCCTCGACGAACGCCGCGGCCATCAGCAGCGGGATCCAGAGGTGGCCGGACAGCAGCACGCTGACCACCACGGTCATCGCCACTCCCGCGCCGACGTCGCAGTACAGCATCACCCGGCGGCGGTCCCAGCGGTCGACGAGCGCCCCGGCCGGGAGCTGCACGACCAGCTGCGGCAGCTGTGCCGCGAACGACACCAGGCCGGCCGCGGCGATCGAGCCGCCGCTCCAGACGATCAGCAGCGGGTAGGCGACGGAGCTCAGGCGGCCGCCGAGCAGTGACACGCCCGCGCCCAGCCACAACAGGGTGAAGTCGCGGTTGCGGCGCAGCGGTGGTGGTTCGTCGGCGGGGG
>JABFXP010000824.1 GCA_013361685.1 Catenulispora sp.
GCGCCGGCGGCTGCGCGGGCCGGCTCGGCGGCGTGTATCCCGCGCCGGGCACGGCGTTCGGCGCGGGCTGCTGCTGCGGCGGCATCGGCGCGTGCTGCTGCGTCGGCGGCACCGGTGCGGCGCCGTGCATCGCAGGATTCTGCGAATCGGCGGCATACGTCCGCGCCAAGTCCAGCGCGACTTCCCGCGTCGAGCGGATCAGCATCGTCCGGTCCAGGCGCCCGCGCCCGCGCCCGTTGATCAGGTCGGCGCCGTCGGGGTCGTCGGCGATGGTGCCGATCACCTTCACCGGCAGCCCGCCGGCCCGCAGCAGCTCGTCCACCTGGGCGGTGACGCGGGCGCGCTGCTTGGGGTCGACCACCAGCACCACGCCGATCGGCACGCCCGGCCCGCCGCCGACGGTGGCGGTGCCGCCGCCGATCCGCTGGAGCAGGGACAAGGCGCGGTCGCGGACGTGGGCTATCTGCTCGGCGGAGGTGCGGGCGATCAGCACCACCAGCGACGCCCCGGCCATCAGGTCCAGGGCCGGGCTGCCGGCGTCGACGCGGCCGCAGTCGGCGATCACGTCGGCCTCCGGCAGGCTGTCGAAGGCCCGCCCGAGCGCGGTCCACAGGCCGGCCAGGCCCGCCGACTGGTCGCCGGTGGCCAGGCCGGTCACCACCTCCAGCCCGCCGTGCATGCGTTGCAGGTGTGCCTCGAGCTGGTGCGCGGACAGACCGTGGCGGGCGGTGGTGGCCAGGGACAGCATGCCGATGTTCGGGTTCAGCGGCGCGCCGTTCTCCGCCGGGACCCGGTACACCAGGTCGCCGCCGGACGGGTCGCACTCGGCGAGGATCGCGCGGCGCGGCCAGACGCCGGCCAGGGCCACCGCGGTCGTGGTCACACCGGGGGAGCCCTTGTCGGAGGCCAGGACGATCAGGGACATGCGGTCGGCTGCCTCACCCGTACGTCTTGGTGAGCATCAGGTCGCTGGCGTTCGCGATCGTCACCACCTTGTCGGTGGGCACGGCGATGGTCAGGGTCGCGGTGCCGGAGTTGTCCCCGCCGACCAGCGTCACCGTGCCCTGGAGGATCCAGCCGGTGGACGTGTTCTGCTGCGCGTTCGCGCCCTGCGTCACGGTGTTCGTGTACAGGGAGTACTTGTCGCCGATCGACATCTGGCCGTTCGGGTAGTGGCCTTCCTTGACCTGGATGCCCATCAGCGAGGTCCCGGGCGGCAGGTCGACCTTGCCGGTGGACTGGTCGCCGAGCATGTCGGTGGTGATCAGCGAGTCGTGGACCAGCGTGTTGTAGGTGACGCGGCCCTTCAGGTCGCCCAGCTGGCTCCACAGCACGTACTTGATGGAGGAGTCGGCCGCGACGCTGGCCTCGACGAACTGGCCGGAGTTCGGGTCCCCGTCCAGCTTCGACCCGGCCGCGATGGTGGCGCTGCCGACCTTCACCACCGAGATCCGGTTCCCGGAGCGGCTCACCAGCAGCATCGTCGCCAGCGCGCCGGCCAGGATCAGCAGCACCGCCAGCGCCGCGAGCGCGGGCTTGCGCTCGCGCGGGGCCGTGGGCAGGCGGGAGGCGCCGGCCCGCGCGGGGCCGGCGAAGGCCGCCGGGCCGGGCGTCACGGTGGCACTCGTCGTGCGGTCCTTGCTCACTGCTGTCTGCCCCGCTTACGCGTCAGGCCGCCTCGGCAGGGCCCGGCAGACGCGCGTGCGGTCTTCGGTTC
Source organism: Catenulispora sp. (assembly GCA_013361685.1). Classification (GTDB taxonomy): domain Bacteria; phylum Actinomycetota; class Actinomycetes; order Streptomycetales; family Catenulisporaceae; genus Catenulispora. The sequence continues at coordinate 1,718 of JABFXP010000824.1, forward strand.
CGAGGCAGCGGTGGACGGTTCGCTTCCCCCCTGCGAGCGGCAATCGTAACCGCCTTTCCGCGCGCCGGGGGAGGGGCGTCTAATGATCTTTACCTGTTCAGTGCTGTCCTCATCGCCGTCGGGGTGGAACGCGGTGTCCAGTCGTTGTCGAATCGTGACACCGCGTCCCGGATCTGGTGGAGCGCCCGGATCGTCCGAGGCGTCCGGTGCGCCCGGCCGGCCCGGTGCGCCCGGCGCGGCCTCACGCCGCCGCGGCCTCCTGCTCCCGGTCCGCAGCGTCCTCCCGCAGCTGCCGAACGGTGTCGGCGTTGAGCCGCAGGTAGGACTCCGGCGTCACCAGCCGGTAGCCGACGCCGCGCACCGTGGCGATCAGCCCCGGCAGCGCCAGCTTCGAGCGCAGCGAGGCGACGTGCACCTCCAGCGACCGTTCCGCGCCGTCCCAGCCGGCCGGCCACAGCCGGGCGATCAGCTGGTCCCGGGCCAGCACGGTGCCGGCCTGCCGGGCCAGCACCACCAGCAGCTGGTACTCCTTCGGGCGCAGCGCGACCCGCTGCCCGTGCACGGTGACCGTCCGGGAGTCCTCGGCGATCACCAGCGGGCCGGTCACGATCCGGCGCGGCGGCCCGGGGCTCAGCGGCGGCCGTGGTGGGGCCACGGCCAGGCGCAGACGGGCGGCCAGCTCCTGCAGGCCGAAGGGCTGGACGACGTAGTCGTCGATCCCGTTGTCGTGGCCGCGCAGCCACGCGCCGAGGTCCACGCGATGGGTGACGGCGATGATGGGGGCCTGCAGCTCGGAGCGCAGCCGGCGACAGAACGCCAGCACCTCCCGGTCCACGATGCCGCACTCCAGCAGCACCACGTCCGGTAGTCTCCGCAGCGGTCCGGCCCCGGTGACGTCGGCGGCGTCCAGCACGTCGAAGCCCAGCGCGGCCAGGCCGCTGCTGAGCGTCCGGCTGCGCCGCCGACCCAGTCCGGTGATGAGAACTCGCATGACCACACTGTCCGCCGCGCGGCTCACCATTTGCTCAACGTCGGATTGACGAGCTTGTCAACGCGGGTGTCCCGGGCCTTGGATGGCTGCTGACTAGTGCCCGCAGGCGGTCCGATCGACGCCGATGGACGTCGGTCAACGGCGCTGGACGCCGGGGAACGCCTGCCCCGCGCGCCCGCCGTCAGCCGGAGCCGGCCCAGTGGTAGACGGTCTCCGGGCGGCCCGGACCACCGTAGCGCGGCTGGCCGGACACCAGCCGCCGCGCCGTCAGGTACTCGAGGTAGCGGCGGGTGGTCGGGGCGCTGACCCCGGCCCGGTCCGCGAGTTCCGAGGCGGTCAGCGGTGAGGCCGCCTGCAGGATGTTGACGAGCGCGGCCAGTGTGCTGTCGGCCAGGCCCTTGGGGAGGCGCGCCGGACGCGGGGAGCGGAGGCCGTCGAGGATCCGGTCCAGCTGGTCTTGCTGGACGGTGTCGGTGGACTCCGCGGCGCGTCGGAAGTCCGCGTAGGTCTCCAGGCGCGCGCGGAACGTCGAGAACTGGAACGGCTTGATCAGGTACTGCACGATCCCCAGCGACACCGCGGCCCGCACCGTCGCCAGGTCCCGCGCCGAGGTCACGGCGATCACGTCCACCGCGTCGCCGCGGGCGCGTAGCGTCCGGCACAGGTCCAGGCCGGTCATGTCCGGCAGGTACACGTCCAGCAGCACCAGGTCCACGGTGCGCGCCGCCAGGGCCCGCAGCGCGTCGCCGCCGGTGCGCGCGACGTCGGCGACCTCGAAGCCTGGGATCCGCTCCACGTAGAGCCGGTGTGCTTCGGCCAGCACCGGGTCGTCTTCGACGACCAGGGTGCGGATCGGGTCGCCGGTCACGGTTCGGCCCGCCGGGGGATGCGGACGTCGACGACCGCGCCGCCGCCTTCGGCCGTGGACACCGTGACGGATCCGCGGCTGCGCTTCACGATCTGGGCCACCAGCGCCAGTCCCAGGCCGTGGCCGGTCCCGGTCTTCGTGGTGAATCCGCGCACGAATACCTCCTCGCGCAGGGCCTCGGGGATGCCCGGTCCGCTGTCGGCTACTCGGACTGACAGGCCGTCCGCGTCGTCGACCAGGTCCACGGACACGGTCTTGGCGGCCGGGCCGACTACTGCGGTGCCAACCATTGGGCCGTCCAACGCGCTGTCCATCGAAACGCCGCCCCCACGATCCGCCTCCGCCGACGCCACCGCCTCCACCGCGTTGTCGATCAGATTCCCGACCAGCGTCACCGCGTCGGTCACCGGCAGCGGCAGGTCCCGCACCGCCGTCAGCTCCCCGACGGTCAGCTCGATCCCGCGCTCCCGCGCCTGCGCCGCCTTGCCCAGCACCAGCGCGGCCAGCACCGGCTCCTCCACCGCCGCCATGATCCGGTCCACCAGCTCCTGTTGCGCGGCCAGCTCTCCGGTCGCGAACCGCACCGCCTCGGCCGGCCGGTCCAGCTCGATCAGCGTCACCACGGTGTGCAGCCGGTTCGCCGCCTCGTGGTTGGAGGCACGAAGCGCCTCGGCGAAGCCGCGCACCGAGGCCAGCTCGTCGGTCAGCGCCTGGATCTGCGTCCGGTCCCGCAGCGTCACCACGGTCCCCAGGTCGCGGCCGTGCCGCCGGACCGTGGACTGGTTCACCGTCAGCACCCGGTGCTCGGTCAGGTGGATCCCGTCCGCCACGTCCGCGCCGCGGGCCAGCTCCGCGCCCAGCGAGCCGTCCACCCCGAGCTGGGCCGGCGTCCGCCCGGTCCGCAGCTGGGCGGGCTCCGGCAGGTCCAGCAGCCGCACCGCCTCGTCGTTGGCCAGGATCAGGCGCCCGGCCGGGTCCAGCAGCAGCAGGCCCTCGCGCATCGCGTGCATCACCGCGTCGTGGTGCTCGTACAGCTCGGCCAGCGCCACCGGCCCCAGCCCCATGGTCTGGCGCCGCACCCGGCGGCCCACCGCGTACGCGCCGAGCACCGCCACCGCCAGCGCCGCCGCCGAGATCCCGGCGACCAGGGGCAGCTGCCGTCGGAACAGCGAGGTGATGCGGTGCTCGGTGATGCCCACGGACACCAGCCCTACGACCCGGTCACCGTCGGCGGCGTCGCGGATCGGCACCACAGAGCGCACCGACGGGCCCAGCGAACCCCGGTAGGTCTCCGTGAACGCCTTCCCGGCAGCCGCCGGAGCTATGTGCCCGGCGAACGTCCCGCCGATCAGCGCGGGATTCGGGTGCGTGTAGCGGATTCCGGTCGGCGTCATCACCACCACGAAGTCCACGCCGGCCTGCCGCTCCAGCGCGGTCGTCAGCGGCTCCAGCTGTGCGCTCGGGTCCGGGCTGCGCAGCGCGGCGACTGTGGACGGCGTCACCGCCAGGGCCTCGGCGGTGGACAGGACCTGGCGGCGGGCGCCGTCGCGTTCGGTGGCCTGGGCCTGGAGCACCGCGGCCGTGGACCCGGCCGCCGTGAGCAGCACGACCAGCACGCACTGCATGAGCAGTACCTGCGTGGCGATGCTGAACCGGCTCCGGAGTCGACGCATGCCCGAAGTGTCCCTTATAGATCGGCGCTTTCCAAGGAAAGAGCAGATCAGATGAGCACTCGTTAAGGAACGAAGGCGATGTGCGCGTAATGCGCGTAACGGTGAACCCACCCTGTGAGCTGGCCCACAGTGAACGGCGTCCGTCCACCGTCCCAGGGAGCGACCATGTCTGAAACCTCGCCGCCATCGGCCCGTAACCGCTGGTACAAGCAGCTCTACGTCTGGGTGCTGGTCGGCATCGCGGCCGGCATCGCCCTCGGCGCCGCGGCGCCGGGCGTGGCCACCCAGCTGCAGCCGCTCGGCGACAGCTTCGTGAACCTGATCAAGATGGTCATCACCCCGGTGGTGTTCGTGACCGTGGTGACCGGCATCGCCGGGGTCGGCAAGCTGCGCGAGGT
>JABFXP010000761.1 GCA_013361685.1 Catenulispora sp.
TCGCCTTCGTCTCCTGATACAGGTACGACTTGTTCGCCGAGCCGCCGCCCTTGGCCATGAACAGGAACTTGTACGCGTCCCCGTCCGTGGCGTACAGCTCCACCTGGGCCGGCAGGTTCGAGCCGGTGTTCTTCTCGTCCCACATCGTCAGCGGAGCCATCTGCGAGTACCGCAGGTTCAGCCGGGTGTACGCGTCGTACACGCCGCGCGCGATGTGCGCCTCGTCGCCGCCGGCGGTCAGCACGTTCTGGCCCCGCTTGCCCATCACGATCGCGGTGCCGGTGTCCTGGCACATCGGCAGGATGCCGCCGGCCGAGATGTTGACGTTCTTCAGCAGGTCCAGCGCCACGAACCGGTCGTTCGGCGAGGCCTCGGGGTCCTCCAGGATGTTCCGCAGCTGCTGCAGGTGCCCGGGCCGCAGGTAGTGCGCGATGTCGTGCATCGCCGTCTCGGTGAGCAGCCGCAGCGCCTCCGGCTCGACCTGCAGGAACGTGCGGCCGCCGGCCTCGACGGTGCTGACGCCCTCGGTGGTGAGCAGACGGTACGGGGTCTCGTCCGGCCCCGCGGGGAGGAGGTCGGCGTACTCGAAGTCAGGCATGTCCCCAGCGTACTCACGGTGGTCGGGGCCTCAGCCGGTGCCGCCGGACCGGCGGATGTGCCGTCGGCCACACCGGCGTCCCGGGCCCGGAACGGGCTTGAACTTTAAACATCATACGTCTTACCATCTGACGCATGACGATTTCGCTCGAACGGCCCGGCACCGGCGCCCCGCACGGTCCCGACACCCGCGCCGGCATCGGCGAGGTCGCCCGCCACGCCGAGGTCGCCGACCGTGCCGGCGTCGCCGACCTCGCCGACCTCGCCGAGAACCCGCTCGAGCACCTGCAGAAGATCGAACGCCTCGGCGAGCCCGAGGTCCCGGCCGAGCCCGCCGAACGCCGCCAGCAGAGCCTGGCCGGCGGCGCGCTGATCCTGGCCGGCATCGTCGTGGTCGCCGCCAACCTGCGCCTGGGCGTGTCCTCCACCGGCCCGCTCCTGGACCAGCTCCGCGACCGCCTGCACCTCGGCGGCGCCGTCGTCACGCTGCTGCCCACGCTCTGGGTCGTGATCTTCGCCTTCGCCGGCCCCGCCGGCTCCTGGCTGGCCCGCCGCCACGGCGCCGGCTCGGTCCTGGCCGCCAGCCTCGCGATCCTGGTCGCCGGCTCCGCGGTCCGCGGCATCCCGGACGTCCCCGGCCTGCTCGCCGGCTCGGTCCTGGCCGGCACCGGCATAGCCCTGGGCAACGTCCTGCTGCCGGTGGTGGTCCGCACCTACTTCCCGCACCGCGTCGGCGCCGTCACCGGCCTGTACTCCACGATGATCGCCCTGGGCTCGACCGTCGCCGCCGGCATCGCCGTGCCGCTGTCCGACACCTTCGGCGGCCCCTCCGGCGGCCTGGAGTTCTGGACGCTCCCGGCGCTGGTCGCCCTCCTGCTGTGGACCGCAAGCCGAGGCCGCCGCCGCGACCGCGACACCCGCGCCGCGCACCCCGCGCACGGCCCCGGCCAGCCGCACATCCCGCTGACCGCCGCCGCGAAGTCCAAGCTGGCCTGGGCCATGACCCTGGCCTTCGGCCTGCAGAGCATGGCCGGCTACGTGATCATGGGCTGGCTGCCGACGGTACTGCACGAGAGCGGCATGTCCCAGGCCGGCGCCGGCACCGTGCTGAGCGTGATGTTCGCGGTCAACACCCCGCTGTCCTTCCTCGTCCCGCTGACCGCGGCCAAGCTGCGCAGCCAGCGTCCGCTGGCCCTGGCCCTCGGCGCGGTGTTCGCGCTCGGATTCGGGTGCCTGATGGTCGCGCCGGTGTCCCTGGCCTACGTCGCGGCCGTCCTGATCGGCGTCGGCATGGCGGCCTTCCCGCTGGTGCTGACCATGATCGGGCTGCGCGGCGGCACCCCGGCCGGCACCGCGGCGCTGTCCGCGTTCTCCCAGTCCGCCGGCTACCTCATCGCCGCCGTCGGCCCGATCATGTTCGGAATCCTCGGCCACGCGCTGCACTCCTGGACCGTTCCGCTGGGCGTGATGGCGGCCGTCGTCCTGGTCCAGGGCTTGGTCGCGGCCTACGTCGGGTCGCCCGAGCGCGGCACGTTCGCCCCGGCCGGCTCGAGCATCGGGCCCACCACCTGAGAGACTGCACGTTGTGGCGAACGGACTCACCGGAATCCAGCGCGGCTCCCTGGTCGACGAGGTCATCGGCAAGCTGCGCGAGCAGATCGGCAGCGGCGCCTGGCCGGTCGACACCCGGATCCCGACCGAACCGGAGCTGGTCGAGGCGCTGAACGTGGGCCGCGGCACGGTCCGCGAGGCGGTCCGGGCCCTGGCCCACGCCGGCCTGCTGGAGGTCCGGCGCGGCGACGGCACCTACGTCCGCGCGCGCTCGGAGCTCTCCGGCGCCCTGCGCCGCGAACTCCAGGCCACGACTCACGACCACGTGCAGGAAGTGCGGCGCGCGATCGAGGTCGAGGCCGCGCGGCTGGCCGCGCACCGCGCCACCGCGGCCGACCTCGAGGCCTGCGACGCGGCGCTGGCCACCCGCGACGAGGCCGCCCGGCGCGTCGGACTGGCCGCACCCGGCGACGACAGCTGGGTCGACGACTGGGTCGAGGCGGACGCCGACTTCCACACCGCACTGGTCGCCGCCGCCGGCAACCCGCTGCTGCTCGACTTGTATCTGGAGATCGGCAGCGCACTGCGCACCGTGCTGCGCCAACGCGCCCACCGCGAGGACTTCGACCGCTTCCTGGTGGCCGGGCACGGCTCACTGCTGGCGGCGATCCGGTCCGGGGACGCGGAGGCCGCGGTGCGGGAGGCGTCGCTGAACGTGGAGACGATGGGCGACTGAGGCGTTCGCCGCGATCGCGCCCTTCACCGACGAAACACACTGCGCACGCCTCCCCCGTATAGTGCGAGAGGTGAGCGTCCCCGCAGCCAACCCGGCCAACGACCCCCACAACACCATGCGCGCGTCCGACGCCGACCGCGACCGCGTCGCCGAAGCCCTGCGCGAGGCCTACGCGGAAGGCCGCTTGGACGTCGACGAACACAACGAGCGCATCGACCGGGCGTACAAGGCCAGGACGCTCGGCGAACTCACGCCGCTGCTGTCGGACCTGCCGCAGCGTCACCTCACCGCGATGCCGGCGCCGACGTCCGGCGGCGTGATCGGTCCGCAGGCTTCGATGCCGCCGGAATACGCGCCCGGCTCCAAGATCAGCGCGATCTTCGCCGAGCAGACCCGCGGCGGCCGCTGGCTGGTGCCGTCGCAGACCACCGCGGCCGCGGTCTTCGGCTCGATCACCATCGACCTGCGCGACGCCGTGCTGACCCAGCGCGAAGTGGTGATCATCGCCAACGCGGTGTTCGGCTCGATCCAGATCAAGGTGCCGCACGGCGTCGTGGTGCACGACGAGGGCACCGCGATCTTCGGTTCGCGGACCGGCTCGGACCGCGCACGGGCCGGCGACGTTCCGCCGGGCCCGGACTCGCCGGTGGTCATCGTGCGCGGGGTGGCGCTGTTCGGCGAGGTCTCGGTGAAGTATCCGAAGGTCTCCAAGCTCGGCAAGTTCTTGGGTCGCTGAACATCGCCGCGGGTCACTGAGGATCGCCGCGGGTCACTGAGCTCCGCCGCGGCTCACCGCTTGGGCTGCACAGAGCTCGCAGGGCTCACCACGCACGCCGTGCCATAAGCGCAGATCTCAGTGCCGAGCTCGCCGGCCGACGTCTCGAACCGCATCGCCAGCACCGCGTTCCCGCCACGGTTCGCCGCCTCGTCGGTGAGCCGCCGCATCGCCTCCATCCGGCTGTCCACGAGCATCCGGGTCTGGCCCTTGAGCTCGCCGCCCTTCAGCGACTTCATCGCCGAGCCGAACGAGCTGGCGACGTTGCGCGCCCGGACGGTCAAACCGAAGACCTCCCCGAGGACCCGCTCGACGCGGAACCCGGGGAGGTCGTTCATGGTGCTCACCAACACGTTGATCGCCGGATCCTGGCCGCCGCTGTAGTCACTGGTCATGGCTTCAGCTTCAGCCGGGTCCGGGAGGACGGCCCGCCACGTGGGCGAACGGGTTAGCCGTCTGCGCTCTCGGCGCCGTCCGAGTCCGCGGTGCCGCCGTCCCGATCCGGCCCGGCCTCCCGGACCTCCTCGACCTTGCGCATCGCGTCGCGCAGCTCGCCGATCCACTCGCCGGCGTTCTTCTCCACCAGCCGCACACACCACGCCAGCGCGTCGCTGCGGCTTCGCGCCACACCGCCGTCCACCAAGGTGTCCAGCAACGCCCGCTGGGGCTGCCGCAGCCGCGTCATCACCGGCACGGACAGGTGTGTGAACAACCGGCCCTGGTCCCCGCACCGCACGCCCCAGGACACCTTGCGGCCGAACTTGTGCTCGGCGTCCCGGGCCACGGCCATCCGCGCCTCGCGCGTCCGCTCCCGGAACTCCTTGATCCGGCCCTCGACAGCGGCGGCCCGCTCCGCCTCCGAGGCCCCGTCAGCGTATGCGGGCTCTGCTATCCGCCCGACCACCGTGATCTCCTCACGGTCGACCGTCACCTCCGGCGCGCCCTCGAACAAGTCCTCCGGCAGCCGTCCCGTGAACCACCCTCGCGTCTTCTCAATCAGCTCTTCACGTGTCGCCATGTATCGATGATTACACGATTACATCGACTCGGACAGCCCGTCGCCCGCCCGATCCGTCCTGGGTCGTTCGCCTTGAGCGAACGCCCACAGCGCACAATGACTACCGAAGTCCTTGTCTTGCCCTACGTCTGTAACACCGGCTGGGAGCCGCGCGTCGGTACGGGTGGACTGTCCGATACAGAAAAGCGGTGGCCATGGCGAAGCACGACGACGAGTTCCTGGAGTTCGCTTCAGCACGAACCTCACACTTGTTCCGTACCGCGTATCTCATGTCCGGGGACTGGCACCAGGCTGAAGACCTCGTCCAAGAGACACTCGGGAAGGTGTACGCGGTGTGGGGGCGCAAGCGGCGGATCGAGAATCCCGACGCCTACGCGCAGACCGTGCTGACCCGCACCTTCATCTCCGCCCGGCGCAAGCGGAGTTCCCGGGAGATGCCCTCGTCGCAGATTCCCGAGCGCGAGTTCCACGAAGCCGACGCGACCCTGCGGATGACCCTGCTGGCGGGGCTGGCCGAACTGCCGGCCAAGGACCGCGCGGTGCTGGTGCTCCGGTTCTGGGAGGACCGCAGCGTCGAGGAGGTGGCGCACATCATGGGCGCCAGCTCCGGAGCGGTGCGCACCCGCACCAACCGGGCCCTGACCCGCCTGCGGGGGACGCTGGGCGACCGGCTCCCGGATCTCGCGCTCATCTGAGAACCACACACACGGCAGACAACGAAGGACATCGATATGAGCGACGACTTGTCCCGCGCGATGCGCGCGACAGCCGAGGATCTGACCCCCAACATCGGCAAGCTGACCTCCGGCGGCATCCAGCGCGGCGCCCGCAAGCGCCGCGTGCGGCGGATCTCCCAGATCACCGGCGCCGCGGCCAGCGTGACCGCGGTGTTCGGCGTGGTGGCGGCGGTCGGCACCGGCGGCACCGGCCACGGCACCGGCCCGGCCTCGGCAGCGGCCGGCGGCTCCCC
>JABFXP010000584.1 GCA_013361685.1 Catenulispora sp.
ACAACCGTAACCCGCTCCCGCACCTCCACCGCCGCAGCATGCGGCACCGCAACAACCCGACACCCAGCGGCGTACCCAGCAGCCGCACCCGTCGGCGAATCCTCCAAAACGACACACTCCACCGCATCAACACCAAGCGCCGCCGCAGCACGAAGATACGGCTCAGGATTCGGCTTCCCCAGCACAACATCATCCCCCGACACAACCACCCGAAAGTGATCCACCCCGATCGCCGGCAGACAAGCCTCAACGATCCGCCGCGAAGAAGCAGACACCAACCCCAGCGGAACCCCCGCCCCCTCCAACCCGACCAACAGCTCCTTCGCCCCCGGCATCATCGGCACCCCATCGCGAAGCCGCTCGATCATCGCGCGCTCGATACCGTCCGCGAACTCAGCAGCCCCCACCGGGTGACCAGTCAGCTCAAGCAGATACGCCGTCGACACCTCCAACGGCTTCCCCAGCACCTTGGGGTAGTGCTCCGGACCAAGCGTATGGCCGTAACCAGCCAACAGGTCCACCTCCGCCTGAAACCAGGTCGGCTCGGAGTCGATGAGAAGACCGTCCATGTCGAACAGGACAGCGGCAGGCAGCGCGGGGCGAATCATGGCGATCAAGATATCAATCAGCGAATGGCCGCTATCGGCCGAAGGGGGCGGTGCTATGCGCCGAAGGCGAGAAAGCCTGGAGCCGCGCGGCTAATCTTGGGACTTGTGACCACCACCGACCCCTCCCATCGCACCGGCCGCGTCCGCGGCGAGGATCGCGAATGGCTCAGCACCGCCGTCGACCTCGCCTGGCGCTGCCCGCCGTCCCCGTCCGCGTTCAACGTCGGCGCCGTGATCGTCGACGAGGACGATCGCGAGCTGGCACGCGGCTGGTCCCGTGACACCGATGCGTCGGTGCACGCCGAGGAGTCGGCGTTGCTGCGCCTGGGCCCCGGGCACCCGCGGCTGGCCGGGGCGACCATCTACTCATCCCTGGAACCGTGTTCCGTCCGGCGGTCGCGGCCGGCCAGTTGCACGCAGCTGATCATCGCCTCCGGGATCCGGCGGGTGGTGTTCGCGTGGCGGGAGCCGTCGCTGCTGGTGGAGGACTGCCAGGGCATCGAGCTGCTGGAAGCCGCCGGCCTGGAAGTGCTGGAGTTCCCCGAGTTCACCGAGCAGGTCAAGGCGGCCAACGCCCACCTGTTCGAATAATCCCGTCCCCATCAGCCCCGGGCGGCTACGCGGTCGCGCCGCCGCCCTTCTTGCGCACCGAACGCCGGACCGCGGCCCGCACCGCACGCCGGCTGGCCGGACCCAGGTCATCCAGATGCTCCAGCAGCGCCCCGAGCTGATCCATCGCGCGGAACGCGGCCTCGTCGCCTTCCGGATCGACCCCGGCCATCAGCTCCATGCCGATGAACGACGCCGACACCGCGCGCGCCAGCCCCGGCACGTCCGCGACCTCGCCCAGCGGCGAGTCGGCCAGCACCCGGGTCAGCACCCGCTCGATCTCGACGTACCACAGGCTGAACGCGTCGCGGGTGGCCGCGGCGAACGCCGGATTGGTCTGCGCCCCGGCCAGCATCTGCCCCAGCACCGCGATGTTGCCCGCGGCCCGCTCCTGCGCCTGCAGGTCCCGCCCCACCATCTGCAACTCCCGCAGCGAGCGCACCCCGTCCAGCCGCTCCCGGAAGGCGTCCACCTGCTGCTCGGTCGACCACAGCGAGGCGGCCACCAGCAGTTCGTCCACGCTGCCGAAGTGGTAGAACACCAGCGCCTGGTTCACCCCCGCGGCCGCGGCGATGGTGCGCGCCGACACCCCGGCGATGCCCTGCGCCCGCAGTGCGTCGATCGTGCCCTGCAGCAGGCGGGTGCGGGTGTCCGTGCTCATGAGCCGACCGTACCCGATCGCGGTTGTCGGTCCGTTCTCAGAAGATGGTGTTATGACGCCCGATGAGGAGAAGGCCGCGCTGGAGCGGCTCCGCGCCGTCTGTCTGACGTTTCCCGAGGTCGAGGAGCGGCTGAGCCACGGCGAGCCGACCTGGTTCGTCCGCGGCAAGCGCACCTTCGTCATGTTCTGCGACCACCACCACGGCCTGCGGCTGGGCTTCTGGTGCCCGGCCGCTGACGGGGTCCAGGAGCTCCGCGTGGAGCAGGACCCGGACACCTTCTACCGTCCGCCCTACGTCGGCGTCCGCGGCTGGCTGGGCGTCAACCTGGACGCCGGCCCGGACTGGGACGACGTCGAGGACCTGGTGCGCGCCGCCTACCTGCTGGTGGCCCCGAAGAAGCTGGCCGAGCAAGTTGGCTGAGCTGCGGGTGACGACCGACGTCGCGGTCCCGGCCGAGCGGGCCTGGGCCGCCATCGCGGACTGGGAGTCACAGGGCGCGTGGATGCTCGCGACCCGGGTCACCGGTACCGGGAGCGGCGTCGGCGCGCAGTTGGCGGGCCGGACCGGGCTGGGGCCGGTCGGCTTCCTGGACACGATGACCATCACCGAGTGGGATCCGCCGCACCGGTGCGTGGTGCTGCACACCGGTCGGGTCGTGCGCGGCACCGGAGGCTTCGAGGTGGCGGCGAACGGTGAGCACCGGTGCCGGGTCGTCTGGTGGGAGCGCGTCGATCTGCCGTTCGGCGCGGTCGGGCGGGTCGGCTGGCTGGTGGCCGGGCCGGTGACGCGGCTGTTCTTCGCCGTCTCGCTGCGGCGGCTCAAGCGGTTGCTCGAATCCCGCTGACCCCCTCCCGCTCACCTCACCATCACCTCCCGCTAACTCAACATCGCCGCCAGCTCCTCAACGGTCCGAGCCGCCGCATCCCGCAACCCGGCCACCGACGGACCGCCGCGCAGAATCTCCCGGCTGCTCGACGGCACCACGTTGCGCGCCCCGGCCCCGAAGATGCGACGCACGTCCGCTGCCGTCGCGCCCTGCGCCCCGATCCCCGGCACCAGATACGCCCCGTTCAGCCGACCCAAGTCGAAGTCCGGTGTCTCAACGGTGCCACCGACCACGACGCCGATCGGCCCCATCGGCACGGCGCCGGCGTTGCGCGCGGCGGCGGCCTCGATCATCTCCTCCGCCACACTGCGCCCCGACGCACCGATCGCCCCCTGCACCTGCGAACCTTCGGGATTGGAGGTCAGTCCGAGCACGAACACCCCGGCGTTGTTCTTCTCAGCCAGCGCGTACAGCGGCTCCAGCGAACCGAACCCCAGGTAGGGGCTCGCGGTCAGCGCGTCGGAGAACAGCGGCGAGGACGGGTCGAGGTAGGCGTCGGCATAGGCCGCGACCGTGGAGCCGATGTCTCCGCGCTTGGCATCCATGATCACCACCGCCCCGGCCGACCGGGCGTCGGCCACGGTCCGCTCCAGCACCGCGATCCCCCGGCTGCCGAACCGCTCGAAGAACGCCGACTGCGGCTTGAGCACCGCGACACGGTCGGCGAGCGCCTCGACGACCGTGAACGAGAAGCGCTCCAGCCCCGCGACGTCGTCGCCGAGCCCCCACTCGGCCAGCAGCGAGCTGTGCGGGTCGATCCCCGCGCACAGCGGGCCCCGGGTGTCGAGAGCCGTCCGCAACCGTGCGCCGAAGGTTTCCATCAGAACTCTCCTCTTATTCAGGCCCTATATACGGCCCACGCCTTATATAGGACTAACGCCTTGTATACGGCTTATGAGATCCGAGCCGCCTCGACAGCGTCACGCAGGCTCGTATAGCCACCGGAGCGCACCTTCTCAGCGATCCCCCGGTTGATCCGCGCCGCCCACGCGGGCCCTTCGTAAATGAATCCGGTGTAGCCCTGCACCAGGTCGGCACCGGCGACCAGACGCTGCCAGGCATCGGCGGCGGTCTCGACGCCGCCGACCGAGATGAGCGCGAGGTGGCCGTCAGTACGCTCGCGCAGGCGCTTGAGCACCTCCAGCGAGCGTGCCTTCAGCGGGGCGCCGGACAGACCGCCCCCGCCGGCCGCCTCGACCTTCTCCGCCGACGACGTCAGCCCGTCGCGGCCGATCGTCGTGTTGGTCGCGATGATGCCGTCCAGGCGCAGGTCCAGGGCCAGGTCGGCGACCGCGTCGACGTCGGGGTCGGCCAGGTCCGGGGCGATCTTCACCAGCAGCGGGACGTGCTTGCCCGGCACGGCCTCGTCGGCGGCCGCGCGGACCGCCTTCAGCAGCGGCCGCAGCACCTCGACGGCCTGGAGGTTCCGCAGTCCCGGCGTGTTCGGCGAGGACACGTTCACGACCAGGTAGTCGGCGTACGGTGCCAGCAGCTTGGTGGAGGCGACGTAGTCGGTCGCCGCCTCGGCTTCCGGCACCGCCTTCGTCTTGCCGATGTTGACGCCGACCACCGGCGGTGTCTTGTCCCAGCGCTCGGGCTTGGCGACGCGCCGCTTGAGCCGCCGCGCCACCTCCTCGGCGCCGACGTTGTTGAACCCCATGCGGTTCACCACGGCGCGGTCGCGGATCAGCCGGGCCAGCCGGGGCTGCTCGTTGCCGGGCTGGCCCCGGCCGGTGACGGTGCCGATCTCGACGAAGCCGAAGCCGAGGGCGGCCAGGGCGTCGATGCCCTCGGCGTTCTTGTCGAAGCCGGCGGCCAGGCCGAACGGGGCCGGGAAGTCGACCCCGAACACGGTCTGCTTCAGGACGCCGTCGCGCGCCGGGAACGCCCGTTCCAGGAGCGCCAGGCCGACGCCCGCGGGCAGGGCGCCGACGGTCCGGATCGTGCCGAAGCCGAGGCGGTGCGCCTGCTCGGCGTCCATGCGGCGGAACACCAGGTTGAACAGCTTCGGATAGATCCGCATCGGAGACACCTCAGTCATCAGCTCCTCGGTCCTCGGTCCTCAGTTCTCGACCCTCAGCCCTCAGCCTCAGCCCGCGAGGCGTTGATCTTCTCCGCGTACTCCTGCAACGACCCGATCCCGATCTCGCCGCGCTGCAACGCCTCGATCCCGTGCACCGCGGCCGCGAAGCCCTGCACCGTGGTGATGCACGGCTTGCCGGCCTGCACCGCCGCCGTCCGGATCTCGTAGCCGTCCAGGCGCGAGCCCACCCCGAACGGGGTGTTCACGATCAGGTCGATGTCGCCGTCGACGATCATCTGCACGATCGTCGGCTCGCCGTCCGGCCCGGGCCCCTGCGACAGCTTGCGGACCGTGGTGGCCGGGATGCCGTTGCGGCGCAGCACGTCGGCGGTGCCGTCGGTGGCCAGCAGCTCGAAGCCCAGATCGTGCAGGGCCTTGACCGGGAACACCATCGAGCGCTTGTCCCGGTTGGCGACCGAGACGAAGGCCCGGCCCTTCAGCGGCAGCGAGCCGTAGGCGCCGGCCTGCGACTTGGCGAAGGCCTTGCCGAAGTCCGCGTCGATGCCCATGACCTCGCCGGTGGAGCGCATCTCCGGGCCGAGGATGACGTCCACGCCCTGGCCGTCCGGGGTCCGGAAGCGGGACCACGGCATGACCGCCTCCTTCACCGAGATCGGCGAGTCGGCCGGCAGCGTGCCGCCGTCGCCGGTGCGCGGCAGCAGGCCCTCGGCCCGCAGCTCGGCGACCGTGGCGCCCATCCCGATCCGGGCCGCGGCCTTGGCCAGCGGCACCGCGGTGGCCTTGGCCACGAACGGCACCGTGCGCGAGGCGCGCGGGTTGGCCTCCAGCACGTAGAGG
>JABFXP010000275.1 GCA_013361685.1 Catenulispora sp.
ACCTCAGGAACAGGCCGCTCCGTTGACCGTAAAGCTCGTCGGAGCCGTGTCATTCGCCGTAAACGTCCCCTGGAATCCGAACGACGTGCTCGCCCCCGCAGCAATCGTCCCGTTGTACGAAACGTTCGTAGCACTGACGACAGCGCCGGTCTGAGTCGTCGTAGCGCTCCAGGCGTTGGTGATCTTCTGGTCGCCCGGGAACGTCCAACCAACAGTCCACCCGTTCATCGCCGCGGTTCCAGTGTTGGTGACGGTCACATCGGCCGTGAAACCTCCCGGCCATTCGTTGGTTCTGGTGTAGCCGACGTGACAAGTACCAGTCGTGGTGCCGCCCGTGATGCTCCAAGTGAAGCTGGCCGATCCCGACACGCCGGTGCTGTCGCTCGCGCTCACCGTCGTCGTGTACGTGTTGGCGGTCGTCGGCGTGCCGGTGATCAGACCACTGCTGCTGATCGACAGGCCGGGCGGCAGCCCGGTCGCGGAATAGCTCAGCGACTGGTTGGAGTCCGAATCAGTCGCGTGGACCTGCAGGCCGCTGATGGCCGTGCCGACCGTGCCGGACTGGCTGCCGGGGTTGGTGACCGTGACCGTGTTGCCCCCAGGCAGCGGCAGGCTGTTGCCGCCCAAGCCGATCGACACGCTGCCCAGCTGCCGGAAGGAACGCGCCGCAGTACCGGTCACCGCTGCGAACGGCATGCTGCCCGTCGGTGCTGACGGCTGCTCGAGCAGGTAGCTGGACCCGGCAGTGACCGGGACGCTAAGCGTCGCGGAAGTAGTCGCAGCGACCACCGTCGCACCGCTCGTTCCGTCAACGACCTCGGCCTGGCGCCCCGGCCACGGGTTGCGCACGCTCAGCGTCGTGGTGCTGCCGGCCTCGATCGCGGCGGTCGCCAGAGTGCCTCCCTCGACCTGCACATCGACCTTCGAGCCGCCCTGGATCGCCACGGTGCCGGACGCGTCCCAACCCGCCGGCAGCGCCGGGGCGAACCGGAGGGTGCCGTCGTAGTCAGTGGCCAGTGCCTCGCCCACAGTCGCGGCGACGTTGGAGACGTGTTCGACGTAGGGCTCGTCCATCGATCCCGGGTTCCACGCGGCCAGGCCGGAGATGTAGACCTGGTAGGACTTGGTGCTCGCGACCAGGTCCGACGCCACCTCGGAGCCCAGGTCCAGGCGTGCGGCCTGGATCGAGTCGTAGGTCCAGTCCGGGTTGTTGATGTACTGCCGGTGGGCGTAGGTGCGCTTCGCCAACGCCGTCAGGTCGTCGCCGTTGACCACGGTGTTGTCGCTGATGACGCCGAACGGCCAGACCGGCTCCAGGCCGAGGTTCTCCACGTTGTGAGTGGCCGCGGTGGGCTGGTAGGAGTTGCCGATGACGTCGGTGCCGGAGGCGTCGGCGGAGGGTCCGAGCAGCTGGCTGTGCGTCTGCTGGTCGGTGCGCGCGTAGGGCACGATCTGCGTCAGCGCGGTGCGCAGCCTGGAGGCCAGCGCGGAGTCGGTGTTCAGCAGGGTCGCGGCGTTGGCGGTGGCGGCGAACAGGGCCTGGTCGGCGGCGCCGTCGATGCTCGGGTCGGACACCGCCCACTGCGTCTCGTGCGCGTTGGCCACGGCGTGCAGGAGGCCGTCAGAGCCCACGGACTGCCAGGCGAGCAGGAAGGTAGCCGTCTGCTGCAACACTGGGTAGTACTTCTGCAGGAAGCTGATATCGCCGGTGTCCTGGTACTGCTGCCAGATCCACAGCGCGATCTCGGCTCCGCTGGTGATGGTCTCGGCGTTGAAGCTCGGGCTGGAGGCGGTGGCGCACGAGGCGTTGTTGGTGATCCCGCCGCCGTTGTAGTAGCCGTTGCCGTTGAAGCGCATCGTCTCCGGGACACAGGCTCCTGACTTGCCGTTCATGTTCGCGCTCGTCCATGACTGGATTGCTGGCAGGTCATTGAGATACATGTCGAAGATCGGCGTGTTCAGCGCGAAGTTTCCGGAGGACAGGTTCGCCTGGATCTGCCCGCGCAGGTTCCAGAGCCAGTAGCCCGCCGGGTACCAGGCCTGGTGGTCCTGGTTGAAGTTGTCCAGGTCGGCCAGTCCGGCCTGGCTTCCGGGGTAGACGCCGGAGTGCATCAAGCCGGCTTCGAAGTAGAGGTACAGCGTGTGCAAGTTCTCCATGTACTGCGCCGTGCCGTCGCTGGAGTTCATCTCGATCAGCCCGCTGTGCGCCCAGAACTGGTTCCACCAGGCGGACTGCGGCGCGAGCAGGGCGGCGGTCGATGCCGTGGCGTCGGAGCCGATCAGGGTCGAGGCCGTGGTCGCCGGATTGGCGCCGCCGGTCCACTGCGGCGAGGCGACGATGACGCGGTAGGAGCCGTCGGCGTTGGCGTTGAACGCCACCTGCACTCCGGTGGAGTTCACCACCGAGGCGCTGACGTTCTGCCCGCCGGCGGTGATCGCCGCCATCGCTCCGAAAGTCTTGCCGGAGGCCCCGGTCTGCGTGTTGTCGACCCAGCTCTGCGCCAGTGTGCCGATCGCACCGGACGCGGCCGCCGCCGGGCTGCGTCCGCTCCACAGTCCCAAGGTCGCCGTCTGCCGCGTGCCCGCGCCGGCGCCGGTGACGTCGACGACGAGTTCGTCCTTGCCCGCCGCCACCCACGCGGTCATGGTCATGCCGCCGCCGGACTCGTGGAGCACCCCGTTGTAGAGGTCCAGGTAGCCGACGAAGTCCGACGCCGAGGTCATCGTGGCCAGGCCGGGGATCCGCACCTGCCCCGGCGACAGCCGGTTCGGCATGGTGTCGCTGCGGTTCAGCTGCGCGGTGAACCCGTTCGCGGCCCACTCCGCCACGCCGAGCGAGCCGTTGCCCAGCGGCAGGAACTGGGTGTTCGCCGTGTTCGGCTTGCCGATGACGACGTTCGACCGCGCGACGACCTTGGCGGTGTCGAGCGCGAAGGCACCGCCGTGCCACGCCGTGGTGACCGTGTCCGCCACGGCGGACGGAGGGGTGAGGACAGCCGACGCCGTGATCGGTGCGGCGAGCAGGAGGGCCGTGGCCGCGGACAGCAGCCGGCCTGAGCGGTGTCGCAGACGCACAAACATGGGATGTCTTTAACTCGATTGCTGCGACATGTCCACGAGCGGCGGATTGGGCGACGTATAAGACTATTGAGTGTCAGCGGTGAATAAGGGAGCTTAGAGGGGTGTCGATCTCTCAGAATGGCCGTCGGTCGGCATCGGGAACCGGTGAAACTTTCGACATATGGGGCGAGAGGCGATCATCGGACGTCCCATGGATCGGGACGACGTGAGCGGCGGCGCCAGTGCGAACACTGACGCCGCCGCCCCGCAACGACCGACTACCAACCGCCGACAGCCGACTACCCCGCCACCGTCAGCTCCGGCTCCCGGCCCCTCTCCGCCGCCGCGCTGACCGGCGACGCCTCGACGCGCAGCACCTTCGCGACCGAGCCCGGCAGCCACCAGTTCCAGCGCCCGAACAGCGAGACCAGGGCCGGCACGAGCAGAGCCCTGACGACCGTCGCGTCCAGCAGGATCCCCGCGCCCAGACCGGTGGCGAACACCTTCAGCTGCACCTCCGGGCCGCTGGCCAGGGAAGCGAACGCCAGGAAGAGGATCAGGGCCGCGGAGGTGACCAGTCGGCCGGTGCGGCCGATGCCCTCGACCACAGCAGCAGTCGTGTCCCCCGTGCGGTCGTACTCCTCCCGCATGCGGGCCAGGATGAAGACCTCGTAGTCCATCGACAGGCCGTAGAGGAACGCGAAGATCATCAACGGGATCCAGCCGGTGACCGCGCCGGTCGCGGGAATGCCGCCGATCGTCTGCGAGCCGTGGCCGTCCTGCCAGACCAGGGTGACGACGCCGTAGATCGCGCCGACGGACAGCAGGTTCAGCAGCACCGCCTTCAGCGGCAACAGGATCGAGCGGAAAGCCCGGACCAGCAGGATGAACGTGATGATGGCGACCGCCGTCAGCATCAACGGGAAGTTGCCGTAGACCGCGTGCACCATGTCCGCCTCGAAAGCGCCCGCACCACCGGTCAGCGCGCCCGGCGCCGCGCTGTCGGCCAAGTCGCGGACCCGGTTCACGACGGCCCGGCTGGCCGACGTCGCGGTCTCCTGAGCCGGCAGCACCTCGATCAGGGAGCTCTCCCCGGAGGTCCACGACGCCGGCGCCACAGCCGCGTGCACCCCGTCGACCGCGGCGAGCCGGTGGGCCAGCGCCGTCGCGTCCTGGCCGCGCGGCACCACCACCTCGATCGGCGTGAGCACCCCGCTGGTGATCCCGGCCGCGGTGAGCGTGTCGAGCCCTTCGCGGGCCGGGCCGGACTGGCTCAGCGACGTCGACTTGGTGGCGCCGATCTGCATGTTCAGGGCATTGACACCGAGGAAGCCGAGGACGGCGAACGCCGCGACGGCCGCGACCCAGCGGCGCCGCACCACGAGCCTGGCCCAGCGGGTCCAGCCGCGTGCCGCCTGGCCCTCGTGCCGCAGTTTGGGCCAGTCCAGGCGGCGGGCGCCGCCGGACAGCAGCGCGGGCACCAGGGTCAGCGTCACCGCGACGCTCACCAGCGGGATGACCATGCCGCCGACACCCATCGACCGCAGGAACGGCACCGGCAGCAGCACCAGGGCGATCAGGCCCAGGCCGACGGTGAGGCCGCTGAACGCGACCGCGCGGCCGGCGGTGGCCATGGCGTTGTGCACGGCGGTCTCGTTGTCATGGCCGTGGGCCAGTTCCTCCCGCCAGCGGGTGACCAGCAGCAGCGAGTAGTCGATCGCGACGCCCAGGCCGATCAGCGCGACCAGGAACTGGACCAGGGAGCTGACCTTCATCACCTCGGTCAGCCCGAAGACCACCAGGAACGAGGTCAGGATCGAGACCGCCGCGACCAGCAGCGGCACCAGCGCCAGGAAGGAGGCGAACACGAAGGCCAGCACGGCCAGCGCGCCGATCCCGCCGATCAGGGTCTCGGCCAGGACGCCGGGTCCGCTCTTGGAGCTGGACGAGCCCTGCTCCAACGGGATGGTGCCGGTCACGTCCACCTTCGTGCCGGCCGGCAGGTCCTGCCGCAGCAGGGCGGCGACCCGTTGGGAGGCCACGTTGATCACGTCGTCGGAAGCGAAGCCGGACTGGGTCATGTGCGGGTAGACCAGTCCGAAGGTGGTGCGTCCGTCCGCCCCGACGAAGGACCGGTCGCGGGTGTCGGCGTAGGAGGCGACCCGGAAGCCCGGCAGCGCGCCGACATCGCCGAAAGCCTTGGTCAGGGCGGCGGACGCGGCCGGATCGTCGACGGTGCTGCCGGCGGGCAGCGTCACCACCGGCACCAGCGGCTCCCGCCCGGCCCCGTTGCCGTACTGCTTCAGGATCGCCTGGTTGGCGACGTAGCCCTTCTGCCCCGGCATCGAAAGACTCTGATCCAACCGGCCGGACAGCCCGGAGGCGGCGAACACCCCCGCGATCAAGGCTCCCAGCCACAGCAGACCGACCAGCCTGCGATGTCTCACGACGAATCTCGACAACGCTTCCATGGTTCCTGATGCCCCTCCTCGGCCGGTTTCCGGTTCGGGATCCATGACAGCGGACGCGGTTGCGGGCGGGCTGGGAGGCAGCTGTGAGCCGGCTGTGAA
>JABFXP010000053.1 GCA_013361685.1 Catenulispora sp.
AGCCGCTGTCCGTCGCCGCGGCGCTGGCGGTGCTGGCCGACGCCGGGCGGCTGGACGGGCCGCTGACGGCGCCCGCGCTGGACTGGATCGCGTCGATCAGCACCGCCGCCGGTGGCGCACCCGCAGTGCTGCCCACCCTCGCGCCGTACCCGCACCCGCCGTTCGTCCCCGTCGACCCCGACCCGCCGGCGACCCTGCTCGCGACCGGCCAGCTCCTGGCCCCGGTGCTGCGCGCGGGGATCGAGCACCCCTGGATCGGCCGCGCAGTGGAGTACACCCGCCACGAGATCGAGGCGCTGGACCAGACCCACCCTTACGACGTCCACGCGGCGGTCATGTTCCTGGACGCCGTCCCCGACCGCGCTTGGGCCCACAAGCAGGCCGAACGCCTCGGCGCCCTGGTCCGCGACCAGAAGATCGTGCTGTTGGACCCGGCGCATCCGGAGGACGCGGTCATCGCCCCCGGCTACGCCCCCGGCGAGTACCACCTCCCGCACGACTACGCGCCGCGCCCGGACAGCGTGGCGCGCGCCTGGTTCAGCGATCAGGAGATGGCGCGCAGCCTGGACCAGCTGCTCGCCGAGCAGGACGCGGACGGTGGATGGCCGGTCAACTGGATGAAGTGGTCGCCGACCACGGAGCTGGAAGCGCGGCCCGGCGTGACGATCAAGGCTCTGCGGACGCTGCGTGCTTACGAAAGGATCTAAGCCGCCTGTACCGCTCGCCCCAGCAGCACCGACGGCGTCGTGCCTGCCAGGCGCCGCACCTCCCGGGTGAAGTGTGCCTGGTCGGCGTATCCGGCCGCATAAGCCACGTCCGCCAGGCCGCCGGTCCCACCGCGCCCGATGTCCAGAGCACGCTGGAAGCGCAGGATCCCATGCAGCGACTTCGGCCCGTAGCCGACCGCGTCGGTGAACCGGCGCCGTAACTGCCGCTCCGACAAACCGATCTTGTCTGCGAGCTCTGCCAGCCGGGGCGCGTCACCGCGCCGCAGCATCATGACAGCGTGCGACACCGCCTCATCCGGCTGGAAGTCCCGCGCCGCCGCCGCCACGAACGCGTCCAGCACCGCCGCCGCGTCCGGCGCCGACCCGGCTGCCGCCAGCTGTTCGGCCAACGCAGCGGCCCCGGCCGGGAGCACGTCGGCCAGCGGCACCTGAAGGTCCCGCACTTCCTCGGCCGGCAGCCGTCCCAGCAGCAACGGCGCGGCTCCCGGGCGCAACCGGATCCCGGCGATCCCGGTCCCCGCCGCCAGCGGAGCCACCCACGCGCCACGGTCCGGACCGGCCACCCGCACCGCTCCGTCCTGCCACACCAGATCCACGCAGCCGTCCGGGACCACCAGCTGACGATGCTCGACGCCGCCGCGATTACGCTGCGTCCACACGCACGCCACGAACCGGCCCGGCGCGTGCCGGGGCCGATGTTCCTCGTGGCACGAACTCATTTCTCACCCGACGCTACCTCACACACAGCAGGGCATGAAACAACACTTTGTTTCAGTCGTTGACGTCGCTTGTCTCGGGTGCTTCACTCCCACATCGGAACCCTGTGTTACAGCGTCTGTTTCTGTAACAACGGCCCCTCGTTCCTTGCTCGCGCCCCCACCCGAGACAGGAGAACTCCATGGGCACACCCCACCTTCGCCCGCGCCGAATACGCGCCGCGGTGACCGCCGCCGTCACCGCGGTCGGCGCAGCCCTCGGCACCGCGGCGCTCGCGACGGCGCCCGCCCACGCCGCCAGCACCTTCCCCGCCCACTTCGCCGCGCCGTACCTCCAGCTGAGCACCAGCACGGTGGGCGACATGGCGGCCGACCAGAGCGCCACCGGCACGAAGTACTACACGCTGGCCTTCCTCATCCCGCAGTCCGGCTGCACCGCGCAGTGGGAGGACGGCGGTTACTCCGTCGGCTCGTTCACCTCGCAGATCAGCTCTCTGCGTTCGGCGGGCGGGGACGTCATCATCTCCTTCGGCGGCGCCCAGGGCGGCGAGCTGGCGCAGACCTGCACCTCGGTCTCGTCGCTGACCGCCGCCTACAAGAACATCGTCACCACCTACGGCGTCACCCGCCTCGACTTCGACATCGAGGGCGACGTGATCAAGGACACCGCCTCGGTGACGCGGCGGGACCAGGCGCTCGCCGCGCTCCAGTCCCAGGTGCCGGGCCTGCAGATCGACTACACCCTCGGCGTGGACCCCGGCGGGCTCGGCACCGACCAGCTCACCCTGCTCCAGGACGCGAAGAACCAGGGCGTCGCGGTGTCCGTGGTCAACATCATGACGATGGACTACTACGACAACCAGGCGGTCCTGCCGCAGGCGCTGTCCTCGGCCCGCGGCACGGCCTCGCAGCTGGCGAGCCTGTACGGGATCTCCACGGCGGCCGCCTACGCCAAGATGGGCCTGACCCCGATCGCCGGAACCAACGACGACGGCATGCCCTTCTCCCAGTCCGACGCGCAGAGCCTGGAGAGCTTCGCGGCCACCAACGGCGTGGCCGAGCTGGCCTTCTGGGAGGTCGACGGCTACGACAAGAACGTCGGCTACGCCTACTCCCGCATCTTCAACGCCATCACCGGCACCAGCGGCGGAGGCGGCGGGAACCACACCGGGCAGATCGTCGGCTATCAGGGCCTGTGCCTGGACGACAAGTCCGCCTCGACCGCGAACTTCAACCCGGTCCAGGTCTACACCTGCAACGGCACCAGTGCGCAGACCTGGACCGTCGACAGCGCCGGCCACAGGCTCCAGGTCCTGGGCAAGTGCCTGGACGTGAACGCCGCCGGCACCGCCGACGGCACCACCGTCGACCTCTACGACTGCAACGGCACCGGCGCGCAGGTGTGGGTGCCGCAGTCCAACGGCGCGCTGCTCAACCCGAACTCCGGCAAGTGCCTGGACGACACCGGGTGGTCCACCACGCCGGGCACGCAGGCGCAGATCTGGTCCTGCACCGGGAACGCCAACCAGAAGTGGACGCTGCCGTAGTTCCTGCTTTCCAGCGGTATCGGTCCCGGCCGGCGCGTTCCGCGCCGGCCGGGACCGGCTGGAAACACCGGACCTGAGGGAATCAGCAGGCTCACCCCACGGTCGGGAACGCCACCGGGCTCCGCAGCCCGGCGACGTCCACGGCGCGCAGCCCGAACTGCACGTTGTCCTTCGCGATCGGCAGCGTCACGGTCGTCACGTCGCCGACCGCCAGCGCCTCGGTCCACACCGGCGACGTGGTCTCGCGCAGCACCACCTCGTAGCCGGCGAGCCCCGCGTCGTCGCCGCGGGTCCATTTCAGCGTCGTGGTGTTGATGCCGGAGAAGCCCGGCGGCGGGGTGGTGAGGATGACGAAGCCCTTCGGCGTGCCGGGCCCGGCGGCCAGCGACCACAGCGTGGCGGCGTTGACCCGGGTGACGCGGGCGATGTAGCGGAAGTCGCAGAACTGCGGCAGGTCGCCGAACTGCACGCCGTTCTCGACCCGGACGTCCTGGTGTTCGTGGTCGAAGTTCTCGCGCGGCTCGGTGAACCGGGCCGCCGGATAGCCCTGCTGCAGGAACGAGACGTGGTCGCTGCCGCGCAGGTAGCGGTCGCGGCGCCACACCACACGGATGTCCATGTCGGTGGCGTCGTTCACGGCCACGTCCTGCGCGAAGCGGGCCAGTTGCCGCGACGGGCCGTCGTTCTCCCCGCCGACCGACTGCCGGACGGCGGTCTGCGCCGGGGTCTCGGAGGTGGGGACGCCCTCCACGAAGAGGCGCACGGTGTGTGGGTCCGGGGCGGTGCCGTCCCAGGCGCTGCTGGCGCCGACGATGTCGTTGCTGAACATCCCCTGCACGTCGGTGCCGGCGCTTTTCATCTGCGCCGCCAGGAACGCCGACCCGAACAGGCCCTGCTCCTCGCCGGCCACCACGGCGAACACCAGGGTGCCGGGAAAGCTGTGGGGCGCGAACAGCCGCGCCATCTCCAGCACCGCCGCCACCCCCGAGCCGTCGTCGTCGGCGCCGGGCGCGTCGTCGGTGAAGTTCAGGACGTCGGTGACCCGGGAGTCCAGGTGGCCGGTGACGACATACACGCGCTCGGTCGCCGCGGTGCCCCGCAACGTGGCGATGACGTTGGTGATGGTCGTCGGCACCGGGATGCGCGGCCCCGCCGGCTGGACGAAGGACTGGCGCTCGACGGTCATCCGGCCGCCGGAGGCGGCCGCCGCGGCTTGGAGCTGGGCGAAGACCCAGTCGGTCGCCGCGCCGATGCCGCGCGCCGGGTCGGTCTGGCTGGACAGGGTGTGGCGGGTGCCGAACGAGACGAGTTTGCGGACGGTCGCCTCCAGCCGGGCCGGGTCGACGTGGGCCAGCAACTCCCGCAGGGCTCTGTCCGGGACCTGGCGGCCGACGCCGATGGGGCTCTGGCCGATACCGGGTGCGCCGGCGGTCGTTCCCGCGGAATCGGCGGCTGCTGCCTGGGCCGCGGTGCCGCCGAGGGTGGCGGCGGTGCCGAGGACGGCCACGCCGGTGAGGGCCTGCCGTCTGGTCGGGCCCGGGCCAGTGGATTCGTGCTCTGTCACGATGCGCCTCCTGGGTAGGTGGTGGGCCTGCCCTTGCCGAACCTACTCAGAGCCAGGTCCGGCGCAACCGGTCGGCAAGCTACTGAGCGAACCGAGCTAACTGACGAACCGGCTGAGGAATCGGGCTTGACCTGGAGTCCGCTCCAGGTTGAAACATGGCCGCCATGAGATATCGCGCATTCGGGGACACGGGATTGCTGGTCAGCGAGATCGGCTTGGGAGCCTGGCAGCTGGGCAACGTCACGGATTGGGCCGACGGACCGGACGAGGCGCAGTCGATGGCGATCGTCGATGCCGCACTGGACGCCGGCGTGACCTTCTTCGACACCGCGCCGAACTACGCCGGCGGCCACAGCGAGCGGCTGCTCGGGCAGGCCCTGGAAGGCCGCCGGGACCAGGTGGTGGTGTGCACGAAGTTCGGGAACCACCCGGGCGGTCAGGACTTCTCAACGCGGGCGATCCGCGGATCGATCGAGAACAGCCTGCGCCAGCTGCGGACCGATTATCTGGACATCGTCGTCATGCACAGCCCGCCGCACGAGATGTTCGACGGCCGGGTCGTGGCGCACTACGACATCTTCGAAAGCCTCAAACAGGAGGGCAAGATCCGGGCCTACGGGGCCTCGGCGGACTGGCCCTCCGACATCGAGACGTCGTTGGCCACGACGAACAGCCGCGCGTTCGAGGTCTTCTTGTCGGTGATGCACCAGGAGACGTGGGAGGCGACGGAGCGGGCCGGCGCCGCGGGTGCGGGCAGCGTGGTGAAGGTCGCGCTGGAGTCGGGATGGCTGGCCGGACGGTACAACGCCGACTCGGTGTTCACCGACGTGCGTTCCCGCTGGACGCCCGAGGAGGTGGCGCGCCGTGCGGAGCTGACCGCCGACTTCCGCGCTCTGCTGCCCGAGGGACTGACGATGGTGCAGGGCGCGCTGCGGTTCGTGCTGGCCAACAGCGGTGTGTCGACGGTGATCCCGGGGACCAAGAGCGTCGAGCAGCTGCACGCCAACGTCGCGGCCGCGGACGCGGACCTGCCGGCCGAGACGGTGGCGGCT
>JABFXP010000008.1 GCA_013361685.1 Catenulispora sp.
CGGACCGGGGCTTTGCGCGGACGGTCGGCGGGCGGGACGGCGCGGCGCGGCGGCTGGCCCCGGCCCTTCGAGGGCTGACGCGGGCGGCCGGTGCGGGGGTCGGTCGGGCGGTCTGGACGGTCTGGACGGTCTGGACGGTCGCGGTCACTCATCGGCTGCTCCCCGTTCGCAGATGGGTGGATCTGATGGTGGAGGAAGAGGAATCGGTCATCGGCCGGCTCCGGTCGGTGTCGGGACCGGAGGCGGCGGCGTGGCCGGAAGACCGGCCGGAGGCTGCGCGGAGCCCGGCGCCGGCGTGGTTCCGGGCACCGGCGCGCCAGCCGGTGTCTGCGGCAGCACCTCAGCACCCGGAATCGCCCCAGCGGGAGGCGGCGGGGAGCCGGCGGACACCGGGGCACCGGCCGGTGTCTGCGGCAGCACCTCGGCACCCGGGATCGCCCCGGCCGGGGTCGGCGCGGGCGTCGGCGTGGGCGTCGGCGCGGCCGACGGCGAGCCCAGGACCGAGCCGTTCGGCGCCAGGAAGGCCGGGTTGCCGTTCGGCACCAGGCCCAGTTCCGAGGCCTTCGAGGCCAGCGCGCCGGGGCCGTCCAGCCCGGCCAGCGACTGCTGTATCTGCTGCGCTTCCTGGGTGAGCTTGGTCGCGCTCGCCTTCTGCTGCTTGATCGTGAACGCGCCCTTGTTCAGCTCGGTGTTCAGGAACAGCAGCGCCAGCATCCCGAGCAGCCCCAGGACCAGCAGCACCGCCACGAACGGCAGCAGCGACGGCTTGCCCTTGCGTCCGGCCAGCACCACCAGCCGTGGGGACAGCGTGCCGCCGGACCTGCCGCCGCTGCCGCTGCCGCCAGCCTCTGCGTCCGGACCGCCCGGACCGTCTGAACCGCCCGACCCGCCAGCCGTCATGCGCCTATCCCTCCCGCACCCGCTCGGCCGCCCGCAGCTTCGCCGAAGCCGCCCGCGGGTTCTGCTCCACCTCGTCCTGGCCCGGCGGCTCCGCGCCCCGGGTCAGCAGCCGGAAGCGCGGCTGGTACTGCTCCGGCACCACCGGCAGTCCGGGCGGGGCCTGGGACTCCGAGGCCGCCGCGAACACCCGCTTCACCAGGCGGTCTTCCAGCGAGTGGTATGACAGCACCGCGATGCGGCCGCCCAGAGCGGTCGCGGCGACGGCGGCCGGCAGCGCACGCTCCAACACTGCCAACTCGTCGTTCACCGCGATCCGCAGTGCCTGGAACGTCCGCTTGGCGGGGTGGCCGCCGGTCCGGCGGGTGGCCGCCGGGATCGCGTCCCGCACCAGATCGGAAAGACGCGCGGTGGTGGTGAACGGTTCCTTCTCGCGTTCGGCCACGATGCGGTCGGCGATGCGGCGGGCGAAGCGTTCCTCGCCGTAGTCCCGCAGGACGCGCGCGAGTTCTCCCGCCGAGTAGGTGTTCACCACGTCCGCCGCGGTGAGCCCGCGCGAGGAGTCCATGCGCATGTCCAGCGGCGCGTCGTAGCTGTACGCGAACCCGCGCTCGCGCAGGTCCAGTTGCAGCGAGGAGACTCCGAGGTCGAACAGCGTCCCGTCCAGCGCCGGCACACCGAGGTCGGCCAGCACCTGCGGGATCTCGTCGTAGACGGCGTGCACCAGCACCGCCCGCTCGCCGAACGGCGCCAGCCGCTCGCCCGCGGCGGCCAGCGCCTGCGGGTCCCGGTCCAGCCCGATCAGCCGGGCCTCGGGGAAGCGGCGCAGGAACGCCTCGCTGTGGCCGCCGAGCCCCAGCGTCGCGTCCAGCACCACCGCGCCGGGCCGCCCGAGCGCCGGGCCGAGGATCTCGACGCAGCGTTCGAGCATGACCGGGATGTGTGTCGCGTTGGTCATCGGGAGTGGTTCCGCCTTCGGGTGCTGTGCTGTTCGGCCGTGCGCGCCCACGCTACCGAGCCCGCGGCCGGGATGTCCGGCACGCACCGCCCGGGTCGTCCGGTGCCGACGGCTGGAAGGTATGTCCCGGACGCCCGGACGACCGGGACGCCGCGCCCGCGAACCGGGCACGCCGCGCGCCTTCTGGTCCCCGCCCGTTCAAGGCCGGCGGGCCCCTCGGCTGGCACCGGGGAAGGTGCGCCAGCCGGGACGTGCCGGTCGAGCGGGAGGAGGCCACAGGGTGCGCGGCGTGCTCCGGCGCGAGCTTCGCGGGAAGCTGCCGGGCTAACAGATGCTCAGGACGCGGCCTCCGTCCCGTTCGCGGAGTACGCCGACTCCGCCGCCGACAGGTAATCGGCCCACGCCGCGGCGTCCCAGATCTCCAGCCGGGTGTCCGCGCCGATCACCACGCACTCCCGGGTCAGCCCCGCGTACTGCCGCAGCGGCGGCGGGATGACGATCCGGCCCTGCGCGTCCGGCGCGCAGTCGTAGGCGCTGGCGAAGAACACCCGGTGGTAGTCCCGGGACGGCCGGCCTATGACCGCGTCGGGGACGCCGGGCCGCACGGCGCTGCGCATCTGCTCGGTGAGCTCGGCGAATCCGGCCGCGGTCCACACCGCCAGGCAGCGTTCCTGCCCCTTGGTGACCACCAGGCCGCCGGCCAGTTCGTCGCGGAACCGGGCGGGCAGGATCAGCCGGCCCTTGTCGTCCAGGGAGGGCGTGTAGGTCCCGAGGAACACCCGCGCCTCCTGTCCTGTCCGGCGTCCAGTCCAGCTCGCGGAGTCCGTAAAAAATCTGCGCATTGCGCGGTAGTCCATCGGCGGCCGGCCCCGCTCCACTTCCCCCCACTGTACTCCACCAAACCTCACGAGCAACCCCAGAACGGGGAGTCCGGGCAGGTCACAGTGACCACAGAGCCGGATCGGGGATTGCCCCGAACGGGTTGTCGAACCGAAGGGAAAGGGGTGGTGTTGTACCTATAGCGACCGGCGCGGCCGGCGCGGTCCAGACCTGACGGCGAACGATTTCGCCCGACCACTTGCCCTAGGAGCCCCGGGTTGAGCGAAGATCTGAGGTGCACTGTGTTTTCTCATGAGCGCATACGCCGCGAACAGGAGGAGAACGGGGCAGCCGGACGTGAAGACGCGGACGGCGGGGGCTTGACGACCGCGAGCTGGAACCCGGGCCATCCTCGGGAGCGCGGATCCGCGGCCATGCGGGGCAGCGCGCGAGCACCGCGCGGTTGAGTTGACAGTGGGAGGATCCTGTGACGGTCGGCAACAGCGAGCTGGGATACACCGGGGCGGCCGGCGCCCCCGGCGCCGCGGCCCCCTCGGCGCCCGCCGGGGCCGCGGGCCGGGTGGACCTGGAGCGCTTGGCGGACACCACCGGCCGCATCCGTGCCGCGGTGGAGACGGTCATCGAAGGCAAGCCCGAGGTGGTGAAGCTGGCCGTCACCGTGCTGCTGGCCGAGGGCCACCTGCTGGTGGAGGACGTGCCCGGGGTCGGCAAGACGATGCTGGCCAAGGCGCTGGCCAAGTCCATCGACTGCACGGTGCGCCGGATCCAGTTCACCCCGGACCTGCTGCCCTCGGACATCACCGGGGTGTCGATCTTCGACCAGCAGCGCAAGGAGTTCGAGTTCAAGCCGGGCGCGATCTTCGCCAACTTCGTGGTCGGCGACGAGATCAACCGGGCCTCGCCCAAGACCCAGTCGGCGCTGCTGGAGTCGATGGAGGAGCGGCAGGTGACGGTGGACGGCACCACCTTCCACCTGGAGTCGCCGTTCATGGTGGTGGCCACCCAGAACCCGATCGAGATGGAGGGCACCTACCCGCTGCCGGAGGCGCAGCGGGACCGGTTCATGGCCCGGATCTCGGTCGGCTACCCGGCCCCGGCGGCCGAGCTGCGGATGCTGGACACCCACGGCGTCCTGTCGCCGCTGGACGTGCTGCGGCCGGTGGCCGACGCCGCCGAGGTGGCCCGTCTGATCGAGACGGTCCGCCAGATCCACGTCTCCGACGAGGTCCGGCGCTACGCCATCGACCTGGTGAACGCCTCGCGCACCTCCCCGGAACTGCGGCTGGGCGCCTCGCCGCGGGCCACCTTGCAGCTGGTCCGGGCCGCGCGCGCCACCGCGGCGATGGACGGCCGCGACTTCGTGCTCCCCGACGACGTGCAGCACCTGGCGGTCTCCGTCCTGGCGCACCGCCTGCTGCCGACCGCCGAGACCCAGATCAGCCGCCGCACGACCGAGCAGGTGGTGGCCGGGCTGGTCAGCGCGGTGCCGGTGCCCGGCCTCGGCGGCGCCGCCCACCTGCGCCGCTAGCCGCCGCCCACAGACCCGGTACGGACGAAAAGGGCAGGAGGGCACCGGTGTCCGCCCAACAGAATCAGAACGCGGAGAGCTCCGAGGGCCGCGGCGGCCGGCTGGCCGGGCTGACCACCCGGGGCCGGTCGTTCCTGGCCGCCGGCCTGGCGGCGATGGCCTGCGGGATGCTGTTCGACTACAAAGTGCTGCTGCGGGTCGGCGCGATGCTGGCGCTGCTGCCGCTGATCTCGATCACGGTGCTGGCGCGCACCCGCTACCGGGTGTCGTGCCGGCGCGCGCTGGAGCCGGCCCGGGTCGGCGTCGGCCAGGAGGCGCGGGTGCACCTGCGGCTGGAGAACGTCTCCCGGCTGCCGTCGGGCACGCTGCTGGTGGAGGACCGGGTGCCGTACGTGCTGGGCTCCCGGCCCCGGTTCGTGCTGAACAAGGTGGAGCCGCACGGCCGGCGCCGGGTGGTGTACCGGGTGCGCTCGGACGTGCGGGGCCGCTACCTGCTGGGGCCGCTGGCGCTGCGGCTGGCCGACCCGTTCGGGCTGGTGGAGCTGTCCCGCTCGTTCTCGGCGCAGCACGCGCTGACCGTCACCCCGCAGGTGCACCTGCTGCCGAACGCCCCGGTCGGGCAGGCCTGGAGCGGCCGCGGCGAGGGCCACGCCACCTCGGTGGCCGCGGCCGGCGAGGACGACATCGGCACCCGCGAGTACCGGCACGGCGACGACCTGCGCCGGGTGCACTGGCGCTCGACCGCGCGCACCGGGGAGCTGATGGTGCGGCGCGAGGAGCAGGTCTGGCAGAGCCGGGCCACGATCCTGCTGGACACCCGGGCGATCGCGCACCGCGGCGACGGCCCGGCCTCCTCCTTCGAGTGGGCGGTCTCGGCCGCGGCCTCGATCGCGATCCACATGGCCCGGCACGGCTACGCGGTGCGGCTGCTGACCGAGACCGGCCAGGCGGTGACCGCCGCGGCGCACGACTCCTCGGCGATCGGCCTGGACTTCGAGGGCATGCTGCTGGACGCCCTGGCGGTGGTGGAGATGAGCAACGCCGCCACCTTGTCCGGCGCCAACGCGATGCTGCGCCAGGGCGGCGGCGACAGCCTGGTGATCGCCGTGCTCGGCGACCTGAGCGGCGACGACGCCTCGGAGCTGGCCCGGGTGCGGCACTCCACGACCTCCGGGGTGGCGTTCGCGATGGACACCGCCTCCTGGCTCGGCGGCCGGCCGATGGCCAACGCGCAGTCCCGGTTCGCCGGGTCGGCGCAGGTGCTGCGGGTCGGCGGCTGGCGGGTGGTGGAGGTGGAGCCCGGCGACCGGGTGCCGGACCTGTGGGAGCAGGCGGCGCGGCGCGGTGCCGGGCTGTCCGGGCCCGCGGCCCCGGCGGCTCCC
>JABFXP010000425.1 GCA_013361685.1 Catenulispora sp.
GTTGGCATTGCAAGCGCAGCGCCGCAAGGCACCGGTGCGGCCAGGCTCGGAGCTCCGGCGATTTTCCGCCCGGCCACCAATCCGCGCACCCTCTTAGGGCGGTCACACCGTCGCGAGGGCCGTTCGGACGCCTGCTTGGACGGCGGCCTGGTCGCCGAGGCCGCCGGCGACGGTGATGCCGTCGCGGATCAGCAAGAGCAGGTCGGCTTTCTGGTCGGCGTCGGGGCGGTCTGCTTCGGTCAGGAGGCTGAGCATCAGGGTGCGGAACCAGGCTCGGTATTCGTCCACGAGGCGGCGGACCGGGGTGGTGGCGTCGGGGTATTCGGCGGCGGCGTTCAGGAAGGGGCAGCCGCGGAAGCCGGGGCCTTCGCTGAGGGCGGCGAGTTTGGTGAGGATCGCGGACAGGCGGTCCAGGCCGGTGCCGGGGACGGCGTCCAGGACGGTGCGCTGGCGGGCGTACTCGGTGCTCAGGTAGGCCAGGACCAGGTCTTCTTTGGACTTGAAGTGGTGGTAGAAGGTCGCTTTCGCGACGGAGGCGTCGGCGATGACCCGGTCGACGCCGACGGTGTGGATGCCCTCGGCGTAGAAGAGGCGGGTGGCGGTGCCGAGCACGCGCTCGCGGGCTGAACTCACGTCTTGACGATACCAGACAGATCTGTCTAGTATCGAGCTCAGCCAGACAGACAGATCTGTCTGGTCCAGTGCTCGGCGTTCCCGATCCGGCCAGCCCGTCCCAGGAGGTCCCCCATGAAGCCCCTCTACACCGCCGTCGCCACCTCGGTCGGCCGCGAAGGCCGTTCGGTCTCCGACGACGGCGTGCTCGACCTCGCCCTGACGCCGCCGGTCGCGCTGGGCGGCAGCGGCGAGGGTACGAACCCCGAGCAGCTGTTCGCCGTCGGCTACTCGGCTTGTTTCGCCAGTGCGATGCAGCTGGTCGGCAAGCGGATGGGGCTGGACGTCTCGGAGGCGTCGGTGACGGCCGAGGTCACATTGAACGCTCTGGACGGCGGGCGTTACGGCCTGTCCGTGGTGCTGCGCGCCGAGCTCCCGGAGGAGCTGCACAACGAGAAGGGGCAGGAGCTCCTGGAGGCCACGCACCAGGTCTGCCCGTACTCGAACGCCACGCGCGGCAACATCCCGGTCGAGATCGTCGTCGAGTAGTCGGACGGCTGCCTGCGGAAGAACAGAAAACCATCGGTGCCGGTCCCCCATGTTCTGGGGAACCGGCACCGATGTCGTCCGGTGCGCTGGGACGTCAGCCGACCAGGGCGTCCTGCTCGCGGAGGGTCAGCACGTCCAGCTCGTCTTCGAGCTCCTCGGCGAGGGTGGACTCGACCGCGCTGCGGTTGCGCCGCAGCAGGCCGCTGGCCAGGATCACCAGGCCGGCGAGCGTGGCCAGCGCCACGAACACCAGCACCGGCCGGTAGCTGGACAGCACCTGGGCGTTGGTCTTCGCCCCGGCCCCGCCGTTGGCGGCGATGATCGCGGTCGAGGCGGCCAGCACCACGGTGATGCCGACCTGGAGCGCGGTGTTCAGCAGTCCGGAGACCAGGCCCTGCTCCTCGTCGGCGATGCCGGAGGCGGCCTGCACGTTGATCGCCGGGAACGCCAGCCCGAAGCCCAGGCCCAGCGCGACGATCGAGGGCAGGATCACCCACCAGCTCGGGGTTTCGCCGATGCGCAGGAACTGCAGGTAGCCCAGCGACAGGAAGGCGAAGCCGGCGACGCCGACGCGGGCGGTGCCGTAGCGGTTGAGAACGTCGGCGATCTTGAAGCTGGAGAACAGCACGATCAGTCCGGCCGGCAGGAAGGCCAGCGCGGTGTGCAGGGCGCTCCACTTGGACAGCGTCTGCAGGTACTGGGTCACGACGAACTGGAACGAGGCGTAGCCGCCGAACATCAGGCCGCCGCCGATCAGGGCCCGGATGAGGGACGGGGAGCGCAGCACGCCCAGGCGCACCAGCGGGTTGGCGACGCGCAGTTCGACGGCGACGAAGGCCACGCCCAGTGCGATCGCGGCGGCGAAGGTGCCCAGGGTCACGCCGGACAGCCAGCCCTCTTCGGGCGCCCGGACGATGCCGAACACCAGCAGCAGGACCGCGCCGGTGCTGGTCACCGCGCCGAGGATGTCGTAGCCGCCGCGGTGCTCGGTGGCCGCGGCCTGGTCGCGGTCGATCAGCTTCCAGCCGAGCACCAGGATCAGCGCCGCCACCGGGGCCGGGACCAGCAGCGTCCAGCGCCAGCCGGCCTCGGTCAGCAGTCCGGAGAGCACCAGGCCGAGTGAGAAGCCGGCCGCGCCGCAGGTGGTGTAGATGCTCAGGGCCCGGTTGCGGTCCGGTCCCTCGGCGAAGGTGGTGGTGATGATCGACAGGCCCGCGGGGGCGGTGAAGGCCGCGCTGATGCCCTTGATGAACCGGGTGGCGATCAGCAGGTTTCCGTCGTCGACCAGGCCGGACAGCAGCGAGGCGACGGCGAAGACGGCCAGCGCGATCAGGAACACCCGGCGCCGGCCGAGCAGGTCCGCCGCGCGTCCGCCGAGCAGCAGGAACCCGCCGTAGCCGAGGACGTAGCCGCTGACGACCCACTGCAGCGAGGAGGTGGACAGGTGGAGGGACTCGCGGATCGACGGCAGGGCCACGCCGACCATCGAGGTGTCGAGGGCGTCGAGGAACAGGGCGCCGCACAGGACTATCAGGGCGCCCCACAGACGGAGCGGCCAGCGTCCCGACGCGGCGGACTCGCCGGGACGCAGGGTGGTGGAGGTGTCGCTGTGGCTCATGCCGAGGAGATTACATGCACGTGCACTTAGTGCGCAAGCATTTTATGTGAGAGCACCTTATGCCTGGGAACCTTATGCGGCTACACCTTGTGCGCTCGCATGTGTTATCATGCGGACATGGAGAAGGAGTCCCTCCTTGAGCGAAGCCTCGTCGAACAGTGGCGAGAGCTGGTCGCGCGCAAGACCCGCGTGTGGAACGCCCTGGAGCTGGAGCTCGACCGGCGGCACGGCCTGTCGGCCAGCGAGTTCGAGGTGCTCGACACGCTGTCGGAGTACGACTGCGCCAAGCCGCCGCGGGTGCAGGAACTGGCCGATCACGTGCCCATCACCCAGAGCGCGCTGTCGCGGATGATCGGCCGGCTGGAGTCGCAGAACCTGGTGACGCGCGCGCTGTGTGTGGACGACCGGCGTGGGGTGTACGTGGTGCTGACCGACGCGGGCATGGCCAAGCTGGCCGAGGCGCGGCCGACGCACCGTGGGGTGCTGGCTGCCGAGTTCGGCACGGCGGGAGCAGGTGGCGCGAGCGAGACCGCCGAGAGCGGTGGCGGCGACGCGACCAGCGAGAACGCGGACACCGAGGCGGCCGACGCCACCCTGACGGCGGCGCGGGCGTAGATTCGGTCCATGCCGACCGAAGCAGTTGTCCGCACGCCCGCCCTGGATCGTCCCGAACTCCTCGCCAAGCCGGTGGCCGAGGCCCTGACCGCG
This sequence comes from Catenulispora sp., assembly GCA_013361685.1. Classification (GTDB taxonomy): domain Bacteria; phylum Actinomycetota; class Actinomycetes; order Streptomycetales; family Catenulisporaceae; genus Catenulispora. Next base: position 3,488 of record JABFXP010000425.1, read on the forward strand.
TTGCCGGCCCTGGCGCCGCTGGTCGAGGTCGCCGCGATCGACCCGGACCTGGCCGACACCGAGGCTTTCTGCGCCGCCTACGGCGTGCTGCCCGAGGAGTCCGCGAACTGCGTGATCGTGGCCGCGCGCCGCGGCGAGCAGACGACCTACGCCGCGTGCATGGTGCTCGCCACTACGAAGGCGGATGTCAACACTCTGGTCCGCAAGCATCTCGGGGCCCGGAAGGCCTCGTTCGCACCGATGGACGCGGCGGTCGAGTTGACCGGTATGGAGTACGGCGGCATCACGCCGATCGGGCTGCCCGCCGACTGGCCGATCCTGGTCGACGCGGCCGTGGCCGCCGCGCCGGTGGCGGTGGTCGGTTCGGGGATCCGGGGTTCGAAGTTGTGGCTGCCGGGTGCGGCGCTGGCCGGGTTGCCGGGGGCTGAGGTGCTGGAAGGGCTCGGCGTCGCGCGCTGAGGGCGGCGAGAGCGAGCAGCGTCGCGCGCGCCGCGAGAATCGGGCGAATAGACCGGCGCCGCGCTGACCAGCAGCAGGAGCGAGCAGCGTCGCGCAGCCCGAGCGATGCCGAGCGGGCCGTGCAGCCGAACAAGATCAAGGAGGCCGGGTTCTGGACCGCCCCACGGACCAGAACCCGGCTCTCTTCTATTCGACGATGCGGCACCGACAAAGCGTTGCTAGACGAGGCCGCCGTTCACCCGAATATTCCGTGCAGTGATCCATCCGGCCGCATCGGCGAAGCAGGGTCGGCTGCCGCGGCTCACTCCCCGGTGGCTTCCGTCGCCTCGAACCAGTAGTCCAGCCACACGTTCGCCCCTTCGCCGAGGTTCGCCTTGAACCCGCCGGTGCCGCGCAGCCCGGCCAGTTCCCCGGTCCCGGAACCGGGCACCACGAACCACTCCCCCGACACGATCTCCCCGGCGACTGTCCCCTGGTCCTGCAACAGGAACGTCCCCGCGCGGTCGGCCAGCGTCCCGGACACGCGCTCGAGGCCGACGAAGCTCGCCGAGCCGTCGGCGAACGCCGCTTGCAGGAACTCGACCACGCCGTCGGCCTCGATGTCGCCGGAGAACCGCTCCTCGACGTGGATCCGGTTCAGCGTGCCGCCGGCGGCCGGCTCCTCATACGCGACGGGCTCGTACTTGGACACCGTGATGGCGGCCTCGGCGCGGGTGGTGGCGGGTGTGCTCATCGCCTTCTCCTTCTACTCATCGCGTCCTCTTACTATCGCTCTGTCGATGGGCACCGACGAGCCGGCAGGGCGCTCAGCGGCCCAGGGCCTCGATGACCAGTCGCGCCACCGCCGCGCCCGAGTACTGCTGCTGCCCGGTCACGAGCAGCCCGTCGCGCACCGCGTGCGGGCGGAACCGTCCGGCCACGACGAAGTTGGTGTCCGGCAGCGCGCGGGCCTCGTCCTCGATCCGGAACGGCTGGATCCGCTGTCCGACGTAGGCGTCCGCGAAGTCCTCCTCGGAGTTCGCGAACCCGGTCCAGGTCTTGCCGGCGACCAGCAGCGAACCGTCGGAGAGCCGGGTCTTCAGCAGCGCGGAGGTCCCGTGGCAGAGCACGGCGGTGACCTTCCCGGCCTGGTAGAACCCGGCGATCACCTCGTGGACCCGGTCATCGTCGACGAACGTGTACATCGGCGCCTGGCCGCCGATCACCACGAGCGCCGCGTAGTCCTCGATCGCGACCTCGGCCAGTGCCGGGGTCGTCGCGACCAGCGCTGCGTGTGGCGCCGAGGTCAGGAAGCCGAGTGACAGCAGGTCTTCGGCGGAGTAGCCGGACTCGTCGCGCGGGTCGCTCCAGGAGTCGGCGCGCAGTTCGCCGCCGTCGGGGCTGGCGATGTCGACGGTGTATCCGGCCTGGGTGAATTCCCAGTACGGGTGCGTCAGCTCGGCCCACCAGAAGCCGATCGGCCAGCCGGTCTGCTTCGAGACCGCCGGGTTGGAGGCGAGGATGAGGATCCGCTTCTCGCCGATGACGTCTATCTCAGCGGACATGGTTGTTCCCCCTGGATCGGATCTGCTGGATCGGATCTGCTGGATCAGTAGCCGTATTCGTGCCAGTTCTTCAGCACGCGTTCCTGGATCTCGGCGGGCCAGCCGTTCTCGA
>JABFXP010000541.1 GCA_013361685.1 Catenulispora sp.
GCCGGCGCCGCCGTCCTGCGCCGCAGCGTCTTCGGCCGGCTCCCCGGCGCCGGCCGCTGGCCGCACGCGCTGCTGATGGACGGCAACATCGGCATCGGCGGCGACCCCGCGGCCCTGCTGCGCCGCGCCGGCGAGCTCATCCGCCCGGGCACCGGCGAACTCGTGGTCGAGACCGAAGCCGAGGACGTCCACGAGGATCACATCGTCACCTTCGACGGCTCCGCCGAGCCGTTCGGCTGGACCCGGATCGGCACCGAAGCCCTGACCGCGCTGGCGACCGCCCTCGGATTCGGCGTCACGGAATGCTGGACCACCGGCGGCCGACGGTTCGTGGCGCTCGCGGTCGGCGTTCCCGGGATCAGTGTTTCAGGAACCTGAAATAAAAAGCCCCGAACACCAGGACGATGCCGACGTTCACCGCCAGCCGGGGCCAGAAATGGTGCCTGAAGAAGAGGATGTCCACACCGATCACCACAGCCACCATCGCGAGCACATAGAGCACGACGGCCGCGGGCCTTCCCATACTCCGGACCTTAGCAAGCGCGGGCCCCGGCCGATCCGCGACACGCCACAAAGCCGCCCACACCACCCCCGCTGTCGGTTTTCTCCAAGACGGCGTCAGGCAGGTCCGGCAGCGTGAGCGACTGTCGTGGTCGGAGCTCGCTCACCGAAGGTCGGTAGGTCGCCATGCGTGGCAACAGGATCAGAGGGCTGATCGTCGGGGCGGCTGCCCTCACGCTCGGCGCCTACAGCATCGGGCCCGCGCAGGCGGCCCTCACACCCGTTTCCGGGTCTGCGTCCGCAGCCCGCACCGGCGCCGCGGCGGGCGCCGACACGAAGCCCTCCGGACCGCCGTCCCTCGCGCGACAGGAGGCGGGCGCGCTGGACCAGGCGCGCCGGACCGGGCAGGCGGTGGCCGTCGACGGGCTCACGACCGAGACGTCCCGGACCGTCGCGAACCCCTCGGGCACCTTCAGCGTCGATCAGGCTTCTGAACCGGTTCGGGTCAAGCGCGCCGGGGCGTGGCAGAACCTTGACGCGACCCTTCGGGCGAACGCGGACGGCAGCGTGACACCGGCCGTGGCCGGGGACGGCCTGCGGCTGTCGGGTGGCGGCACCGGCCCGCTGGCGGTGATGAGCGCGCAGGGCCGGACGCTGTCGTTCTCCTGGCCGACCGCGCTGCCCCGGCCCACGCTGGCCGGGTCCACCGCGACCTACGCCGATGTGATTCCAGGTGTCGACCTGCTCGTGACGGCGTCGGCGGCGGGTGGCTTCGGCGAGGTGCTGAAGGTCCGGACCCGGCAGGCGGCGGCCGATCCCCGGCTGGCGCAGCTGAGCCTGGGCATCGAGCAGAGCGGCGGACTGACCGTCTCGGCGACCGCCGACGGTGCCTTGAGCGCGGGTGTTCCGGGCGGTGAGCCGCTGTTCACCGCGCGGCCGGCGCGGATGTGGGACTCGGCGCCCGCACAGCCGCACGTCGCGGCCGTGGGAGTCAGTGTTTCGCATCCCGTCCTGCCGGACGCGGTGCAGCCGTCGAAGCCCGGCGCGCTCACGGCGGCGGGCACGCTGCACCTGGTCCCGGACCGGAAGCTGCTGACCGATCCGGCCACGATCTTCCCCGTCATCGTGGATCCGACCTGGAACGATCAGTGGGCGGCGGGGAGCCGGCAGAAGACCGCGCAGGTGGACACCATCAGCTCCAGCCCGCACATCAACACCTCGGAGCTGCAGAACGGCTACGACGGCTGGTCCTCCGGCATGGTGGCCCGCGACTTCCTGCAGTTCAGCGTTCCCACCGAGTTGCAGAACAGCGCGCACATCTACCACTCGTACGTCTACCTGACCGTCCAGCACGGTCCGTACAACTCGAACTGCTCCGGTGCGACCAGCCCGGGCTTCGCGATCTGGTGGACGAACGCGATCTCCTCCAGCACCGTGTGGAGCAACCAGCCGTCGTGGCGGCAGAACCTGGACACGCAGAACCCGAAGGCCTGTGACGGGCAGAACGTCCGCTTCGACGTGACCTCCTTCATCCAGGCCAACGCGCCGGGGAGTTCGAACATGACGTTCGGGCTGCGTGCCTCGTCCGAGTCGGACAAGTACGCCTGGAAGGAGATCACCACCAGCACGGTGCGGATGACCACGGAGTACGACCACGCGCCCGACCTGCCGAAGAACGCGGCCACCTCGCCGGGCGGCGCCTGCGCCACCGGGGCGGCGTCGGCGGCCGTCATCGGCAACGACGACGTCGTGTTCTCGGTGGTGCCGACCGACCGGGACGGCGGGACGCTGGGCACCGAGTTCGTCATCAAGGACTCCACCGGCGCCACCCGCCTGGACACCGGCGCCCCGGCGACCGCACCGGCCTCGCTGACCGGCGCCTCGGGCTCGACGTTCCGGCTGGTGGTGCCGCGCACCCAGATCCAGGGCTGGCACAGCGACGGGACGACCGCCGCATATCAGTACTCGTGGTACACGGTGGTGAGCGACGGCAACCTCACCAGCCCGGCCACCGGCGCCGGATCGGTGGGCAGTCCCTGCGTCTTCACCTACGATCCCTCCGCGCCGAACGCCCCGACGATCACGGCGCCCGACGGGTCGGTGACCTTCGGCCAGCGCGCGTCCTTCACCATCGCCGCGGCGCCGGGCACGAACCCCTCGCGCTACACCTACCAGCTCGACGACGGCCCGACGCAGTACGCCGAGGGCGGCGGAGCCAGCCAGACGGTCTGGATCAGCCCGACCCGGGTGGGCACCAACACGCTGTCCGTCACGGCGCTGTCGGCCGCCGGTAACCCGAGCGCCATGGTCACCACGACCTTCACCGTGCTGCCGCCGACCAAGCCCTACGCGGACGGCGACATCGACGGCGACGGGGTGGCCGACCTGCTGAGCGTCGGCACCAGCGCGAACGCCGGGCTGTGGCTGTCGCCCGGAACCGGCGGCGGACACCTGGCGGCGCCGACCAACATCGGCGTGCACGGCGTCGGCCTGAGCACCACGGCTTCGCCGGCCGAGTGGAGCGGCGCGCAGGTGCTGCACGGCGACTTCACCGGCGACCACGTGCAGGACGTCATCGCCTACCAAGCGGCCGGGGCGAACAGTTACGGCGCGCTGCTGTACGGCAACGGCGACCGGCAGCCGCTGCTGGCGACCTCGGGCAACCAGAAGAACCTGAACCTGGCGCTGCTGGGCGACACCACGATCAACGCGGACGCCAACGGCGGCAACGGCGACTACCCGACGCGACTGGTCGCCGCCGGCAACGCCTCGCTGGCCGGCGATCCCGTCCCGGACCTGATCGGCGTGGCCGGCGACGGCGGCGCGAACAACTACGAACTCGACCTCTACACCGGCGCCACCGTCGAGTCCTACGGCTACACCCAGACCCTCGCCGCACCCGGCGCCAGCCCTGACGGCACCAGCTGGAACAACTTCGTCTTCGCCGTCGCACAGCCGGTCGGCCCGGTGCGTCAGAGCGTGCTGTTCGCCCTGGACACCACCACCGGCGGCCTGTGGGAGGCCGTGAACACCACCGACGGCACCACGACCACCTGGACCGGCGCCACTCCCACCCTGACCTGGACGAGGATCACCGGCGGGCCCTGGGGCGCCGGCACCGGACCGGCGCTGGCCGGCGCCGACGTGACCAGTGCCGGCGCGGTCGAGCTGTGGACCCGCAACGGCCAGACCGCCACCGCCTACACGCTGTCCGGCACCGCACTGGCCGCCGGCGCGTCCAACAACCTGAACTCCCCGACCCACCAATGGCCGCTCACCGACGGCGCGGGCACCACCGCCGCCGACACCGCCGCGACCGGGACCGGGAACGCGACGCTGGTCGGCGGCGTCAGCTGGACCGGCAACCAGTCCTCTGACGACCCGGTGCACGGCACGGTCGCGGCCTTCGACGGCAAGACCGGATACCTGCGGCTGCCGGACAACCTGACCACCGGAGCCACCGCCCTCACGCTCTCGCTGTCCTTCCAGGCCCAGCCCGGGCACAGCGGCATCCTGTTCGCCACCGGCCAGGGCACGCCGGACACCGCCAACCCGACCGCCACCCCGGTGATGTACATCGGGACCGACGGACGGCTGTACGCACAGTTCACCACCGGCGCCGTCACCCCGATCAGCTCCCCGGCGTCGGTCGCCGACGGCCAGTGGCACACCGCGACGCTGGTGGGCTCCGGCGCCTCACAGACCCTTTACCTCGACGACCACGTGCCGGTCGTCCTGGCCGGCACCGCGGCCATGGCCAACACCGACACCGAGGCGTTCGTCGGCGCCGGGGTCTTCAACACCAAGGCCTGGCTCAACGCCCCCGGCGGCACCGCCACCGCCCACGCGAACTACTTCACCGGCCAGATCTCCGACGTCGAGTACTACGCACAGGTGCTCAGCCCCGCGCTGCTGGCGCCGCACAACGTTCCGACCGACATCACCGGCACCATGGTGTCGGGCGTCTCGCCGACCCTGTGCCTGGACGACCGCAGCGGCGGCAGCACCGACGGCACCGTGATCCAGGTCTACGCCTGCAACGCCACCGGCGCGCAGAACTTCACCCTCTACCCCGACGGCACGGTCCGGAAGTACGGCAAGTGCCTGGACATCACCGGCGGGGCGAGCGCCACCGCCAACGGCACCAAGGTCGAGCTGTGGACCTGTCTGGCCACCAACGGCGCGCCGAACGTCAACCAGACCTGGCAGGTGCGCTCGGACCGGTCGCTGTTCAACCCCAACTCCGGCAAGTGCCTCGACGACCCGAACAGCACGACCACCAACAGCACGCAGGTGCAGATCTACACCTGCAACGGCACCGGCGCGCAGAAGTGGACCGCGGCCGCCGACCCGGTGGTGACCAGCGTCGGCACGGTCGTCGCGGCGCTGCCCACGCCGCTGTGCGTCGACAACGCCGGCGGGACCGCCACCAGCCCCGGCGGACTGGCGGGCGGCAACAAGATCCAGCTGTGGACCTGCAACGGCTACCCCTCCCAGCAGTGGTCGCTGAACCCGGAGGGCACGATCACGCTCTACGGCTACCCGGGCAAGTGCCTGGACGTGACGAACTCCGGGACGGCCGACGGCACGAAGATCCAGCTGCAGGACTGCCACGTCGGCGGCTCCAGCGTGCAGTACCAGCAGTGGCAGACCGGTCCCAACAGCGAATTGTGGAACTCCGGGACCGGCAAGTGCCTGGACAGCGGAGCCGGCACCGCGGGCACCCAGCTCCAGATCTGGACCTGCAACAACACCAAGCCGCAGTCGTTCAACGTTCCCTGAGCGAGGCGCATCAAGACACGTAGAGATACAGAGATACAGAGATACAGGGACGCAGCAGGCTGCCGCACCAGGACGGCAGCCTGCTGCGTCATGCGCAGTACAGGCGTCGTCCGTCGGGCCGGCGGTCACCATGCCGACTCGGTACGGTTACCCGGCCTGGCCGTGTTCTGTGCTGGTTCGTCTGGCAGTGGTGGCCGGACTTCGCTCCCGAGCACCACGACGTGTACTCGAACCGGGCGGACGCGAAGGCGCGCGGACATGGAAGGTCCGGCGAACCGAGTTCGGTTCGCCGGACCGGATCAGCCGGATC
>JABFXP010000677.1 GCA_013361685.1 Catenulispora sp.
CCCCCACCCACCAGCACCTTCGCTATCGTGACACCGTGCTGACCCACCTCCCCACAACCGTCTGGCACTACATCCGCGACGCCCCCGCCACCTACCTCTGGCTCCTCACCCTCCTCCTCACCTCCCAATACCTCTCCCACCTCCCCACCGCCCGCTCCACCAAGCTCCTCGCCGCCAACTCCACCAACCTCACCCGCCTCCGCCAAGCACCCCTCAAAGTCCTCATCACCAGCGCCTTCTTCACCGCCGGCACAAGCTGGCCCTTCTACCTCCTCACCTACACCGCCTTCCACGCCCCCACCGAACACTGGCTCGGCACCTGGCGCTGGCTCGCCCTCGTAGCCCTCACCCACATCGGCGCCACCCTCATCAGCCAGACCTACGTCGCCCTCGCGATCCGCACACACCGCCTCCCCGAATCCGAACGCGAAGCCCCCGACTACGGCGTCAGCTACGCCCAAGCCGGCGCGGCCGCCATGCTGACGTGGCGAATCCCACTCCCCTGGCGCATCCCCTACCTCGCAGCCGTCCTCGGCTTCTACCTCTACGGCCTCGCCAAGAACCGCCGCGACTTCACCGCGCTAGGACACGTCTGCGCAACCATCCTCGGCCTATCGTCCTTCTGGCTCGCCCCGTGAACTCTCCGAAGACTTCGGCCGCACCTTGATGGCGACAAACCGGCTGGCCTCCCACTCCACCTGAGCCTTCTGCGCCGCATGCCACGTGCACAACCCCAGCAGGTTCCCCACCGAGTGGTCATCCTTCTTCCCCGCGTGAACCACCATGGTCGCCTCACGCCCACACCGCACCTTGAACTCGGCGCGCTCCCATTCGCAGCGCCTTCCACAGCGCCGCATCACTCTGCGCACCAGCCGGTTCCAGTTTCGCGGTAGCTTCACCAGACCCTGCGATCCACTCACATAGGGACGATTCCCCTGAATATCTCATCGGCGCGCCGATCGCCTGTCTTGATCACCTCAACGAGTGACACCTCACCCACCCCACCAGCTAGCCTCAAAACGTGTCAGACCCACTGCACGTCACATCAGTCCTCCTCCGCCGAACCACGCCCGACGGCACCCCCGAAGTCCTCATCGGCCTGAAGAAGACCGGCTTCGGCGCCGGCCTCATCAACAGCCCCGGCGGCAAACTCGAACCCGGCGAAACCCCCGCCCAAGCCGCCGCCCGCGAACTCACCGAAGAAACCAGCATGACGGTCGACATCGCCGACCTCATCCCCGCAGCCGACGTGGTCTTCCGCTTCCCAGACGTCCCCGAATGGCCTGACCTACGTCTCTACTTCTTCATCGCAACCACGTTCGCCGGCGAACCGCAGGAAAGCGCAGAGATCGCCGTGACGTGGACGCCCGAGAACGACATCCCCTACAACCAAATGTGGGAAGACACCCAGCTCTGGCTACCAAAAGCGCTGGCCGGCGAGTTCGTCACCATGGACTTCACCTTCGCCGGCCGCAACAAGGTCGCCGAGTACGCGACAGTGCCTCCGCGCTCGGGTTCGCACGCAACCACCAGCCCGAACCCCAGCTCCAGCCCCAAGCCCAACCCGAGCCCCAACTCAAGCCAGGGCCCCAGCCCCAGCCCCAGCGCCAGCGCCAGCGCCAGGCCCAGCCCTAACACCAGGCCCAGCCGCAGCCCCAGCCCTAGCGCCAGCCCCAACCCCTAATGCTCAACCGGATGCAACGACATGGGCCCATACACAACCCCGCCATCCTCAAGCAGCGTGACCTGGTCAACCCCAGAATCCAGCAGCTCCTTCCAGTTCTCCCCGATCCACGTCTCGGCGTCCGCCTGCGTACTGAACTCCTCCGCCTTGGCGCCGGTATCCTTCTCGCCACCAGCGGTGTCTTCATAACGCCACACGAAAGTCACAGTGTTGACCCTTCCCATTTCCCAGCCGTCACCCGCCAGCGTAACGCGGACATTACTCCTCGGCGGCGCACGCTCCGGGAAGTCCTCCGAGGCTGAGCGCAGGCTCACTCTGCTGGCTGACGACGCACTGTATGTCGCGACCGGCGGCCTCCGCCCGGGTGACGACGACTGGGCCGACCGAGTACGCCGCCACCAGCTGCGCCGCCCCGCCTCCTGGAAGACCGTGGAGACGACACACGTAGCAGACGTCCTGCGAACAGCCGACCGACCCGTCCTCGTCGACTGCCTCACCCTATGGCTGACCGCCATGATGGACGACGTCGGGGCCTGGGACGACGACACCTGGCACGACCACGGCCAGGACCGCCTCGCCGAACGTTTCGACGACCTCGAAGCAGCTTGGCTCAGCGCGCAAGTGCCGGTCCTCGCCGTGAGCAACGAAGTCGGCCTGGGCATCGTCCCGGAATCAGCCGGCGTGCGGCGCTTCCGAGACGAGCAGGGCCGCTTGAACCAACGCATCGCCGCAGCGTCGGACACCGTCGTGCTGATGGTCGCCGGAATCGCAGTGCCAGTCCGCTGACCTGCCCGTTCATCAGCACGCCCGACACTGACAGGCCTCTGACCCCGGCTGCACTATGCTCAGCCCGGCAACGCCACCAGAAGGGTTGGGGGACCTCGTGATCGACGGCGACGACCGCACCGCCCGCGCCGACCGCACCGCCCGCATTAACAGCACCAACGGCACCGCCCACGCCCACGACCACGACCACCGCACCAACCGCCTCATCGGCGGCCGCTACCGCCTCCTCGACCGCCTCGGCGCCGGCGGCTTCGGCCACGTCTGGCGGGCCCACGACGAAACCCTCCGCATCGACGTCGCCGTCAAAGAGGTCCGGCTGCCGGAAACGCTGACCCCCCGCGAGCACGCCGAGCGCCTGGAGCGCGCAGAACGAGAAGCCCGCAACGCCGCACGCCTGCGCGACCACCCGAACGTGGTAGCCGTCCACGACGTCGTCGTCCAGGACGGCGTGCCGTGGACCGTCATGCAGCTGATCCCGGGCCGGACCCTCGACGCGCGCCTCGCCGAGGGCGGCCCCCTGCGCCCCGCAGACGCTGTAGTAGTAGCGCGAGCACTACTCAGCGCCCTCGGCGCGGCACACGCGGCAGGCATCGTGCACCGCGACGTGAAACCAGCCAACGTCATGCTGACCCCGGACCGCGAAGTGGTGCTCACCGACTTCGGCCTCGCAGTAGCGCAGGCCGACACCTCGCTGACCGTGACCGGCAGCGTCATGGGTTCGATGGAGTACCTCGCGCCGGAGCGCGCCGAGGGCCGGGACGGGATGCCGGCCAGCGACCTGTTCTCACTGGGCGCGACGCTGTATCAGGCGGTCGAGGGGTTCTCTCCGTTCCGACGGGAGACAGCGACCGCGACGTTGAAGGCAGTCCTGCTGGACGACCCCCCGCATCCCGTACTCGCCGGACCGTTGACGCCGGTCATCACCGGGCTGCTGGTGAAGGACCCGCAGCTCCGCCTCGGAATCGACGACGCGTTGGCCATGCTGGACGCGCCCCCACCTCGCCCCCAACCTCGCCCCCAATCCCAATCCCAATCCCAGTCCCAGCCCCAGCCCCAGCCCCAACCAAACTCCCACCACCTCACCGCAGCGACGACTCCCACCCGCAACATCCCCCACCAGCCAACCCGCACCGCACCCCGCCAACGCCCTCCAGCCGCCCCCGCTCCGACCTCCACCCCCACCCCCTGGTCAAAAGCCATGCCCTGGATGATGGCCACCGCCGGCCTGATCACCGCCGTAGTAGTCGGGGCCTGCACACACCAAACCGTGCACAACTACCACGGAACCCTCCGCACCTTAACCAAGCCCGCCCCGACCGTCCTCCCCGGCATCCTCATCGGCACCGTCCTCTCCTGGGTGATCGCAGCCGTGGCCGTGGACCGCCTCCGCCCCTCCGGCACCCGCTCCGCACCCCGCCGCTCAGCCCGCATCACCGGCTACGGATTCGGCGGCCTGGCCCTGCTGCTCGCCGTCATCGGCGCAGCCGCCTACGACCGGAAGACCGCCGTCTTCAACGAGATGCTGTCCCGCGAGACCCGAGGACCGTGGACACAAGCCCACGCCGCGGCGGTCGCGTGGCTGCTCCCCTTGTTCGCCGTGATCTACCTCATCGTGTACTGGAACGTGGAGTCCGCGGGCCGGACTCGCGCCACGGAGCCGACCTCCCCGCGCAGAGCAGCCCGCCGCTAGGCTGTTCGCACCATGGACGCGCCCGAGAACCCCACCTCCGAGTCGGCCGAGCAGCCCGAGCCCGTCGTGGCACCGGCCGAGACCGACGCCGCCAACGCTTCCGACGCCGCCGAGTCCACCGGGACCGAGGCCAAGGCCGAAGCCGCCGACGGCGCAGCAGCAGCAGTGACCGAGTCGGCGGCCGACACCGACTCCACCGACTCCCCCACCCCCACCCCCCTAGACCTCGACAAACTCGCCGACCTCGCCGACCGCCCCGACGAAACCGCCCGCGAGCACCTCCGCACCCGCCTCGCCGACCTCGCCGTCCCCGCCGCCGGCCTGGGCCGCCTGGAGGACCTGGCGATCTGGCTGGCCGGCGCGCGCGGCACGGCCGACCCGCGCCCGATCGAGCGCGCACGCGTCGTGGTGTTCGCCGGCGACCACGGCGTGGCCGCCCTCGGCGTATCCGCCACCGCACCGCACGAGGCCGAGGCCGTCACCGCATCCCGCGTGCGGCAGATCGAGGACGGCGGCGGAGCGGTCGGCGTCCTGGCCCGCCTGCACGGCGCCACGGTCCGAGTGGTCGACGTCTGCGTCGGCCGTCCCTCGGGCCGCATCGACCGGGAGGACGCGGCGACCCGCGCCGAGATCGAGGAGGCGTTCCGGGCCGGCATGGCGGTCGCCGACGCCGAGGCCGACTCCGGCGCCGACGTCCTGATCCCGGCCATGGTCGGCGTCGGCGGCAGCACCGTCGCCTCGGCCCTGTCCGGGGTGCTGACCGGCAAGGACGCCGCGGCGGTCACCGGCCGCGGCTCCGGCATCGACGACGACGCCTGGATGCGCAAGTGCGCCGCGGTGCGCGACGCCATGCGGCGCGGCCGCCCGGTGCTGGGCGACCAGCTGGAGCTGCTGACCCGCATCGGCGGCCGGGACTACGCGGCGCTGACCGGCTTCCTGCTCCAGGCCGTGGTCCGCCGCGTTCCCGTGCTGCTCGACGGCGTCACCACCACCGCCGCCGCGATGCTGGTGCAGCGCATCGCCTACCGCTCCCCGCAGTGGCTGCTGGCCGGCGCCCTGTCCCCCGAGCCGGCGCACAAGTCGGCGCTGGACCGCCTGTCGCTGGAACCCCTGGTCGACGGCTACGCGGTCCGCCAAGCCGAGGGCGCGCTCGGTCTGCTGGCACTGCCGCTGGTGAAGGCCGCCGCCGCGCTCGCCGCCGAGTTGCAGACGTTCGGCGAGGCCGGGATCCCCGAGCCGGTGCTGCGGTCGCGGGTGTGAGGGCACGCACCACACTCACCTCCGGTCTCCGCCTGGCGTTCTCCACCCTCACCGCCCTGCCGGTCGGTCCGCCCTCCCGGGTGGACCGCGCCGTCGCCGGCCGGGCCATGGCCTGCGCCCCCGCGGTCGGGCTCGCCCTCGGCGGGCTCGCCGGCGCGGTCGCGGC
>JABFXP010000324.1 GCA_013361685.1 Catenulispora sp.
GCGACCTCAGCCGGCGCATGCGGCGCACCCGCTATGCGGCGACCGCCGGCAGCGCGCTGGCCGTGACCGGCGTGGCCGTGCTGGTGGCCTCGTGGTTCGGCGGGGGGAACAGCCCGGAGGCGGCGCCGGGGGGCGGCGCGACGCGGCCCACCTCGGCGGCCCCGGCCACCCCGCATATCCCGGTGAACCCGCCGGCTCAGGCTGGGACGACCACGGCACCGCCGACACCCGCTTCGCATCAGGAGACGATGAGCCGGTACTACGACACCTGGAAGACCTGCCCGACCAAGGACCTGACCGTCGGGCCGCTGGTGCCGGGCGTGACCCTCCCGCCCACGTCGACGAAGGTCTGGGTCGACGCCTGCCAGCGCATGGTGAGCACGCTGTCGGCGCTGCACCCCGGGGCCGACGTGTCGCCGGCGCCGTCGTCCTGGCAGATTCTGGACAACTCCCGTCCGCTGCCGCCGCCCGCCGTTCCGGGCCGCGACGAGCCGGTGCCCGCCGGCCTGACCCCGAACATCGGACCGTCGATGTACCGCGTGCAGGACGCCAAGGGCACGGTCGTGCTCGCCTTCCACTCGGCCGACTCCCACGAGAGCGACCAGCCGGACGGTTCGACCTCGGTCGGCATGACCGACGGGCTGCGCGCCTGGTTCGCGCCGCCGACGCGGAACAGCCGGGGGGTGATCGGCGGCGGGGAGTTCTACGTGGAGAACGCGAAGGGGCACGACGCGTATGTGCTGCTGATGCAGGCTCCGCCCACGTTCACGACCGACGACTTCAAGGCGTTGGTGACCAACCCGAAGTTCGAGCACATGATGGCCGAGAACTTGGCGGAGCCGAACTTCTGATCGGGCGTCTTCTGATCGGGCGTCTTCTGATCGGCGGCCTGCTGATCGGCGGGCTCTAGGGTTCGGGGCGCTGACTTCCGGGTTCCGGGCTCCGCGTCGCACTTCTCGCGGGTCTGAGTTCTGATATCCGGATTCTGCTGCGCCGGGCGAGCGCCGGTCGGCCGACATGCGACGTCGGCCGGCCGGCGGCACTCGTGCGTCAGCTGCTGTGATGGACGGCCAGGTCGTAGAACCCGACCGTGGCGCCGACGCTGGGATCGCTGCCCGACGTCTGGTCGTAGTCACCGGCCTTGAAGTACATGCCGTAGCCGTCGAACGTGGAGGAGGCGGTCCACGTCTTCGGCGTGCCGCCGTTGAGCACCAGGCTGATGGTGCTGCCGCTCAGCCCGATCGTGTAGCTCCACTTGCTGCCCAGCGGCACGTTGCCGACCGTGTACAGCACCTCGTTGCCGCCCGCCGGCGTCTGTTCGATCGCCATCTTGATGTCGCCGTTGGCGTAGTAGAACAGTTCCAGCAGCGGTTTGGTCGAGCCGCCGGAGCCGAGGTGGATCTGCCCGACGCACACGTGGTTCGGCACCTTGGTGACTTTCAGCGTGGCGCTCAGCGTGTGGTTGCCGGGGGCGAACCAGTTCGCGGCGGCGCCTGAGGAGGTCATCTCCCGCAGTTCGGACCGCGAGTAGTTCGAGTTCGGGGTGGTGACGCCGTTCTCGGGGTCCCAGAACGTCATGGCCCCGTCGCCGGAGGCGGTGTAGAAGTACGAGTCCTGGAACCCGTTCGCCCCTTCCAGCTGCGACGGCGGGATCGTGGTGGGCGACCCCGCCGAGCCGGTCGGGAGCTGCAACTCCCACAGGGAGAGGTCGAAGTTGCCTCCCGGTGCGACTCCGGGGTTCAGACCGCCGCCGCCCGTCGGCAGCGTCCACAGTTGGTTCGCGGTGCCGCCGCAGGTCCAGATCTGCGCCTGGGTACCGGATCCGCCATAGCCGGTGTCATCCAGACACTTACCCGAAGCGGGGTTCAGCAACTCGCCGTTCGCCTGCGGAATCCACACCTGGGCGCCGGTTCCGTTGCAGGCGTAAAGGTCCACGGCGGTGCCGTTGGCGGTGCCGGCGGCGTGCACGTCCAGGCACTTGCCGAGGACTTCGAGCGTGTGCGCGCTGCTGTCCACGGTCCACTGCTGGGCGTTGGTGCCGTTGCAGGAGTACACCTGGACCGGGTTGAAGTCGGTCGTGAGCGCACCGCGATCGTCCAGGCACAGGCCCTGGTATCCGGTGATCGGACCGGTGATCGTCGCGGCGGAGGCCGCCGGGGCCACCGCCAAGCTGATTCCGGCGATGCCGAGCACTGCGCCGAGAGATCCGGCGCCGAGCGCCATGATCGGCCGTCTGGCCATGACGGACTTCCTTTCCCGGAAGGTGGGGGATTCGCGGGCTCAATGTTCACATATATGAACACTGATTATGGGGGTGAACGGCGCACACGATAAGGGCGCCCGGGCAACCCGTCAATGCCCTGAGTCACGACGCTCAAGAGGCCTATCGTGGAGGTGGAATGCACGTCGAACAGGTTCTGAGCTGAGCCAGTTCAGGGAGGGCCGCAATGAAGCTGTCCGGACCGTCGAGGCGCTTGTCGATATTCGTGGGCGAGGCGGACCAGTACCGGCAGGCGCCGTTGCATCACGAGATCGTGGTTCGGGCGAAGGCTGCCGGACTGGCCGGGGTCTCGGTGTTCCGGGGTATCGAGGGGTTCGGGGCGACGTCCCGGATCCACGCGGCCGGCATCCTGGCGCGGCCGGACGATCTGCCGCTGATCGTCGTCATCGTGGACGCGGCGGAGAAGATCGACGCTTTTCTGCCCCAGCTCGACGAGCTGATCGGCGAGGGCCTGGTGATCATCGACGATGTCGACGTGATCACCTACGTGGGGCGCAGCTTGCAGGGGGCACGGCGGCACTGGTGGGGGCACTCGAAGTAGTGCTGCTGAGAGCGGACGGCCGGGGCAGCTCGAGCCGCCCCGGCCGAATCCCTTGCGCCGCGAGGCATCCACGCCTCGATGCCGTCGCGGCGCTTAGCCCTGTCCTACAACAGCGCGCGGCGCGCCGCCGCGTGCAGCGAATTCGTGCTCTGATAGACCGGCGCGGACGTCGCGCGGACCGGGCCGCCGTTCATCAGCAGACCGCCGCCGAGCGTGTACATGCCCTCGTCGAAGGCCTGGCCGTTGGTCGGGGTCTTGCCCACCGCGAACAGGGCGATGCTCTTGCCGTTGATCGTCGAGGCGGAGATGTAGTCGCCGACCATGGTGCCCTGGCTGGTGTTGGCTATCTGGGCCATGGTCATGGGGCCGGCCACCGTTTGCGCGGCGCTCCAGGTGGTGCCGCCGTCGGCGGAGGAGATGAAGCCCACGCTCATCTGGCAGGTGGAGGCCGTGCAGTTCGACACCGGGTAGAAGTAGTAGTACAGGCCGAGTTTCGCCGTGGTGCCGGAGGTGGCGTGGTCGACGCCCAGGCCCGGGATGAAGTGGTCGGCGCCGCTGGTGGTGGCGTCGATCGGGATGCGGCTGACGGCCGACCAGGTGGTGCCGTTGGTGGAGGTGGACATCACGATGTCGTTGCCGGGGCAGCCGGAGCGGAAGCGGCAGTCCTGCCAGACCACGTAGACCTTGCCCGCCGCGTCGATCTCCGCCGAGGGCAGGCCTTCGCCGTCGCGCAGGCCGCCGTTGACGCCGTGCGCGGTCACCGAGGCCACGGTGCTGACCGAACCCCAGCTGGTGCCGCCGTTGGTGGAGCTGAAGGCTTCGATGGACGAGCCGTTGGTGGAGAAGGGCACGATGACGTTGCCGTTGGGCTGGACCACGGGCTGGCCGCCGAGGCCGGAGGGACTGCCGGAGGGCTGGGTCTTGGCACCCCAGGTCGCGCCGCCGTCGGTGGACGTCGACATGAACTCGGCGTTGCCGGAGGAGGTGATGTCGGCCTCTATGTAGCAGTTGCCGTAGTGGGGGCTGGTCGAGGTGTTGTCACAGGTGATCCACTGCTTGTCGTAGCCGGCGCCGTCGAAGCCGACCGCGTGGGTGGCCGAGCCCCACGTCAGACCGCCGTCGGTGGAGCGGTTGATGGTGATGCCCAGGGCGTTGCCGGAGGAGTCGATCGGCAGGCCGACGATCATCCAGGTGTTGAACTTCGCGTCGTAGACCACTGAGGCGTCGGAGACCTGGGCGTAGCTGCCGCCCTGGTTCACGGTGATGCCGGACAGGAAGCCGTGCTGCCAGGTGGCGCCGGCGTCGGTGGAGGTGGCCCAGCCGAGGTCGGAGGCGCCGCCGCCGTAGACGCGGCCGACCTGGAAGGCGGACACGACGGTGTTGCCGTAGGCGTAGGTGTCCGGTTCGACCTCGGTCGCGTGTTGGGCGTCGGTGTCAGTGAACGGGTCTGTCGAGACCTTCTGGAGGGAGGGGCCGGTTCCGTTGACCGTCAAGGTGAAGGTCGTGGTGTGGGTGGCGGAGGCGCCGGTTCCGGTGACGGTGATCGGGTAGGTTCCGCTCGGCGTGGAGGAGGCGGTGGACACCGTCATCGTCGACGAGCTGCCGGCGGTGATCGGGTTCGCCGAGAAGGTCGCGGACGCGCCCGACGGCAGTCCGCTGGCGGACAGGGTGATGCTCTGTGCGCTGCCGGAGGTGACCGTGGTGGAGATCGTGGTCGACGCCGAGGAGCCGGCGTTCACGCTGGCGGAAGCCGGGCTGGCGCTCATCGAGAAGTCGTTGGCCGGCACTCCCCCGGACAGGGTCACGTCGTCATACAGCGTGTACGTCGGGTCGCCCGCGTAGTTGTCGTCCTTGCTGGTCAGCGTGAGCGTGTAGTTGTCGTTCGCGGTCAGCGTCTTCGTGACCTGCTTCCAGCCCGAGCTCGGGTTCACGCAGGTCTTGGGCAGGATGGTGGTGGTGACGTTGGTCGTGGTGTCCTTCAACGTCGCGGTGGCCCAGTCGTACGTGACCGTGTCCGGGCAGAACACGTCGTACCAGAACGACAGCGACGGGCTGGTGGCCGGCGCGGTGAACGACTGCGAGATCGACGACGTGCCGCTGGGGCTGGTCGAGCCGACGCGGGCCGCGTAGGTCCCGGAGTGCGGGCTCGTGGTCGTGACCGCTGTGGTGCCGGTACTGGTCCAGCCGGTCAGGCTTCCGGCCTCGAAATCCCCGTTGGTGATGGAGGTCGCCGCCGCGGCCGGTCCGCTCAGCGCGGTGATGCCGAGGAACAGCAGGGCCACGGCGGAGAGCAGGCCGAGCAGCCTGCGCCGGAGCAAGGGGGACGGATGGTGGCGCACAGTTACTCCTGATGCTGATGCCGGACGGATCCGCGTCCGGCGGTGAGGGGCACGAGGGTTCGTGCACGGGTGGTTTCGTGCGTGGTTATGCGTGGGTGGTGCGTTGTCGGTCGGTGTCTGACGGGTGTCGGGGTGGTGCGTGGGTGGTGCGGAGGCCGGGGCGTGGTCCGGCCTCCGCACCGGTCGCAGGGACGGGGAATCAGCTCACAGCGACGTCGTCGAACAGGGTGTAGGTGGCGTCGCCGGCGTAGTTGTCGTCATGGGACGTCAACGTCAAGGTGTAGGAATGGCCCGCGGTGAGCGCCGAGCTGACCGCGGTCCAGCCGGAGCTGGCGGCGCAGGTCTGAGCCAGCACCGTGGCCGTGGTGTTGGCGGTGTTGTCCTTCAACGTCGCCGTGGCCCAGTCGTAGGT